>NZ_JAOCEA010000001.1:0-524005 GCF_029841165.1 Pseudomonas sp. GD03842 | reverse complement strand
ACGCCTGCTGCGCGAGGATACACCTTGGCAGAGCACCCTCTACGTCTACGAGCCGGGGAGCTATGCACCGCTGGCCCGTGTCGACCAGCAGGAGGGTGAGACAGCACAGAAGGTCTACTACTTCCACACCAACCAGATCGGCACGCCGCTGGAGATGACGGACGTTGATGGAAGTATTGTCTGGCAAGCGACGTACAAGGCCTGGGGTGAGATCGAAGCGCTGAGCGTCAACGAAGTGGAGCAGAACCTGAGGTTTCAGGGGCAGTATTTCGATGACGAGACGGGGCTGCACTACAATACGTTTCGGTATTACGATCCGGGGGTGGGGAGGTTCATAACGCAAGATCCGATAGGTTTATTGGGCGGACATAGCTTATACAAGTATGCCAACGATCCGATAAATTGGATCGATCCGGCAGGCCTTTCTAGTAGAGACTTGCGAGTGGACCTCGGAATGAAATCTGGAGATATGCACGCAGCCCACCACATTATTCCTGAGGAGGTGATGAAAAAATATCCGGATATGTTTGATAGGGCTAAGTCTTTTGGATTCAAGCCAGATGGCGCTTCAAATGGTATCGAATTGCCCAGAACTAAAGCTATGGCTCAAACTCTAGACCTCCCTGGGCATTGGAGCAATCATGTCGATTATAGCGGGTTGGTCGAAAGCGATGTCGCTAAGTTGAACACTGCTTTCAGGGCTGGGCGCCTCTCTGATATGGATTTGGCGTTAGGACTAAAATCCATACAGAACAAATGGAGAAGCAATATTTTGAACAAAAATGTACCAATCAATTCAAGTGGCAGACTTTGTTAGGTGAAGAATTATGTATTTGATAAAGTATAAAGGCGGCGAGCTGGGTTGCCCATCAGGTAGTATATATGGAGAGCTGGTTGGTTACAATTGGAACTCAAATGATTATTCAGATGAACGGTTCCCGAAGCCACCTACCGTTCTTAACTTTCTCACGGATTATGAGGTATTCGAACCTGATTTTTTTTATTTTGGCTCTGAATTTATATGCTCTGAAAAAATGTTGAAAATCATAACGCAATTTGAACATGGTGCGATCGACATTGTAGAGGTTTCCGTTTTCTTAAAAGCAAAAGGAGCCAAAGTAAAATCCGACAATAAGTATGCTTTGATTCGTAGCCGGGAAATTAGGTCGTTGCTAGATGCTGACAACTCTTCATTTGAACTCAGGATTGATCCTCGCACAGGAGCGATTGAACAAGACAGCTATCACGAAGGGCGTTATATCTACGATCTAATATCGGACTTCAAGCTGAAGAAAAGCGTTCAGAGTTTAGATTTTTTTATTTGTAGTGAGTTGCTTATGGAGGAATATGTTTTTTCTCCCGAGCTTAAGCAGGCGATTGAATGTTCAAACATGAAAGGTTTCAAATTCAGCTACATTGAGGACATTGTGTATGACGCTAGGTTGGATTTTTAAGAGGTGGGTCGCGTGAGCGTTGGTGTGACAATCTGATAATGATAAGCGGCTGGCTCTTTAAAAATATAAACTACCCTTACTTGACACTAATGTCTCAACCGATTTTCATAGTTTCATGGTCGAGGCCTCCGTCGCAATATGCTTTTCGACGCTGGTAAACCAGATCCTCCCGGCCCGATGCCCATTGAATGGTCACGTATTTAAGCCAGCGACCTCAACGTTGACAATGTATTGGGCAAAGACTGGGGGTTGTCGTCGGAACAAAGCCTGCGCCGCAGCATTCCTTTTGTCGATCTGGAACTGGCAGGCGCGCTACAACGATCAGGGCAACCTCATCGCCGAAATTGATGTACTCGGCCACAAGACCTCGACGACGACGGGCTGCCCCACACCATCATCGATGCGACCCACACGTCCAAATACCTGTGGTGGAACAACCCGGCCCAGGTCGAGCGCTTTCAGGACTGCTCGGGCAAAAGCACGTTCTACCGGTACGACGACCGAGCCCAACTGATCGCCGTCACCGATGCTCTGGACCAGACCACCCAGCTTGAACGCAAGCCCGACGGCGAACCGGCTGAACTTCAAACTACGTCAGTTCGACCACGTTAAAGACAACCGCATCAAAAAATGGCGTGATCAGGAATAGGCCTACGACGCGTGGGGCAATTTGATCGAAAAACGGGTAGGGCTGACCAGCCTCCAGACCTTCAGCTACGACTGCGAAAATCGGCTGGTCAGGGCTGAGACGCTACATAACGGCAAGCTGCACAGCACGGGCACTTATAGATAGGACAGACTCGGAAGACGAATCGGCAAAACCTCCGAAATTGAAGGCAAAACCGAGCACAAAGATTTCCTTTGGCAAGGCCTGCGCCTGCTGCGCGAGGAAACACCTTGGCAGAGCAGCCTCTACGTCTACGAGCCCAACCGCTACGCCCCGTTAGCCCGCGTCGACCAGCAGGAGGGTGAGACAGGACAGAAGGTCTACTACTTCCACACTGACCAGATTGGCACGCCGCTGGAAATGACGGACGCCGATGGCAGCATCGTCTGGCAGGCGACGTATAAGGCGTGGGGTAAGATCGAAACGCTTGCCGTCAACGAAGTCGAGCAGAACCTGAGGTTTCAGGGGTAGTATTTCGACGACGAGACGGGGCTGCACTACAACACGTTTCGGTACTACGATCCGGGGGTTGGGCGGTTTATAACTCAGGATCCGATTGGGTTGTTTGGTGGATATAATCGTTACGCCTATGTGCCGAGTTCAACGGGTTGGATTGATCCTTGGGGATGGGAGTGTACTCCCAATAAAGTGGCTGGCACAGCACGTGAAGCTAGAGCCAAAGCAGTATTCGAAAAACGATATGGAAAAAAGAATGTGCTAGCAGAGCGCTATCTTCGTAACGCGGAAGGAAAGTCCGTTAAAGATTCGCTCACAGGGGAGAGACTTGTGGTGAAAAATCCCGATGGCACTGGCTCCGCCAAAGAAATAATAAGTCGGACAGCTAAAAAAATTGAGCAGATATTAAAACAGGAGAGAATTCGTGATGTGTGGGGGGGGGATCTTCGTGAAAGATCCTCAAACCAAACAGCCAATCGAAGTTGCTAATATTTCTGATATTTATCGAGCGAACTAATAGGCGGCACTATGAATGAGCTTGATTTCACGCTTTGTAATATGAATACGCTTTATAATGCGAAAAAATCCAAGGAGTATCGCGAAAGTATTATGCTGAATATTACTATGCTAATGAGGTTTTTGAAAGACAATGATTTGATTTTCATCGAGCCTTTTGATGAGGATGAAAGTTTGCGTATTGATTTTATACTTAAAAAATCTAATGCTAAGCCCGAGTGTGTTGAGCTTTTTAAGAAGGTCATACCGGGTTGGTTTACTTACTTAGATCGAGGTGGAGATCCAACAAATATAAGTAGACTTAATAAAGGACTCACAAAGATCAGAAAGAGCTAAAAGTGGCCAACTGCTCAGCCGCGGCACGAGTTGGACAGTGGGGAATAACGGCAAGCTGGTAAGCGTCGGGACCTACCGCTACGGCTGTTTCGGGCGCAGGGCAGGCAAGAGTTCATAGACAAGAGATGAACGGCGAGACCGAGCACAAGTATTTTCTCTGGCAAGACTTGCGCATGCTTTGCAAGGAACCGCCCTGGCCGAGCAGCCTTTACATCTATGAGCCTAGCAGCTACGCGCCACTGGCCCGTGTCGATGAAATGAGGGCGAGGAACAGTAGAGCCCCTACTACTTCCACACCGACCAAATCGGTACGCCGATCGAAATAGCGGATGTCGATGGCAGTATTGTCTGGCAGGCGACTTACAAGGCTTGGGGTGAAATCGAAACGCTTGCCATCAACGATGGTCGAGCAGAACCTGAGGTTTCAGGGGCGGTATTTCGACGACGAGACGGGGCTGCACTACAATACGCTTCGGTATTACGATCCGGGGATTGGGCGGTTTATCACGCAAGATCCGATTGGGTTAGATGGGGGGATGAACTTCTACAGGTATGTCCCTAATCCAACGGCATGGATTGATCAATGGGGCTGGGAGTGCCTGAGTACGGCACGAAGTAAATATTGGAAAGCCGAAGCAAAAGCTCCATCAAGAGCATACTCTCCCGCAAATATTGCACGCATGTCTGAAGGTAAGGCTCCTAAAATTACCGTAGAGGTAGTGAATCGTAGGGCTTTTGAGGTAAGTCAGAAAGACGTCTCTATGGAGCTTCATCGTAGTAATATACCTCAGCGTATTTGTGGGGCAGGTGTGCACGAGACGTCAAACTTGCTTTCACTTACCCCATGGGAGCATGAGGCCGTCGATTCATTCCGACATTTAGGCTCAAATTTAATCAAAATAGTTAAAGGGGTAGACGTTTGGTGAATATAAACTCTGAATTGGCGAAGCGCGTCATAAATTCTGATTGTTACGCGAGGTTGATTGATGAGCTTAAAGCCGAGTTGAATATTAAAGTTCTGGACAGCTATGAAGATGTTTTTTCCGATATGGACGGTGCATCAATCACTCGCTCAGGCTTAACGCCCGAAGAGCTGGAAAGCTTGTTTGTTATGAATGCGAAAAGCTTGAAAGCTTTTTCGACTGTAAAGTATAAAAAGTTAAACTGCGTGCCGGATGAGCAAGATTATCCACCAGGAGAGGAGCCCGATGAATCGGATAAAGACAGTAAGGTAGTATCCCAAGGGTACGCTCGTGGCTTTTTATTAGGTAACGGCATTGAGTTTTTACTAGCTAAGAAAGGTAGCCAGTATTTAGAAGCTTATCTAAAGTCCTCTAGAATCCCCAAGGCCAGTGTGTATGCAAAAGAAATTATGGGTTTCATACGTTGAAAGTACAGGGCCCTCAACTCTGCATCGAACTATACAAACGATATTGTTGAGTTTACGATGAACATCTTTTGCTAAAAGGGGATTTTAATGTGTTGCGACCCAAATGCCCGTTGATTTTTGACAAGGCTATGTAAGAAACTTTTTATCGAAGTCATCAATCGCAATAGTGGTGCGACGTTGGTCTAGTTACTTCGACGCTCCATGGCCAAAGGTGCTTTAATCTTGGATGATAATATGATTTCAAAAAAAATTACCGACTACTGCAAACTTAATGGATGGTGGTACGACGACGTCAGCGTCGAGTATGAGGTGATGCTCAAGAAAAATGGCTTTGACATTTCAAGCGACTTTTGTCAGTTCTATCTTCATGCTGAAGATGGACCAACCTTTATTAGCAGGGGTAAAGAGATTTACCAGGTGTGTTGGTTTCTAAAAAATACAAATTTTGATTTGGCTCTGAAAAGAACGCATGAGACCCTCGGCTTGCCCTTAGAGTTTTTTCCAATAGATGCTTTTGAAGGGGAATATGGTTTTTTCTACAATAGGTCGTCGGGAGAAGTTGTCGAGCTCTCACTGGGTGATTCTCTGAGCGATTTTAAAATCGGAAGGTTGAGGCCCCAATGGTCTAATTTTAATGAGTTTCTTGAAGACTTCTTCGAATTGGCTTGATGGAAATAATATTGGGAGGTTAATGCTACGGTCGGAGTGTGTTTGATTCGACTGAGATGGAAATTTATTATAAGCCTATGTCACCTGCATCTATTATGTTTCGACAGATTTTTTATCAGGTCGAATGTGATGCTGGCAAATTGGTGGACGGAGAGATGGAGCAGCAGTACAACACGTTTCGGTATTACGATACGGGGATAAGTCGGTTTATAACGCAGAGTCCGACTGGGTGATTTGGTTGAAAAATGTATATCACTGTTCACGGAACCCGATTATATGGTTTGATCCGCTAAGCTAGGAGCATGAGAGTGTCGGGGATATTACGTATATGGTCTGTTTGATGAAGGCCCTGATAAACCCCACTATGTTGGAATAACAGATGATCTATCCAGGCGCCGCGTGGAGCATGCTCAAATCGGCAGGCTAAAACAGGAAGCCAGAATGACGCCGGTAGATACTGATGTAACATATCCTCAAGCTAGAGGGTATGAGCAGGCATCTATAGATCACTACGGTACGAACATTGGTATCCTAGGTGAAAAATTTCTTTAGCTAATTGCCAAAATAAGATAAATTCTTTCGATAGAAACAACACGACTCGACGGGCCTCTAGGCAGGCTAGTTTCGAAGAAAAACTACAAGGTCAAATGCGCTTCAAATACTGCAGTTAGCGCAGGGGATTTGGATGACTGACGTGAAGATTTATGGTTGGGATTTGAGGGCTAAGACTGCTTTGCGCAGTATTAAGGTGGGCGATATATTTTGTTTTCCCGTTCAACATGGATATCGTTTTGGCAGAATCATGACTCGCAATAAGTTAGGTCACGTGGCTGAGATTTTTGATAAGGTCTCTGATAGTCCGAATCCAGAGCAGCTGGATTTTAAGCGTGTAGGCCGTCCTGTAATTCTCGATTCCTACGGGTTATTTGATCGTAAAATGGAGGGAGACTGGAGGATAGTCGCCCATCAAGAGGGATACAGCCCATCAGTTGATGAGCCTACATACTTCACATTGGGTGTAGGTGGCTCTTGCAAAAAGGTCGATATATTCGATAATCAGGAGCCCATTGCCGAATCTGATGCTAAAAAACTGCCTGATTATTCGCCATTGGGCGAGATAGATGTGATTGAGGAACTTGGACTTTAGCCTTCCAGTGGATGATAGCGGCACTTCAGTTATCCGCCGTGCTCGTTGATATCTGAGGATATTCAAGCAATATAACTTGCAACCCCAGCTATGACCTGTTGTGCAGGGCCGAGATCGCGATGAATTCTGCAAGGAGGCCCGTCGCACGCAAGGCATCTCACAAGTTACTTAAGATATAAACCCATGAGGCGCGAGCACTGATAGTAAGCACTCACGATTTAGGCAAAAAACTTCCCAGATCCACAGCCCAGGCGATAACAGCCTTTTGGTGGATCACACCCAACAGCCCATGCGCCGCAGCTACGAATACGACCCGCGTCGAACCGACTGAACTTCAACACCCGCCAGTTCGACCACGTCAAAGACAACCGCATCAAGTGCTGGCGCGATCAGGAATCTGATTGAAAAGGGTGTGAGCTTGAGCAAGGTGCAAACCTTTAGCTGCGACTCTGAGAATCGGCTGGTCAGGGCGGAGACGCTAAGCTACGGCAAGTTGGAAAGTATCGGGACCTATCGCTACGACAGCCTCGGACGCAGAGTTGGCAAACCAGGGACACACCATTGCTGATGCTAAGCTTGGTGCCTCGAAGCTAGAAGCCGCCGATAAGTCAATCCAGGCAATGGACTTACCTCTTGAGCAAGCTAGGGCGTCTATAAAGACAGAATTGCAAAAAAATTGGCGCCGAAATTTTCGGCAGTTGAACATGGAAGGTTTGTATGAACTGGGCTGGACTGCAAGATCGAATTTATGAAGCCACTAAATTAGCATTCAAGGGGCTAGGCGAAAAATATCCGAGTAAAGATTTTTATGCTTATGTTCTTTACACCGATAGCGACGCGATGAGCATAAGCCCATCTGCCAATTCAATGGAGGATTTAAACTATAAAATAGGACAGGAATTGAAGGATGAAGAAAAAACTGAAGAAAATATCGCTTATTATCGATGGGCATCTGCGGAATGGGCTCATGAGGCGGGAGGGGGTGAGTTTTTTAAAGAAATAAACAGAGACTTGCGAGAAAGCGGTGACCGATCTGAGTTTGACACTTTCAAAATTAAGGTTTTGCAGGCCATGACTGGTGCCTTAGAGCAATTGGTCAAGGATCGTTTCTTTCATATATCAACCCAGGCTCGACAACAGCACCTCACTCACACCCATCGTAAAAAATGCTGGTCCAGCCCCAGCCTAAAAAGGCTATTTCCCATCAACGCTTGCAAGGAAGTAGGTAGCAATGCATACATCAACTCTCAATACCTCCACAGACACCGGGCCGCTCATCAAGGCCTTCGCCCACGGTAAAGGGCTTGTGGTTTTCACGCTTCTATTCAGCATTGTGATGCTGGCGCTCGCCGGCTTCGTGCTGTATCTGAGCACGATCTTGCCAACAAACGGAGTCGGCGGCAGTGCTGGCTCCAATCCCGTTTTGGTGATCTACGCGGCCAGCGGGTTTCTGGTGGTCCTCGCTGCCGTGCTGTTTGGCATTCACCTTTGGCAGAAGAAGCTGCGCGGCACTCAGTATGAGGTGTACGAGCAGGGTATTGCGGCAATCGACCGTGCGGGCCGGCACTACACCCCTTTTGCCGAGATCGAGGATCTGTACCTGTTCGCGTCGGGGCAGGCTGCGTTCACCGGCTTGATCACGAACCTGGCGTACCGGCGTACTGAACACGACCCCTTTCACCGAGTGATCGCATCCCTCAAAAGCTTCTATGAATTTCAGCAGTTGGTGCGTGAGTTACACGTGCGTGCACGTGTGCCGATCGTGCTCAACGCCCTGGAGTCAGGTGAGGCGGTGACGTTCAGGTTCGTTGACACCGGGCAGGTTTGGGGCAAGCGGATGGGCGGGGACTTTTTGAACATCAAGACCCAGTCCATCACGATGACTCGGGAGTGGCTTGAGGTAGAGGGACGCAAAATGCCGTTGTCGAGCCTGGCATCGGTGGATCTGAACACCTGGAGCGAAAAGATCACGCTCGTGGACGAGCACGGGAAGCCCATGCTGTCGACAATCGCCACAGGGATCCTCAGCCATGACGTATTCCTCGCGACACTGGAGGTATTACTTCACGCCAAGCAACTCGACTTCGCGGAACCGACGCCCGATCTGGCGTGACCTTCTCGCCTTAACGGCGCTCACCCGCAGCGGGGATTGACGCCCCTGGATTGCTCCCCTGGCCAAGGCAAGCTCATCGCTTGCTTTGGCTATCATCATGTTTCAAACCGATCGCGAAATCCGAATGGCGAAGCTCGTTGCCAAGATCGAAAGGTCGAGCAGTGGCCTTAGTAGGTTTGAACAAACCTCCTGATCTTTATCGTCCCAACCACGTTTCATCCAGTTTGTAGGTCCTGGCCGCGTTCCGGCTGAACAGGGCGTTCTTTTCGTCTTCGCTGAAATGCGCCGTGATCCGCTTGAAGGCGTTCCAGAGCACGCCGTAGCTGACCATACCCTTGTCGACGGGAAAATTGCTTTCGAACATGCAGCGTTCCACGCCGAAAATCTCGATGCAACGCAGCAGGTAAGGCCCCCATAACTCGGCAACGGTGCACGAATCGGGAGGGGAGGCGCGTTGATCGAGGTCGAAGCCGTTGACGCGCATGCCCAGGCCGCCGAGTTTGATCTGCACGTTCGGACATTCGGCGAGTGTGCGCAGCGATGCGTCCCAAGCCTGCATGACGTCGACCTGCTTCCCTCTGTAGGGGCCCGCGCCCAGTGGGCCGCCCGCGTGGTCGAGGATGATCTGCTGATCCGGGTGCTGTTGGGCCAGCTGGATGACCTCCGCGAGCTGAGTGTGATAGGCCCAGATATCCAGTGTCAGATTGCGCTCCGTCAGTCTCGAGACGCCTTGGCTGAAGGACGGATCGAGCAGAATGCCGCCGGGCGGCGGCATAGGGTTGGAGATCAGGGTCGGGTCGGCGTGCCAGGCCGTGGCGTTGCGTATGCCACACAGGCGCCCCTCGCTGACCTCGATCATCTCGTCAAGGACCGGTGCCACCGCATGCCCCAGCCGCAGGTTGGCGCCCCCCACGATCCCTGCGCAAAGTTGAATCCCGCGCGGCGATCGTTTGGCAACCTCCGTAGCGAAACGCACCTCACCGACCGGCTGCAACGCTTCGGGGCGTTGCAGGTCGTACATCGACCTGCATTGCACGTACACGGTGGCGACCACCTGGTGGCCAGCTTCGACATCCTCCAGCAGTTCCTCGCCGAGGTAACGCTGACCTGGGCGGTCCCACAGGTGATGATGAGGGTCGACGATCACCCGCTGGGGGTCCAACGGGCGTTCTTTGACCGCCGCCAGCCAGTCAGGGCGCACCGGCGCATGGGGTGAAGCGGGCGTGTGGGTCATGAATTATGCATCCCCCAGCGACGAATGGTGAGCACTTCGATGCTGCGGAACACCACACCTTCGACGACCAGACCGATGATGATCACCGTCAACAGCCCGGCGAAAACGTTGGGGGTTTCCAGCGCATTGCGGTTTTGGAAGATGTACCAGCCAAGCCCGCCGGAATTGCCCGACACCCCAAAAACCAGTTCCGCGGCGATCAGCGTTCGCCACGCAAACGCCCAGCCTATTTTCAAACCGGCAAGGATCGAGGGCACAGCGGCGGGTATGAGAATCCTTAACACCAGTCGCACGCCAGTGAGGCCGTAGTTTCGCCCCGCCATCAGTTGGGTCTGGCTTACGGATCGGAAACCCGAGTAGGCATTGAGCGATACCGCCCAGAGCACCGAATGAACGATGACCAATATCAGGCTCTGCACCCCCAACCCGAACCAGAGCATCGCCAAGGGAAGGATGGCGATCGCGGGCAGTGGGTTGAACATGGCCGTCAAGGTGGACAGGATGTCTGTGCCGATGCGCGTGGAGACTGCCAGCGTCGTCAACACCGCCGCAATCGCTACCGCCAGGCCGTAACTCATCAGCAGCACCTTCATGGAGCTCACCACCGCCATCGGCAGGACCCCATTCGCCAGATCACCCCAAAGTGCGGTGACGGTCGCGCTAAAGGTGGGGAACATCAAGTCGTTTCCCAGGTAGCGGGCGTAGGCTTCCCACAGCACTGCCAGGACGATCAGCACCAGCGTACGGCGCACGCCGGCATGACCCATCCAGCGCTCGAGAGGGCTGAGCTCCCGGGCGATATCCCCGATCTTCCCGACTGGGGAGGGGGTGTATTCGACATCAGGGCGAGGTTGCAGCGTTGGCTTATTCATGAGCGGTATCCTGGTCGCCGAACAGCATGTGGTTGATACGCCGGTGCAGGCTGGCGAAGCCCTCGCTGCCCTGGGTTGAAAAGTCGTGTTCGACGGCATCGAGTTCGGCCCGCACCTGGCCCGGATGCGGAGTCAGCACGAGAATGCGAGACCCCAGCAGAATGGCCTCCTCGATGGAGTGGGTCACGAACATCAGGGTGAAGGGCGTCTGCGCCCAGAGCTCCAACAGTTCCTCCTGCATCCGACGCCGCGTCAGTGCATCCAGCGCGGCGAACGGCTCATCCATGAGGAGAATGGCCGGCTCCATGGCCAGGGCCCGAGCGATGGCCACCCGCTGCTTCATGCCGCCCGACAGTTGGTAAGGGTAGGCGTCCTTGAAGCGTTCCAGCCCCACTTTGCTGGCGACACGAAGAGCGCGCTCGGGGATTTCCTGAGCGGGAAAGCGTTTGGTCATCAACATGGGAAACATGATGTTGCCCAGGACCGTCTTCCAGGGCATGAGTTGATCGAACTCCTGAAACACCATCATGCGATCCGGCCCAGGCTTTTGAATGGTCTTGCCGTGGAGCCGGATCGTCCCGGCCGCAGGGGGCAAAAAGCCCGCGACACTCTTCAGCAAACTGGACTTTCCGCAACCCGATGGGCCCAGGAGAATGAAGCGATCGTTCTCTTTCACGTCGAACGACACGGCATGGGTGGCCGTGATGAGCTCGTCGCGTGTCTTGTACTGCAGGGTGACGCCCGCCACGGTGAGCAGCGCCTGGCTTTCAAGCGACACAGTCGGGGTGTTCAAAGGAAGCGCGCCCATATCAATTGCCTTCCCCTTTGGCCACGGGATCGAAGAACACCTGGCGCCAATCGGTCGGTGCCTCCTTCAAAGCACCCGTGCGCACCATGAACGCAGCCAGGTTCATGACGCCCGAGGGTTGAATGCCCCATTCGTTACGCACCTTGGCGAGCATGTCCTGGGTTTGCTCAGGGGTCAGCTTCGAGGGTTCACTGGCCAGAAACAGCTCCGCGGCCCGCTGAGGGTTGTCGCGAATGAAGTCATCCGCTTTGGCGATTGCCGCGACCACCGCCTCGGTCAATTGGGGGTTCTGCTTGACGAATTTCCCGGTGGTGGCCAGCACGCCGCTGGTCATGCGCATGTTGAGCTGCTTGGAAAAATCGAAGAGCTTGCTGACCCGTTCGTCATGGTCGAGCAGGTAGCTGTAGGGGTTTGGCCCAATGTAGCCCTTGATGCCTGCTTTATTGAGCAAGCTGGAAATGGCGTCGGGATGGGGAAGGGCCACCATCAGGCTGTCCATCTGGTGGGCTTTGCCCTGGCCGAAGGCCTGTTCGGCGGCCATCTGCAAGAGAGCGGCCTGCTGACTGTTGGGCGCCGTGACGGCGATCTTGTCGCCGGGCTTGAAGTCAGCCAGGCTTTTGATGGACGGATCGTTGACGTACAACCCGTTGTCTCCGGCGACCAGCGCGCACAGCGCCTTGATGTCGATCTTGCCCTGAGTTTTCTGCCAGGCAGTGAGCGTGCCATACAGGCCGTAGCCGCCGATGTCGACGCTGTTGCTGATCAAGGCGTCGTTGATGGACGCGGCGCCACTGATGCGCTTGATGACGAATCGGGTTTCCGGTTGGCCGCGCTCAGTCGCGGCTTCGGTGAAGTAGCCAAGCTTGTCGGCAACGGTGACCGGCAGATAGGCATAGCCATACTGGACCGCGACCGTCACTTCAGCCTGCTCGGTTTGTGCTTGAGCACGCGACATGCAGGTGATAGCCAGCGCGGCGCTCAGTGCAGCGACGGCAAATTGTGCGCGGGGGCGAGGGGCATAACGGAAATAGTCGAATAGCGACACGGGCAAACTCCACGATTGTTATTTTTGAAATGGTGTTTCCATTAGGCTATGCAGGACGGCCAGCAGACGTCAACTGTTATCGCTGAAGTCGTGATTATCTATTCGAACGAGTGGTTTTTACATTTAACCGAGATCATTCTATGGAATGCCGTTTCGATTAACGGGCATATCTCTGTCGCGTTGAGCAAGAAGTCCAGCGGTTGAGGCCTGACGTGCCAGCGCGATGCTCAGTCCCTATACTGTCCTCTCTGCCTGACCGAGTGGGAGCGCATGCGGGACCTTACGTATTTCATCAAAGTGGCCCAGCTCGGGCATCTCGGCCGCGCCGCCGAGGCGCTCCATATTTCACCTTCCGCCTTGTCCAAATGCATCGACCGCCTTGAACAGCAGTACGCCGCGGAGTTGTTCCAGCGTGTGGGACGGAGCATCCGGCTCAGCGAAGCGGGCGAGTTGGTGCTGGCCCATGCGCTTGAGGTCGAGCACCTGATCCATCAGGCGCAGCGGCAAACCGCGGCGCTGGGGCAGGGTTTGAGCGGCAGTATTCGGGTAGGGGCTGCCGCGACGAGTGCCGATTACCTGTTACCCGCGGCCTGCAGCGCCCTGCAATGCGAGGCGCCAAACGTTGTCGTCGAATTGCAGATCGGCATGAACGACGTGCTGCGCGAGCAATTGCGCAAAGGGCGACTGGATATCGTCGTCGGCCCGCTGGGCGGTGCGGACGATGAGGAACTGCTCGAGCACGAGGTCAGTGGCGATGAAGTGGTGGTGGTTGCGCATCAGGCGCATCCACTGGCCAGTCAGACGGTGTCGCTGTCCGATTTCACTGACCATCGCTGGCTGCTGTCCCCGCCGACGGTGGCGACCCGGCAATGGCTCGATGCAACGTTCATCCAGCACGGTCACCCGGCACCGGCTGTCGCGATCGTCACCAACGCGATTGCGGCGGCCCCGCAGCTAATCGCCGAAACCCGTCTGCTGAGCTTCATCTCGCGCCGCAACCTGGCCCCGTTCGGTCGTGCATACGGCTTGGTGGAGGTCCAGGTGCAGGGCGCGGCGCTGACCTTGCGCAGGCGCTTCGGGATTTTGCACCGCCGCAACGCGTACCTGTCTCCGGCCACCCGACGCTTCATGGCGCTGATGGTCGAGGTGAGTCAATAGTTTCCTCGAAGGAAAGACTAACTGAAAAAACGATAATGGAAGTGAACGATAGAGGCCGCAATACTCTCAGCCATCCAAGAACAAAAAAGGCTGGAACAGCATATGCCCTATACGATTCTCGTCACCGCCCCGACCCTCGCGCCTGCCGGTCGCCAGTTGCTGGAGGCGGGCGGACACCGCGTCATCTACCTGCCCGAATCGGCCGACGGCGCAACCATCGAGAAGGTCCTGGTCGATGAGCCAGTCGATGCCGTCATTTCACGCACGCTGACGCTGAGCGCGGCTGCCATTCAAGGCGCGCCGCGACTCAAAGTCATCAGCAAGCATGGCGTTGGCGTGAGCAACATCGCCGTGGATGCAGCAACCGCCCGGGGCATCCCGGTTTACGTCACCCCAGGTGCCAACGCCCAATCCGTCGCAGAAATGGCGCTGGGGCTGCTGCTCGCCGCAGCCCGACGAATCGCCTGGATGGACGCACAACTGCGCGACGGTCGTTGGTCCCGTGCGCAAGATGGCATCGAGTTGAGTGGGCGCACCCTTGGGCTGGTGGGGTTCGGCCAGGTGGCGCGCAGGCTCTGGCGCGCGTGCCAGGCGTTGGGCATGTCGGCCTGGGTCTATGACCCGTTCTTGCCACAGGACGCCGAGCTCGACGGTGCCCAGCGCGCCGGTAGCCTGGCGGAGTTGCTCGACCGTAGCCACGTCTTGTCCCTGCACATTCCCCTGACGCCGCAAACTCGCGGCCTGATCGGTACCGCTGAATTGGCGGCACTCCCTCCTGACGCCATTCTGATCAACACCGCGCGTGGCGAAGTGGTCGATGAGGCGGCACTGATCGCCGCACTGCGCAGCGGCGCCCTCTACGCGGCGGGGCTCGACACCACTGCACAGGAGCCGCTGATGCCCGGCAATCCATTGCTGACGCTGGCGAATGTCGTACTCACCCCTCACGTCGGCGGCTCGACGCCCGCAGCCCTGGCGGCAATGGCCGAGGGGGCCGTGCGCAATGTTCTCGGGTTTCTGGCCGGCAATCCGCCCGCGGCCAGCGCCTGCGTGAACCCTTCCGTTCTGTCCTGACTCCCGAGGTTTTCATGACCCATTCCCAATGGCCTGCTGGCTATCGCATCAACCCGCGTGTGGAAGGCCCCGCCGAGGACCTGGTGACCGCATTTCGAGACATACCCGTCGCCGTGGCTGGCGATTGCATGGGCCGCTGCGTCGGCGCGCGTGGGCTGCGCGCGTACCATGGCGATCCTTCGCTGAAACTGTGCGGGCCAGCGTTCACGGTGCGCGTGCGCCCCGGCGACAACCTGATGATTCACAAAGCCCTGATGATGGTGAAACCCGGCGACGTGTTGGTGATCGACGGGGGAGGTGACCTCAGCCAGGCGGTGATTGGCGGCCTCGTGCGCACGACCGCGCTGCGGGTGGGCCTGGGCGGCATGGTGATCGATGGCGCCGTGCGAGACCTGGAAGAACTGGCCGAAGGGATCGTTCCGATTTTCGCTGCAGGTCACACCCACCGAGGGCCAAGCAAAGAGGGCCCCGGTGAAATCAATGTGCCGGTCGCCTGTGCAGGGCTCGCCGTGCTGCCCGGGGACCTGATGCTGGGGGACGCGGACGGCGTCATCGCGATTCGGGCCGACGACGCCGCCGCGCTCTTGCCCCTGACCCAGGCGCATCTGAAGCGTGAGGCGGCCATCCGCAAAAGCAACGAAGAGGGTACGGCCGACCCTGAGCGCTTTGACGCCCTGTTACGGGCCAAGGGGCTTCCCGTCTGATACAGCCCCGTCGGTCGGCCTCGGCGCGGTACACCTAACAACTATAAGAAAAGGTTCCTCATATGTTGATTACGCTAAGTTGCGTGATGCTGGCGTGCTTCATCTACACACTGATGAGCAAACGGTTGTCTGCGCTGACCGCGCTGATCCTGATCCCGTCGCTGTTTGCATTGATCGGCGGTTTCCACGCCGAGATGGGCAAGTATGTGATCGACGGTCTGAAGATGGTCGCACCCAATGGTGTGTTGATGATCTTCGCCATGCTGTATTTCCTGTGCATGACCGAAGCCGGGATGTTCGACCCCCTCGTGGCGCGTATCGTAGGCGCGGTGCGCGGCGATCCGGTGAGAATTTTCATCGGGACCGTGGCGCTTGCCTTCGTCGTGGCGCTGGATGGCGACGGCGCAACCATTTACATGATCGTGCTCTCGGCGTTTCTGCCGATCTACCACCGGCTAGGCTTGTCGCGCCCGATGGTGTGCTGCCTGTTGCTGCAGGTGGCAGGGCTGGGCAACATGATGCCCTGGGGCGGGCCCACGGCCCGCGCGGCCACCGCCATGCACGTGGACATGGCGGAAATGTTCGTTCCCCTGTTGCCCGCATTACTCGCCAGCGTGGTGTACACCTTCGGCCTGGCCTGGTGGTTTGGCCGCCGCGAACGCACCCGCCTGGGCGGTGGTATCGACCTCAACGGTGATTTCTCCGAGCGCGCACAGCTGCGTTGCCAAAGCCGCTGGCGGCTGATCTTCAACTGGACGCTGACCGCGGCGCTGCTGCTGGCCCTCTGCCTGGAGGTGCTGCCCCTGTCGTACCTCTTCATGATCGCCGCGTGCCTGGCGCTCATCGTCAACTTTCCTACCCTCAAAGCCCAGCAGGATCAGTTGGCCCTGCATGCGCCTCCGATACTCGCCGTCGCCGGGCTGATTTTCGCAGCGGGGGTCTTCACGGGTATTCTCGGCGGAACCGGGATGGCGAACGCCGTCGCTGATGGCCTTGTGAAGATTGTTCCTTCATCCATGGGCCCGTACATGGCCGTGATAACGGCGTTGCTGAGCATCCCCGTCACCTGGCTGGTTTCCAACGACGTGTTCTATTTCGGCATCCTCCCGATCCTGGCCCAGACCGCGCAGCATCATGGCATCACCGCGGTGGAAATGGCGCGAGCCTCGTTGATCGGGCAGCCGGTGCACATCCTCAGCCCGCTGGTGGCCTCCACTTACCTGGTGGTGAGCATGCTCAAGCTCGACTATGCCGAGAACCAGCGCTTCACCATGAAGTGGTCGGTGGTCAGTTGCCTGGTGCTGTTGCTGGTTGCGCTGTTGACGGGGGTGATCCCGCTGGTCTCCGACGTCTAGGACGAGGGAGCCGGCATCCGGCCCGGTCAGCAGCGCCCAGCATCGCAGGTGGGCGACCGGGCAAGGACTTCAGCCGCCCTTCACTTCACCGTCGCGATACTGCCCCCAGGCTTGGTGCAGTTGCGCCATCGAGGCTGGGTCGTAATCACAGCCAGGGAGTGCTTCTGCGTCCCAGTGGCCATAGCGATCTTCGCCGCGGACCAGTGTTGCTCGCCGACGGCCGATGGTGGATGACACATGGGTGGGAATGTAGAAGAAGGCGAAACCGATCCGACGATCATCGGTGGTGTTGGCCCGTGAACTGTGTGCGGTTCGTTCGTGGTGAATGGAAAATTCGCCTGCCGACAGCGGCATTTCCACGCCTCGGCTGTCGTCGACACCGATGAGCGATTGCCCCTTGGCCAGCATGTTGTCCTTGGCGAAGGTTTCCTGATGCAGGTAGTCCGGTTCGCGATGGGAGCCCGGCAGGACACGCAGGCAACCATTCTCAGGCGTGGCGTCGGTGAAGCCGACCCACACGGTCACTTCCTCATGGGGCGACAGCCCGAAATACGTCGAGTCTTGATGCCACGACACGTAGCGTGGGTCATGGGCGTTTTTGGCGAAAACGGACGCCCCGAACAACAGGATGTCAGGCCCGATCACATCTTCCACCGCGTCCAGGATGCGCGGGTTGCGCGCCAACTCGACAAAGGCGGGGGAGACGAGGTGCGCCTTGATCTTGAGTGAGAGGTTGGCGTCTGCCCCCACATGCGTTTCATAAGCCTCGATGCGCGACCGGTAAAGGGCGGCGTCCTCGGCACTCAGGGCGCGAAAGGGGAAGGCGTAACCCTGCTGATTGAAGTGCTCGATTTGCAAGGGGGTCAGGTGTTTGCTCATAGGTCACTCTGTCTTGATGGGCGGGGAGTGTGTCCTTCAAGAGAGTGCACGTGATGTGCCAGAACGGCACCGGTTGACGCATGCGGGCTCAATGCCAGGAAAAACAATGATTTGGCGAAACGTGGCGCGATGCCCAAAAACGGGGTATGCCACATTAATTGATGGCCTAAATTCTCCACGACCGTTTTGACGCGTCGGGTAGTCGTTTTTTATGCGATTAAAATCAATAGGTTATTTTTTATTGAGTCGTGGGCGCAGACCGATTGCAGTCGAAACCAGGCCGTCCAACGGGATCCGATCGCATTTGTTAACCGTCCGATTAAGAGGCATACCACCTTTCCTTTGGGTTGTTTTGGTGCGCTTTTTCGACCCGCGCCGCGTTGTCGTGACGTTTGCTCGCCAGTTTCAGACGCCCAGCCCCCATCAGGCCTGACGCTCGAATAGGTGGCATGCCACTTGCTTTGTCCCTGTTGGCGCGCTCTGCGCTTTACGACCACACGACTTGAATGGTCGGTTCTCCACGGACTCAGTAAGGATTTTCCATGACTGTTCTACTGCAAAATGTGAAGGTTTCGATCCGCGTAAGAAAGTCGCTGGTGGCGCTGGCTGTCGCGATGACCGCTTCTTTAACGAATATGGCCATGAGCCACGCTGCGACGATCGATGAGGTCAAAAGCCGCGGCTATCTGCTGGTGGCCACGGAAGACGACTATCGCCCTTTTGAGTTCATGGACGAAGGTAAGGCCACCGGGTACGACAATGAGTTGCTGGCACTGGTGGAGAAAAAAATCGGCCTCAAGATTCGTCAACAGATCCTGCCCTGGGCCGGCATCCTGCCAGGCGTCACCACGGGCAAATACGACATGGCGCTGTCGGCGGTGCTGGTGACCAAGGCACGCAAAGCGACGTTTGATTTCACCTCGCCGACCGCGCAGAGCACGACGTATTTCGCGACCAAGAAAGGCAGTTCGATCCTCAAGCCCGAAGACCTTGCAGGCAAGACAGTCGGTGCCGAAACGGGCAGCGCCATGCTGACCGACCTCAAAGACTTCGACACGCAGCTCAAGGCCAAGGGCAAAGGGCTGAAGGAGATCGTCGAGTACCACGGTTACCCGGAGGCTTACCAGGATTTGGCGAACGGCCGCCTGGACGCAGTTGCCAATACGGACCTGTCCTTGCTTTCGCTCGTCAAGGAACGCGGTGACATGTTCGTGATGGGCCAGCCGATCGGCGAACCGACCTATCTCGCCTGGGCCGTCGCCAAGGGCAACACGGGTGTGCTGCAGATGGTGGACGCGGCGTTGCTGGACTTGCGCAAGAGCGGCGAAATGTATCGGCTGCAAAAGAAATGGCTCGGTGAAAGCCATGAAGACATGCCGACGAACGTGAACTGAGCCTGCGTCATGACGGCATTCGACTACTGGAGCATCCTGGTGGGTGCTCTGTCGACGATAGGCGTTTCTCTCGTCAGCATCGTCGTCGGCGTGCCAATGGGCCTTGGCCTGGCGCTGCTGCGCTGGGGCAGGGTGCCTGTGGCCCGCCAGGCCGTGTTCCTGTATGTGAGCATCATGCGCTCGTGCCCGGCGGTGACACTGATTTTGCTGATCTTCTTCGCCCTGCCGCAGTTCGGGATATCACTGGCCCCAGCGGCGGCGGGGATTCTGGCGCTGACCCTGTCCACCGCCGCGTTCAACTGTGAGGTGTGGCGCGGCGCGTTGATTAGCTTTCCCAAACAAGAGTACGACGCGGCATTGGCTTTTGGCATGCGGCGGGGCCTGCGCCTGCGGCGGATCGTGCTGCCCCAGGTGTGGCGGTCGAGCCTGCCAGGCCTGGTCAACGAGATGACCATGTTATTGAAGTCCAGCCCGGCGGTGGCGGTCATCGGCATGGTGGAGATCACCCGCGCCGCGCAACGCGTCGGCGCGCGCACCTACGACCCGCTGCCGCCCTTCGTGTTCGCACTGGTCATCTATGGCGTGATCGTCTACCTGATGATTCGCCTGCAACGTCGGCTGGAACGCCGTGATCTGCCCAGCGGGGTGACAGCATGATCAACGACTTCCAGACGATCTGGGGGCAATGGCCGGATATCTGGGGCGGCTTTCTGAACACGTTGCTGCTCGTCAGCGTCGCTGCCGTGACGTCTTTGCTGTTCGGCATCTTGCTGACCCCGATGTTGATGAGCAGTCGTCCGGGAATCGCGCGGACGGCTCATGGGTTTTGCGACGCCATGCGCTGTGTACCGTTCTTGCTGTTCGTCTATGTGATCTATTTCGCCTTGCCGTCCATGGGCATCCGCTTGTCGAACTGGAGCAGTGGCGTACTCGCACTGGTGCTCTACAACTCGGCTTACATGGCGGTGCTGCTCAAAGGCGCCTGGCAGGATTTGCCCGCGGATTCCATCGAATCGGCTCGGGCGTTCGGTTTTCAAGGTTTCAACCTGGTCCGGCGGATCATCCTGCCGCCCATGTTGATGCGCGCCATTCCCAGCCTGGGCAATCAACTGATTCAAATCGTCAAGGACAGCGCCTTTCTGTCGATCATTGCCGTCACCGAATTGACCAGTGTGATGAATGCGATCCAGTCGACTTACTTCATCCCTTTCGCGGCGTTTCTATCGGCAGTGCTGCTGTATTGGGTGCTCTGTCTGTGCATCGAAATCCTTACCAGCCTTCTGACCCGCTATGCCGAGGAGCGTCGAACGTGAACGCCTTTCAAGATTCCCCCACCGATGTGGTCTCGCAGACCAAGGTCCTGCAGTTGATGGGGATCTCCAAATGGTTTGGCGACCACCACGTGCTCAAGGACGTTTCCCTGGACGTCATGAGCGGTGACGTGGTCTGCCTGCTCGGCCCATCCGGTTGCGGAAAATCCACCTTATTGCGATGCATCAACTGGCTGGAGCAGCCCAACGCCGGAAACGTGTTCCTCAAAGGCCAGCGGATGGGCGTGCACAAGGGCGGCATGAAGATGAACGACGCTGACCTGGCTCAGATGCGCGCACGCATCGGCATGGTCTTCCAGCATTTCGCCTTGTGGCCCCACCTGACCGTGCTGCAGAACGTCATGGAGGCGCCCGTTTTCGTGCAGAAGCGCGCCCGTGAGACCGTGCGGCAAGAGGCCCTGGCCCTGCTGGCCCGCGTCGGTCTGGCAGAAAAGGCCGACATGTTTCCATCCAAGCTCTCTGGCGGTCAGAAACAACGCGTGGGCATTGCCCGAGCGCTGGCGATGAAACCTGACATTCTGCTGTTTGACGAGCCCACCAGCGCGCTCGATCCGATGCTGGTCGGCGAGGTGCTGGAAGTGATCCGCAGCCTGGCGAGCGAAGGCGCGACCATGGTGATCGTCACCCACGAGATGGAGTTCGCCCGGCAGGTCGCCAGTCGGGTGGTGTTCATGGACGCCGGAGACATCGTGGAAAGCGGGACGCCCGCCGCGTTTTTCGGAGCGCCGAAAACGGTGCGCGCGCAGCAGTTCCTGTCCCGTTTTCACAGTGCTTCTGGCGCTTACCGCTAAAGATCCTTACCCAACGACAGGCATGGCGCGGAGTTCGAGGCGTCGTGCCGTAGAGAGGCGAATCATGACTGTGTTGCCGCAATCATCCAGCCAAGGTGTCGGCGCATCGCTGCTGCGCAAGGAAGACGACCGCTTCCTGCGCGGACGTGGTAACTACATCGCCAACATCCGCCTGCCGGGGATGCGTGATGTTGCGTTTGTCCGTAGCCCAGTGGCCCATGGGCGCATTCTGCAGATCGAGAAACCCCTCGGCCAGGAACATGTCGTCTTTACCCTCGACGACCTTGTCGGCGTCAAGCCGATCGTCGCCAACTCGGGGTTGGCTGGGTTCAAATCTTCCGCGCAACCGGTACTGGCGAACGGAAAAGTGCGCCAGGTCGGTGAAATGATCGCGATGTGCGTGGCGGATACCCGGGCCGAAGCCGAGGACATCGCTGGCGCGACGTTCGTCGATTTCGATGAGCTGCCTGCCGTCGTGGACATGCTGGCGGCGCGAACGGCGGACTCTGCCCTGGTCCACGAGGAGTGGGGGGATAACGTGTTCCTCGAAACCCATGTGGATGCCGACCTGAGCGACATCCGGGAACGCGCCGCGATCCACGTGCACCGCGTCCTGCGCACGGCCCGGCAAAGCATGGCGCCAATGGAGGGCAGGGGCGTGGTGGCCCACTGGGACAGGCGCCTGAGCCAACTGGTGGTGTACACGTCCGCGCAAATGCCTCACATCAACCGCACAGGCCTGGCAGGTTGCCTGGGCCTGGACGAGGGCAGCATCCGGGTGATTTCGCCCGACGTCGGCGGCGGGTTCGGTTACAAGGGCATTCTGCTTCCGGAGGAAGTCTGCGTGGCATGGTTGGCCATGCACCTGGACCACCCGGTGCGCTGGATCGAGGACCGCCGCGAGCAATTGATCGCGAACGCCAACTGCCGTGAGCACCACTATGACATCCACGCTTACGCCGATCGCGACGGGCGATTGCTGGCGATCGATTGTGAAGCCCACGTCGATTCTGGGGCCTATTCCTCGTACCCGTTTTCGGCATGCCTGGAAGCCGCGCAGGTCGCCAGCATTCTGCCCGGCCCCTACAAGATGGAGCGCTACCGGTGCCGCACCTGGTCGGTGGCCACCAACAAGCCGCCGATTCTGCCTTATCGAGGCGTGGCCCGAACCGGCGTGTGCTATGCCATCGAGACGGTCATGGACGCCATTGCCATCGAGGCTGGCCTCGAACCCTACGAAGTGCGTTTGCGCAACCTCGTCCTGCCTGAGGAAATGCCGTTCGACAACATCACCCGCAAGCACTTCGACAGTGGCGATTACCCCGAAGCGGTGCGGCGTGCGACTCAAGCGATCGATTTGGCCGCAGTGCGTGCGCGTCAACGCCAAGGCGAACCGGATGGCCGTCTGATCGGTGTCGGCATGGCGGTGTTCTGTGAGCAGGGCGCCCATGGCACGTCGGTGTATTTCGGCTGGGGAATTCCCATGGTGCCGGGCCGGGAACCGGCCTCGCTGAGGCTGACGCCGGACGGCATCCTGGAAGTCCGCGCAGGGGTGCATTCCCATGGACAGAGCATGGAGACCACCTTGGCGCAGATTGCCAACGAGGTATTGGGCATCGATCCGCAACGGGTTCGCATCGTACTGGGGGACACCGGCATGACCCCGTACTCCACGGGGACATGGGGCTCGCGGTCGATCGTCATGGCCGGCGGCGCGGTGGCCCAGGGGTGCAAGATCCTGCGGGACAGGCTGCAGCATGTCGGCACCCATCTGCTGAACGATCCTGCCGACAGTGTGACCTGGCGTGATGGCGGTGTGGCGGGCCCCTCGGGTCGGATCGGGCTGAACGAATTGAGCCGGATCTGGTACCTGCAACCCCAGCGGTTGCCAGCCGATACCGACGCGGGCGGGCTGGAAGTCCATACGACGTATCAGGCTCAGCGCGACACCGGAACGTTCAGTTACGCCTGCCACGCAGTCGTCGTCGCCGTGGACCCGGAATTGGGCAAAACCGACATCCTCGATTACGTCATCGTCGAAGACGGCGGCAAGCTCATCAACCCGATGGTGGTTGACGGCCAGGTGTATGGCGGGGCCGCGCAGGGGATCGGGACCGCCCTTTACGAGGAAATGATCTACAGCGAAGAGGGCCAGCCCCTAGCGTCGACCCTTGCCGATTACATCCTGCCCGGCGCGAAGGAAGTGCCCGCCATCCGTATCGAGCACATGGAAACCTTGGCGCCTTACACCACCTTCGGCCAGAAGGGGATCGGTGAAAGCGGCGCGATCGGCTCCCCGGCTGCGATTGCCAACGCCATCAACGACGCGTTGCGCCCGCTTGGCGTCGAAGTCTCACGATTGCCCCTTTCACCGCGTGCGGTGTGTGCCGCGCTGGCCGCCAAGCGGCGTAAGGCCGACACCGCCCGGCCCATGGAGGTGATGTCATGAAATCCATAGCGTTCGATTACCAGCTCCCGCCCACTGCCGCCGACGCGGTCAGGCTGCTCAAGGCGGGAGATGGCATGGGCAAGGTGGTCGCGGGCAGCCAGTCACTGGGGCCGATGATGAACCTTCGCCTGGTGCAACCCGAACAATTGGTCGATGTGCGTCGCCTGCCCGAGTTGAATCAGGTGCAGGATCTGGCCGACAGCGTGGTGCTCGGCGCCGCGACGACCCATGCCGCCATCGAAGACGGCCGCGTGCCCGATGCGTCCGCGGGGCTGATGCCCTTCGTGGCCCGCGGCATTGCCTACCGCGCGGTCCGCAACCGGGGAACCCTCGGTGGCAGCCTTGCCCACGCCGACCCTGCCGCCGATTGGGTGAATGTGATGGCCTTGCTGGACGCGGACATCATGCTGCTGGGCCCTGAAGGTGAACGGACCGTCAAGGCGGACGGCTTCATGCTGGGCGCGTTCACCACGCACCTGGCCGAGGACGAACTCATTCGCGCGGTACGCATCCCCAAAGTCAGCAGCGCAGCGCGCTGGAGCTACTACAAATTCAACCGCAAGACCGGTGAGTTCGCCGAAGCCATTGCCGCGTTCATGGACGACCCTGCCAGGGGTGTACGCCGGGCCATCATTGGTGCCGTGGACGGGCCGCCTCTGGTCATCGAGCAAGCTGGCGCACTCATCGACGGCTGGGACGATGAGCTCGCCAAGCCTTGGCTGCTCGCCGCGGGTATCGAGGCTGACAGTTACGATTACCACACCCATCTCGTTGCACTTCGCCGTGCCGCGCAACAGCTGTCGCGGCTGCCAGGAGCTTCCTTATGACCCGACTCGAACTCAAGGTGAACGGCAAGGCGATCAGCGCCGACGTTGAACCTCGCACTCACTTGGCCGACTTCCTGCGGGAAGAGCGGCTGCTGACCGGCACCAACATAGGTTGCGAGCAAGGTGTGTGCGGTGCCTGCACCGTGATGATCGATGGCGCACCGATGCGCTCGTGCATCGTTTATGCCGTGGCCTGCAGCGGTGCTGAGGTTCGCAGCATCGAGGACTTCGATGACGATCAGGTCATGGTGCAACTGCGCGCTGCCTTTTCTGCCGAGCACGCGTTGCAGTGCGGCTACTGCACCCCAGGCATGCTGGCAACGGCAAGAGACATTGTGCTGCGCATTCCTGACGCCGACGAGGCCCGTATTCGCCACGAGCTGTCGGGAAACCTCTGTCGATGCACCGGGTATGTGGGGCTCGTCAAGGCCATTGCCCGCGTCCTCGAACAACGGCGCGAGACGTTGCCGGCCTAACCCTTTTCATGAGGTAACACGCATTGGATATCGAACAAAGCTTCAGCGTCCCGTTCGCGCCAGACCTGGTCTGGAAGAGTTTTCTCGATGTGGAAGGCATCGTCACTTGCCTTCCGGGCGCCTCGCTGACCGAGCCGCCCCAGGACGACCAACTGAGCCTTGCGATGACGGTCAAGCTGGGCCCGATCGTGGCAGCCTTCAAAGGGCAGGGCGACATCTCCCTGGACGCTGCCAGCCACAGCGGGGTGGTGAGCGGGCAAGGCAGCGATCGCAAAAGCGGGTC
Organism: Pseudomonas sp. GD03842; assembly: GCF_029841165.1. Taxonomy (NCBI): domain Bacteria; kingdom Pseudomonadati; phylum Pseudomonadota; class Gammaproteobacteria; order Pseudomonadales; family Pseudomonadaceae; genus Pseudomonas; species Pseudomonas sp. GD03842. Next base: position 498,577 of record NZ_JAOCEA010000001.1, on the reverse strand, counting down.
CCGCGTGAAGGGCACGGCGCAATTCGAACTGTTGCCTGACGGCGCAGGCGGCACGCGGGTCAATGTGGGGGTCACTTATTCGATCACCGGCTCGCTGGCGCAGTTTTCCCGGGGCGGGATTGTTCGTGAACTGGCCACTCGCATGACGGAGGCCTTCGCCGAAAACCTCAAGACCCGCCTGGAAGCCGCCAACGATCACACCCTTGCAGTCGAGCCGATGGATCACACTGCTGCGCCAGCGTTGCCGGAAGTGAAGGACGCTCGCGTGGCCGAACCAAGTGCCGTCACGGCATCGGAGGCTGTTGGGCGCCAGCCTGCCGAACCCCAGGCGCCGCTGGACCTCGGCAACATGTTTTGGACGCTGCTGCTGCGCCGATTGCGTCGGCTGTTCGGCCTGAAAGAGAAACGGCGCTGCCCGACTTGCGGTAAATAGCAAGCTTATCCGGCGCCTCGGCGCTCGGCAGACTTACCTCGAATGCAACCCCTCGTCAGCCCCGTGGACGCCGTTCAGACCCGCAGTCGAATGGCGTCATGGCGACGGTCGCTTCTCCGACTGCCGCCATCGGCGGTGTTCTCCCTTCGCTCGTTCACTTTCGTGCTTTGCCACCGCACCCTCATGGCTCATTTATATAGGGGGTATACCCCGCAGTGAGCCCGAGTGGTGCGTCATCCGCTGCCCCGGAGCACGGCGGGTGTGTAAACCATCTTCATCGATGAATTAAATAAGGTATGCCACCTATTTTCGCGACCGATTATCTCTTTTTAAATCAAATGGATAAGGCAATTTAAGAAAAATCGATAGAAAGGATTGGCACGCAGATTGCCTCGTATTGCCCACCCACTGACACTGTGAAGAAGCCCATGAAAAAAATCCTTCTGTCTGGCGGTCGTGTGATCGATCCAGCCAATTCAATCGACACTGTCTGTGATGTGCTGATCGAGGGCGATCGCATCAAGGCCGTCGGAACAGCGCTCGACGCCGAACAGGTGATCGGTGCCGAGCGCATCGACTGCAGCGGCAAGCTGGTGCTCCCCGGGTTGATCGATACCCACAGCCATGTCTACCAGTATGTGACCGGGCGATTCGGTTTGAACGCCGATATGTGCGGCGTACATTCCGGCGTGACCACGCTGATCGACCAAGGGGGTGCCAGTTGCATGACCTTGCCCGGTTTTCGCAAGTTCATCGTCGAGCCGTCCCACAGCCGGGTATTGTCGTTCATTTCCGCCTATCTGGTCGGTGGCCTCGAAGGGCATTTCTATCCGGAGTTGTACCGTCCCGAGTGCGCCGATGTGGCGGCGACGGTCAAGGCGGCGTTGGCCAACAGTGACATCGTCAAAGGCATCAAGGCTCACGCCGAGCTGGGCGGCTTTGCTCGCTGGGGCCTGGACGTCATGAAAAAGGCCTCGCAGATTGGCGAACTGACGTCTCTGCCGGTGTACATCCATTTCGGGCAGTTGTGGCCAATGCCGGACCAGCCCACCTACGAAGTCGATCCCGACAGCATCTTCCCGCAGGTGTTGGAGGTGCTGAAGCCGGGTGATGTGCTGGCCCATCCTTTCAGTCGCCACCCAGGCGGTTTCGTGGAGCAGAACGGCCAGATGCACCCGCTGGTCAGCGAAGCGATAAAACGGGGCTTGAAGGTCGACGTTGGCCATGGCTCTCATTTCAGCTACAAAATGGCCGCCAAGGTAATCGGCGCCGGCGTGGTACCGGATACCCTGGGCTCGGACATGCATGGCTATAACACCACCGTGCCAGCACCGGCAGGCACCCCGGATGAGCACCCGGATGAAGAACACCTGTTCGCGGGCACCTCGCGGTTCAGCCTCGTCTCCGCCATGGTCAGCATGATGGCCTTGGGGCTGACCCTTGAGCAGGTGGTGCCGATGGTCACCCGTAATGCCGCGCTGCTCGCGGGCATGAGCGACGAGATCGGCAGCCTGGGTGTGGGGCGTGAAGCGGATGTGACGGTGTTGTCCGATGAGGAGGGCGCTTGGCTCTTGCGCGACAACGAAGGCACCGAAGTAATCGCCAAGCGGATGCTGCAGCCGGTGTTTTGCCTGCGGGCCGGCAAACGATTCGACGCCTCGGCGACCATACTGCCCGTACCACGGGCCGCCTGACCGAGGGGCCGCAGCCATGACCGCAGAACCGACATCAACGCTCAACGATCAGGCCCTGGCATCCGCGCTGGCACGGCTGTATGCCGTGCGACCGGTCTGGCACGCCGTGCGCAGTGCTCGCGAGGCCGTGCAGCTTGAGGCGATGACCCTGCTGCATGCGGGGCCGCCTTTTGCAGACCCCCGTCGCCCCAGTGCGCCGGTGCTGTCTTCGGCGGTGTTGTGTTGCCTGTACGAAGGCTGGGCAACCGATGAAAGCGAGGCACAACGGTTGATCGCTGACGGTACCGTGTCGTTGCGGTCCAGCCAGGCGTATCGGGTGGTGACACCGTTGGCCGCGGTCATTTCACCCTCGACCAGCCTGGTTGAGGTGAGTGACACGGCCAGGCCGGGTGGGCCTCGTTGCTGGTCGCTGCTGGGCTCCGGCGCAGGTCCGCAGATCCGCTTCGGCAGCCGTGCGCCCGAGATTCTGCAACGCATGGCCTGGCGGGACGACTACCTGGCGCCCGTCTTGCGGACTGCCTTGGAGAAGGCTGACATCGATTTGATGCAGGCTGCGCGGGTGGGGCTTCAGGCTGGGGATGATCTGCACAGCCGGACCACCGCCGCCACTGCTCACTTGCGCAGCGTGCTCTCGGCGTCGATGGATGACAGCGTGGTCGATGCCATGCTCGCGGCAACCCCGTTGTTTTTCCTGACGCTATGGATGGCTGCCTGCTACCTGATGCTCGATGCAACGGCCGCCGCTGATGAAGCGCATTCGACCCGGCTGGTCGTGGCACTGGCGGGAAACGGCATAGAAGCCGGAGTGCGCCTGGCGGACCGGCCCAAGCAATGGATCACAGCGCCGGCGCACGTTCCCCAGGGACCACGACTGGGGGATGGGGACAGCGCCGTGAGCCCGATGTTGGGCGACAGCGGCGTGATCGACGCTGCAGGCTTCGGTGCTCAGGCCTGGTTCTGCAAGCCTGAGGCGGCAACTGACATCGCTGGCTGGTTGCCTGCGCAATCCCCTCAGCGCCCCGCCTGGTTGGTCGGAAGCCATCCGGACTTCTCGGCGTTTGGGTTGGGCTGTGCTATCGACGCCAACCGCGTGTCCGACGCGCTTCCTACACCCCTGGTTTCGATTGCGATGCTCGATGCGGCAGGGGAGAAGGGCCTGTTGGGCCGGGGCGTTTGCAAGACAGATCCGGCGTTGTTTGGCGTCCCTCCTAACGACGCTCTGGCAGTCAATCAACCCCAATCGTTGGCCGAACTCAACCGCGCCTTCGAACGCTACGAGCGTGCGCTGACCGGCAATGACATTGAGGTCCTGGACGCGCTCTTTTGGAACAGCCCGCATACCCTGCGTTACGGGGCCAAAGAACACCTGTATGGCTTCGAGGCCATTCGCGCCTTTCGTGTGGCGCGCCCGGCGGCCAACCTGGACCGTAAGATCCTGGAGCGCTCGGTGACGAGCTTCGGTTCCGATTTCGGCATCACCCACATGGTGTTCAGCCGCCAAGGCGAAGCGCGCTTGGGCAGGCAGACCCAAAGTTGGGTGCGTATAGAAGGGGCGTGGCGTGTCGTCGCCGCCCATGTCAGTTGGATGGACCTATGAACGAACGGCTACAACCCGGCCTGAATGGGGCCTTCATGGCCGAGGGCTTTGCAGCCAGCGTCCCGTCGGCGCCTTTCGCTGCGGGCTCACGCCTCGCCGGAGCGCGTCTGGCAGTGAAAGACGTGTTCGACGTCGAAGGGATGACCTGCAGCGCCGGCACCCCTTCATGGCTTGAACAACACGTGCCGGCAAGCGACACGGCAGCGGTGGTGCAGCGGCTTCTGGATGCGGGGTGTCGATGGGTAGGCAAGACCGTCACCGATGAGCTGACCTACAGCCTGGCCGGCATCAACCTGCACTTTGGTACACCGACGAATCCGGCCGCGCCGGACCGCCTGCCAGGAGGGTCTTCCTCGGGGTCCGCAGTGACGGTCGCCGCCGATCATGCGGACCTGTCGCTGGGAACGGACTGTGGGGGCTCCATTCGTCTTCCTGCAAGTTACTGCGGGCTGTGGGGTATTCGGCCCACCCATGGCCGAGTGAGCAACCAGGGCTGTTTTACGCTTGCACCCAGTTTCGACACGGTCGGCTGGTTTGCGCGTAACGGCGAGTTGCTCGCATCGGCGCTGGCAGTGCTCGTCCAGGCGCCGAGCCAGGTCGCCACTCCAGCGGCCCGGCGATTCTGGGTCAGCGATGACGTGATTGCGCTGCTGGACGCCCCCCTGCAAGTCGCCTTCGAGCAATGGCTGGTGGAACAGGCCGTACCGTGCGAGCGACTGCCTGTCGGAACGCTGCCACTGGCAGCCTGGGCCGAGGCGTTCCGCACTTTGCAGGCCGCAGAGGTCTGGCAACAACACGGTGAGTGGGTCACGCGCGCGCGACCTTCATTCGGTGCCGACGTGGCGCAGCGCTTCGCCATGGCCAGTCAGGTGACAGCGTCTGCCGTCGAGGCCGCTCAACAGGTACGCCATCAGGCGCAGACGTTGCTGCACGCGCTGCTGAATGAAAATGGTTGCCTGCTGATGCCTCCCGTCCCCGGCCCTGCACCTAAGCTCGATGAGCCTCTGGACCGGGTCAACGACATTCGAGCCCGCTCACAAAGTCTGTTGTGCATGGCGGGGTTGGCGCAGCTGCCACAAGTCGTCATGCCTTGGCGAAACATCGACGGTGCCCCCGTGGGCATGTCGCTTATCGGGGCGCCGTTCGCGGATGAATCCACCGTCGAAAGCGCGATCGATGTGCACCACCACTACATCAACCATTCGACAGGAACCCTCTGATGCCCCATGTCCTCAATCCGGTTCGCGGTGCTCACGCCATGGCGGTCGCGACCCATGCACTGGCGTCGCAAAGTGCTTTGGCGGTCATGCGAGAGGGGGGCAATGCGGTGGAAGCGATGATTGCCGCCGCCTCGACCATCGCCGTGGTCTACCCCCACATGAACAGTCTGGGGGGCGACGGCTTCTGGTTGATCGCCAAGCCCGGTGAACCGCCACTGGCGCTGGATGCTTGCGGCCGTGCGGCGCAGGGCGCGAGCCTGGCCAGTTACCGTGAGCAGGGGCTGGACAGCATCCCGTTCCGAGGGGGGCTGGCCGCCAATACGGTGGCCGGCACCGTGTCCGGTTGGAACGCCGCGTTCGAGTGGCAGCATCGCGTGCTGGGTGGGCGCATGCCGCTGAAGCGCCTTCTCGGCGACGCCATCGACTATGCCCGCCAAGGCATCCCTGTGACGGCCAGCCAAAGCCGGTGCACAGCGAGCAAGTGCGATGAATTAGGGACGATCCCCGGTTTCAGTCAGACGTTCCTGAACGCTGGGCGCGTCCCGTTGCCCGGCCAGCGGTTCACTCACTCGCGGCTGGCCGACACCCTGGAGCGCCTGGCGCAGGCAGGGCTCAATGACTTTTACGACGGAGACCTTGCCCAGAGCATTTGCGCAGAACTCGAAGCGGCGGGCAGCCCCCTGCGCCGGGTGGATTTTCAACGCCACCGAGCCGAGTGGCGGGAAGCATTGGTGCTGAGCCATTCACAAGGTAAGGTCTACAACTTTCCTCCGCCGACCCAAGGGCTGGTTTCGCTGTTGATACTGGGGCAGCTGGATCGATTGCTCAGCCCGGAGATGGACGCATCAGGTGCGCCGTTCGTGCACGCATGCGTCGAAGCAACGAAGCGTGCCTTCGCCATCCGTGATCGTCATATCACCGATCCGGACCACATGACGGACGAAGCGCAGAGTTTCCTGACACATGACCGGCTGGACGCCATGGCCTCGACATTCGACCCCCATCGGGCGGCGCCGTGGGGGAAGGGCGTGGGGCCGGCGGATACCGTCTGGATGGGCGTGGTGGACAGGGAAGGGGTCGCGGTCAGCTTTATCCAGAGCCTCTATCACGAGTTCGGCAGCGGGATCGTCCTGCCGACGACCGGGCTGAATTGGCAGAATCGCGGGTGCAGCTTTTCCCTGGACCCGACGGGGCGCAACCCGCTGACTCCCGGGCGTAAACCCTTCCATACGCTCAACCCGGCCATGGCCCGTCTCAACGACGGCCGGACGCTGGTGTACGGCAACATGGGCGGTGACGGGCAACCTCAATCGCAGAGCGCTGTGTTCAGCCGCATCGTCAACTTCGGCATGAACCCTCAAAGCGCCATCGACGCGCCACGCTGGCTGCTGGGCCGGACGTGGGGCAATGCCAGCGATAACCTCAAGCTGGAGTCCCGGTTCAGCGACGCCTGCGTGGCCGAATTAACCGCCAAGGGGCACGACGTGGCGGTGCTGCAGGATTACGACGAGAGCATGGGGCACGCCGGTGCCATCGTCCGGCACGGCGACGGACTGCTTGAAGGCGGAGCCGACCCCCGCAGCGATGGTGCCGTGGCTGCCTGGTAGGGAAAGGTCAGGCTCGCAGGGGGCAGCGATAACGCTTCGCTGCACCGCCAGGGCGGACAAAGGCAGCCCGAGCGAGCCTGTCAGTGTTTATTCTTCGGCCTTTCCAAGCCGGAATGGCGCAACCCCTCGATCATTGTTGGCTTCGACGAGCTTGATCATCTGCAACAGAAACAGCGGGCGCTGATCCTCGGGAATGCCCTCGATGGTCCGGTCGTGAGCACGTTGCACACTGGCGTCCATTTTCTTCAGCAGGTAGAGGCCCTTGCGACTGAGCTTGACCAGTTTGACGCGACGGTCCTCAGTGCTTTGCCGCCTCAGCAGCAGCTCGCGAGCCTCCAGGCGCGGAATGACTTCCGCAACGCTGGTACGCTCCAGCCCGATTTCACGCGCCAGCGTGTTCTGGTCCATCTCGCCGTGGGTGCCCAGCGTGGTCATGAGGCTGTATTGAACAGGGGTGATGTTGTAGTTGCGGGTTTCATCCAGGAACAAGCCGTAATGAATTTGCTGAAGCCGACGGATCAGGAAACCCGGCCTGCCCAGCAGAGCAGAGCGACTGATGGCAGCCTCAAGTTGGGCCTGAATGTCGTTTGGGGATAACTCGCTCATATCGGTCTGATCGCAGCTCTTGAGGAGGAGGGGCAGGTGGCGCAAGCATATCATTTAGCGCAAGGCTGACGACGACGGGGATGTTTGAAAAAGGGTCAGGGTTGGCAATGAACTGTCGGCCAAAACACCGGAATCAGCCCGCGCGCATGGCGGTACGAGCAGGCTCAGCACGCTCGCGAAGACCAACGCTGCAGTTAGGAATCGAAGCCGGACTGTTCACCCCGGCGCAGTGAACGCGGGGAGGAGGCCGATTGAGCATGAACGCATGCGCGAGCGCCAGCCAATCGAATTCAGCGAATGGAATAAACCCTTTCGGCAAGCGTCCTGCTTGTGAAGGCTTACCGTCAGGAGGAAACGCTTATGTCACGACTCACTCGCCGCTCGTTACGCTGCGGTATCGCGCTGCTCATGGCGGGCTCCGTGTCCGCTGCTGTCGCCCATGAAGGTCATGCGCCCAAAGCCAACGCCGAGCAGCTCAACGCCGAGGCCCCCTTCATCAGGGAAAACGCTGCCGCCATGGAAACCATGATGGCGGGCATGGACAACAAGCCGACCGGTGATATCGACCGTGATTTCGTCGCAATGATGAGCGCCCACCATCAAGGGGCCATCGACATGGCGGTGACGATGCTCAAGTACGGGCATAACGTACAGCTCAAACGCATGGCGCAGGAAATCATCGTCGAGCAACAGCAGGAAATTGCCGCGATGCGCCTGGCAATCGGCGACCCGTTGCCGCCTTCCGTCGCGTCACCGACCCAGACGCCGCTCGCGACAAAGCCCTGATTGCCTCGCTCTGACTTCACAAAAAAGAAGGAAATCCCATGCACCTGTCTCGCTACCCTATGGCGCTGCTGACCTGCGCCTTGTTGACCGCTCCAGTGTCCATCTTCGCCGGCCAGATTCCCGGTAAGGCCTCGGCCAAGGACATTCCTATTTCACATCAGGATCGTCTGTATGCTGCCGAGCAGTTCTCCAATACCGTGTCCGTCAGCGACCCGGTCGACAACAGATTGCTCGGTGTAATCAGCCTCGGCGATCCGCAACCCGGCAACCTGAGTCCGTTATACAAGGGCGAAGTGCTGGTTCATGGCCTGGGCTTTTCGCCAGATCACAAGACCTTGGCGGTGGTGTCCATTGGCACCAATTCAGTGTCGTTCATCGACACCCAGACCAATACCGTCAAACACAAGACCTATGTAGGCCGCGCGCCCCACGAAGCGTTTTTCACGCCCAATGGCAAAGAGGTCTGGGTGACGGTGCGCGGCGAGGATTACGTGTCGGTCATCGACGCCAAGACCTTCGAGGAGAAGACCCGCATCAAGACCCCAGCGGGGCCGGGTATGCAGATCTTTTCGCCCGACGGCAAATACGGCTACGTTTGCTCCTCGTTCAACCCGGAAACGGTGGTGGTCTCGGTGGCCGATCACAAGATCGTCGGACGCGTGCCACAGGCCAGCCCGTTCTGCCCGAACATCGCGGCATCGGCCGATGGCAAGCAGGTGTGGTTCACCCTCAAGGACGTCGGCAAGGCGCAGGTGTTCGAGGCCACGCCGCCGTTCAAACTCATCAAGACCCTGGACATCGGTCCCATTGCCAACCACGTCAACCTGGTCAACAACGCCAACGGCTCGTTCGCCTACATCACCGTGGGTGGCTTGAATGAGGTGCAGGTTTACCGCACCGACACGTTCGAAAAGGTCGCCACCATCCCCGTCGGCAAACTGCCGCACGGTATCTGGCCGTCGGGTGACGGCAGCCGCATCTATGTGGGCCTGGAGAACGCCGACGCTTTTGCGGTGATCGACACGGCAAGCAATCAGGTGATCGCCAACATTCCGATCGGTCAGGCGCCGCAGGCCATCGCGTATGTGCCAAACGCGGTAGAGAAGGGCGCAGGTCTTGAGAACCTCAAACCGCTGGGCGTGGCGGGGCAAGCGGTGCATTTGAGTTTGAATGCCGTCGGAAAGGCATCGGATCAGGCGCCGACCAGCGTCACGCTGTTCAACCAGGGACTGACACAAGTGCTGCAAGCTGCCGCGACCGGGCTGGAACCCAAGCAGCCGTACACACTGGCATTGGCCGATAAACCGGACGGCAGCGGCAACCTGCAGCCGTTGTCAGCCTTCATGACCAACCCGGCGGGGTCAGCCATCGTCAACACCATTGGCCCGATTCGCCAGATCGTGCAGAGCGACGTGACAGAACAACGTCGATACCTGGTGATCGTCGCTGGCAAGCCCGAGCAATTGGGGGCGTTGGCGCAGGTACAGACGCCTTGACCAGCGTGGTTCGATAACACACGCAGCGACACTGACCATTCTCTCAGGGCGCCACCTGAATCGCGGCAGCGCTGAGGATGGGTAGCAGGAGCTCGCCGCGTCAGGGCTGCGGCGGGCTCAACAGCGCACACCGCCGCACGGTCTGGCCACTAGGCAGGCGATGATTCCGTCAACCGAGTTCCGCGGATGGCTGCGTGTGGAACGCTATGGGCCTGTCCGGTGACGATGAAGGCTCGCTCAACCAAGTTGTCCCTCGTCCGATCCGCGAAGCTGTAACCCAGCCCTGGCGCGTCTGAATGCTTAATGCGACTGCCAGATACAGCCATCGGTTTTTTTATGGGCGCCCCATGTGCTTTGTCTTCACAGAGATGCCGCCGCTCCAGACTGTCTTCGTCAGTCAGGCTCACGCGCTTTGTGAGCTTCTTCGACGAGCCAGTTCGCAAAAGCGGCTGCCTGTGGATTCACTATTTTGTGCGGAGAGTAAACGAGGTAGAAGGCTTCAGACGTCTGAAAGCGCGCTGACAGGGGAGCGATCAGCTGTCCGGAGGCCAGGTACTGTTCCACCAATGATGATCGCGCCAACGCTACTCCTTGACCAAGCTCGGCCATCTTCAGCGCGGAGATGAGTGTGTCGAACTGCATGCCTTTGGAGTAGTCCAGGTGATCGGCTTTGGCTTTTTTCAACCAGTATCCCCATCCTTCTTCGTAGCCCAGAACGTGTAGAAGCTCATGGTTTCCCAGGTCAGCCGGCACTTTGAGCGGCCTGTGTTGCGATGGAAGCGCTGGGGCACACACCGGAAATAACCGATCCCACGTCAGCCGCTCACTTTTAAGCCCCGGCCATTTTCCGCTGCCGTAGCGAATCTCGAGGTCAGCCTCCAAGTCTGTTTCACCCATCCATATGTTACTGGTGATGCGCAAGTTTATGTGCGGGTGGAGCATCCTGAATGCCTGGAGCCTGGGCGCCAGCCAGTGCGTGAAATACACCAGACTGAACCGGATCGTCAGCACTTTACGATGACCCTGGCCGAAGATTTCATCAGTTGCTGCCGCCAGTCTCTCGACCGAATCATGTACCGCCGGGAGAAATGCCAGCCCCGGCTCTGTGAGCTCCAGACCACGTGGTAGGCGCTTGAAGAGCGCTGCGCCAAGTTGCGATTCGAGTGCTTTGATCTGCTGACTGATGGCGGCTTGGGTGAGGCTTAGCTCAAGGGCCGCGTCGGTGAAACTCAGGTGGCGTGCTGCTGATTCGAAAGCACGCAACCAGTTGAGAGGGGGCAGTCTTTTTTTCATGTTGCTGAGCTCTGGGTATGGCGTCTTGTTGTTGTAGGTTCCCAACGAAGCATATACCCATAAATCCTATCTGTTATGCATAAAAAAAATGCCCCCAAAGGGCCTTTTTTTTTTGCTTTCGCTGCCCCGGCCTTTTCTTGAAAGTAGCCCAACTCGTCCCTGACGCTGCCGCGGCGCAACGTTGCCGGCGGAGTATGAACATCAATCGAGGGCGTGTCTGAACTACAGATATGTCGATAAAAAAAATAAGGTGAATCATGGGTAAGCACAGTCAGTTGCCCCTCAGTGGCGTGAACGTGATCGACTTCGGCCAATACATCGCAGGCCCTGCCGTGGCGATGATACTGGCCGATCTTGGGGCAACGGTCGTCCACATTGATCCCCCCGATGGGCCGCTTTGGGACAGTCCGGCTAACGCGGTTCTCAATCGTAATAAACTTTGCGTGAAGCTTGATCTGAAGTCACCGAGCGGCCTTGAGCATGCACGCGAGATGATTGCGACCGCAGATATCGTGATCGAGAACTTTCGCCCTGGCGTTCTAGCGCGCCTTGGGCTGGATTTTTCCGAGCTTCGCCGCGAGCGGCCCAATCTGATCACGTTATCGATTCCGGGATTTGCCACCAATGATGAACTGCGTCGAGACTGGCGCGCGTCTGAGGCAATCATTGCTTCGGCGTCTGGCGTGTTTACCGACATGGGTCAGAACCGGGTATTGATGGGGATCAATCCAAGTTTTTCTCCGCTGCCACTGGCGTCAGCGTACGGCACGATGCTGGCGGCTTCTTCAGTGATGCTTGCACTGCAGTCTCGTCAGCGAACTGGGTTGGGTGATGAGATCGAAGTCCCGCTGGCTGCGGCCGTCATGGAGGGGCTGTCTTACAACTCCATCAAAATCGATGGCTATCCGTTACGCTACAAAACGTTGCGTGAAAAGGAGATTGAACGTCGGCGAGCTGAAAACCTGCCAATGAATCTGAGTTACGAGGATTTGCAGGAGTATCTCGATCCTTTTTACCGTACTTACGAATGTGCCGATGGCCGCAAGTTTTATGCGGTGTGCCCTTCGCATCGATCCCACGCCAAGCGGTGCCTGCAAGCGATGGGGCTTTACGACGAGATGATTGCTGCAGGTCTGCCGAAGGTCGATGACCCTTACCTGCCGCTCGCTGAATGGGAAGGCGATGCTTCTTTAGGTGTTTACCCACTGCCAGAACAGTGGGCAAAGCGCATTTCCAAGCGCATGAAAGAGGTATTTCTCACCAAGACTGCAGCAGAGTGGGAAATGATATTCGGAGAAGGGCAGTTCCCCGGCGCGCCTCACCGCTCGACACAAGAGTGGTTGCATGACGAGCATGCGAACGCTGCGGGCCTCATCGTCGAAGTGGTGGACAAAGACTTCGGGGTCATGAAGCAACCTGGCCCGATGGCCTGGCTTGAAGATAGTGGGCATTTGATGCTGGAGCCCGCTTCACGCCGTGATGTGAGCATTGAGGAAGCGCTTGCCACCTTGAGTGAAATCCCACGTGATGAGCTTCCTGCAATCGTGTCACAAGCTCCTGGTGCATGGTTGCATGGCGTGCGCATCCTAGATCTGACTAACGTCATCGCCGGCCCTCATTCCACCTCGTTTCTGGGGCGTTTCGGGGCCGAGGTGATCAAGCTGGATCCGACTACGCCCAACTATGATCCTTGGAATACCGTCGTGTTTGGCATGTCGTCAGCGCGTGGTAAGCAAAGCGTGTTAGTTGACCTCAATCAGCCTGCAGGTCGCGAGGTGTTCGACAGGCTGGTCAAGACCGTCGATGTCATCGTCATGAACGCGCCAGATCGACAGTTGGCACCGCTTGGGTTGGACGAAACTAGCCTCAAGTCGATCAACCCTCAGGTGATTTTCTGCCAGCTCGATTGCTTTGGCGGGCCTCGCCGTGGCCCTCGTACCGACTATCTGGGCTACGACGATCTGATCCAGGCTACCACGGGCATCATGGTGCGGTTCGGCGGGGGCATGCAGACTCCGGAGGAGCATGCTCATGTCGGAACAATTGATGTCATGTGTGGTTTTGCCGCAGCGCTTGGGGTGGGGGCAGCGCTTTATCAACAATCACGAAAAGGCAAGGTGAGCCGTGCACGGACGTCCCTGGCAGCGCTCGGTAACCTGGTACAGGTGCCGTTCTGTTTCGATTACAAAGGCCGCAGGGAATTTGATGAGCCATCTGGCAGAAGTGTCATGGGCTACAGCGACTTGTCACGGTTTTATCAAACCTCTGACGGCTGGCTGTACCTGGACACTAGGGAAGTCGATCTGGTGTTATTGGACACTGTCACCGGATTGGTGGGGATCGACCAGGCGCCGGACAAAACTGCGTTTTTGACTGAAGCACTCGCAAAGGCCGCAGGCGATATCTGGCAGCAACGGCTGCAAGCCGTCGGGATCGCTGCAGCGGTTCCAGACAACATCGACAACTTGCGCCAGCGCTATAGCCGCGCAGCTGATGGCCTGCCGGGCACCGCTAACGGTAGCTATTCATTTAGCGTCTACGCCGACCACCCTAGTGGTCATCGCGTCACTCAGCTCGATCCATTCGCAATTCGTCCGCGCCTGGCGCCGATTCGCGCTCTGCGGCCCGCAGAGAAATTTGGTGCGTCTACTCGCGCGGTCATGCTCAAGCTCGGTTACAGCCCCCAGGCCATCGAAGCCTTGATGGCCAACCAGGTGATTAGCGACACCTGGAGCCTGGAATACCTGCCGAGCTGATCCGAATCGTTGTTTAAATCCCGCAAACAAGAACAGGGACGGCCCGTTTTGGGCCGACTCCCGTACGTACGAAAGCCTTGGAGGCTCTATGTCCAACCAAATTGTCCTGCCCAGAATTTTGCAAGTCGGCGCTAACGCGAGTCGGGCCATTCCAGATGTGTTGACCACACTTGGCTGTAGTCGGCCTCTGATCATCACCGACAAGATGATGGTCCAGCTGGGCTTTGCACGTGAAATTCAGGATGTGCTTCGCACCAAGCGGATCGATGCTGACGTGTTTTCAGACACTGTGCCGGAGCCCACCGTCGCTTCGATTCAGGCAGGGGTAGAGCATGCACGCAACGGCAACTTCGACTGCATTATTGCATTGGGAGGTGGCAGCCCAATCGATAGCGCCAAGGCTATTGGTATCTTGGCCAGGTTCGGCGGGGAAATGCGTGACTATAAATTCCCTCGTCAGGTCACCGAACAAGGTTTACCGCTCATTGCCATCCCGACCACCTCCGGCACAGGTTCGGAAGTCACCCGATTTACCATCATCACTGACGAAAAAACTGACGAGAAAATGCTGTGTGTCGGTATCGGGTTCATGCCGGTCGCGGCGCTAGTAGATTTCAAACTCACGATGACGCTGCCGTCGCGTGTTACCGCCGATACCGGTATCGATGCCCTCACTCACGCGATTGAGGCGTATGTCAGTCTCAAATCAAATCTTTATAGCGACAGTCAGGCCCTCGCCGCGATGAGCCTGATTGGCCCAAACCTGCGCAGAGCATTTCAGCGGGGTGACGATGCCCAAGCCCGCGAGGCGTTGATGCTTGGATCGACTTTGGCCGGTGTCGCGTTTTCCGCCGCGTCGGTTGCACTGGTCCATGGCATGAGTCGCCCGATTGGTGCTTTTTTCCACGTTCCTCATGGCCTTTCCAATGCCATGCTGTTGCCGGCGGTGACTGAGTTCTCCATTCCTGGGGCGCCAGGGCGCTATGCCGACTGTGCTCGCGCCATGCGAATCGCCAGTGCAAGCGATACCGATGAACAGGCGAACAAGAAGTTGCTTGAAGAGTTGCAGGCCCTCAATGACGAGCTCCAGGTGCCTACGGTGGAAGGCTTCGGGATCAACCGCGACCGCTTTTTTGAACTGATGCCTCTTATGGCCAAGCAGGCGCTCGCATCGGGGTCGCCGGGAAACAATCCGCGTGTCCCCCCGGCTGACGAGATCGTAGAGCTGTATCGCAATCTTTGGTAACCCCAAGATCCCGAGCCTTCGGGCAACGACAACAGTATTCAATAATAAGGAACGTCTACATGACTACCGTAGGGCATCTCATTAACGGCCAAATCGTCACCGACACTGAACGTACTCAGGCGGTTTACAACCCTGCAACAGGTGAAGTCACCAAACAGGTTTCGCTTGCCTCTAAAGCCACCGTCGAACAAGCGATTGCCGCAGCTGAAGCGGCTTTCCCGGAGTGGCGAAATACACCCCCGATCAAGCGTGCGCGAGTGATGTTTCGCTTCAAAGAGCTGCTCGAAAAAAATGCGGAACGGATTTGCCAACTCATCGGCGAGGAGCATGGGAAAATCATCCATGACGCGATGGGTGAGTTGCAGCGTGGGATCGAAAACGTCGAGTATGCCTGTGGCGTTCCTGAGCTTTTGAAAGGCGAACACAGCAAAAACGTCGGCCCGAATATTGACTCGTGGAGCGAATTTCAACCGCTCGGCGTCGCGGCGGGTATTACGCCATTCAACTTTCCCGCGATGGTGCCATTGTGGATGTTTCCTATGGCTATCGCCTGCGGTAACTGCTTCATACTCAAGCCTTCTGAGCGCGACCCCAGCTCGACGCTCTATATCGCCCAGTTGCTCCAAGAAGCAGGTCTGCCGGATGGGGTGATGAGCGTGGTCAACGGTGACAAGGAGGCTGTTGACACGCTGCTGCACGATCCACGCGTGCAGGCGGTGAGCTTTGTGGGGTCGACCCCGATTGCTGAATACATCTATCGAACGGCGGCGGCTAACGGCAAGCGCTGCCAAGCGCTGGGCGGGGCAAAGAACCATGCGATCGTTTTGCCTGACGCTGATATCGATAACGCTGTGAACCAACTCATCGGCGCCGCTTTTGGCTCTTCTGGGGAGCGCTGCATGGCGGTGTCCGTTGCGGTCACAGTGGGCGATGCGACTGCCGATGCACTCATTCTGAAAATGCGTGAAGCGATGGCCAAGCTCAAGGTTGGCCATTACCAAGACAAGCAGAACGACTTCGGCCCGTTGATCACCCGTGAACATCAGCAAAAAGTCATCGGCTATATCGACAGCGCGCAAGAGCAGGGTGCCCAAGTGGTGGTCGACGGCCGTCATGTTCAAGTGTCGGCATGTGAGGGCGGTTTCTTCGTCGGCGGGACATTGATCGATCAAGTCACGCCCGACATGCGCTGCTACAAGGAAGAGATCTTCGGCCCGGTGTTGCTGGTAGTGCGCGCTCAAAACATGAAGCAAGCCATGCAATTGATCGACGATCACGAGTACGGAAACGGCACCTGCATCTTCACTCGAGATGGTGAAGCTGCACGCTATTTTTCAGACAACATCAACGTCGGGATGGTGGGTATCAACGTCCCTCTTCCAGTGCCGGTGGCGTACCACAGTTTCGGCGGCTGGAAACGCTCGCTGTTCGGCGATTTGCATGCGTATGGCCCGGATGCCGTGCGTTTCTACAGCAAGAGGAAGACGGTGACTCAACGCTGGCCATCCTCAGGTGTCCGTGAGGGAGCTGAGTTCTCTATGCCGACCATGAAGTAACGCCGTTTCCGTTCACGGATCGACAGGGCGGCAGAGTCAGCGTGCTGCGCTGCCCTTGGGCGACTTTTGTTGCAGAGTGCGGCGCAACAAAGATCGATATGAGGCTTCAGCCACCAGGACATTGTCTGTTTTTTTTGAACAGTAGATGTTTGGTTGGCAACACGCCTTCAGCAATGGTGGGCGATTTCAACAATCGATCAAATCAGGTCTTCCGACTAACCATTTGAAAAATATGAGGATATTTGATGGCATAGTTGATGCTCTTGTTTTGCGAGGAGATGAGGATCTACGTTCTTGGTGATCATGCCGGGCGGCTCCTCATCGAATTGGAGGCTAGTCATGAGTCAGCACGCAATCAAGTTCGCTTACTGGGTACCCAACGTGAGTGGCGGTTTGGTCGTTAGCAAGATCGAGCAGCGCACTCATTGGGGAATCGATTACAACCGAAAGCTCGCTCAAATCGCTGAGCGCTCCGGCTTTGAGTATGCGCTCACCCAGATTCGTTTCACCGCTGGTTATGGCGCTGACAGCCAGCATGAGTCCGTGGCTTTCAGTCATGCATTATTGGCGGCAACCGACAAATTGAAGGTGATCGCAGCAGTGTTGCCTGGACCATGGACGCCAGCAGTGGTGGCCAAGCAGCTGTCGACGATCGATCAGCTCACAGGTGGGCGCGTGGCGATCAATGTCGTCAGTGGCTGGTTCAAGGGCGAGTTCCAGGCAATTGGCGAACTGTGGCTGGAGCACGATGAGCGCTACCGTCGCTCGGAAGAGTTCATCACTGCGCTTAAAGGCATCTGGACGACAGATAACTTCACTATCAAAGGTGATTTTTACCGCTTCCATGACTACACACTTCGACCCAAGCCTATTCAGCAACCGCATCCGGAAATATTCCAGGGAGGCAGTTCTCGTGCAGCACGGGACATGGCCGCGCGCGTTTCTGATTGGTATTTCACCAACGGCAATACCGTAGAGGGCGTCAAGGCTCAGATCGATGACATCCGGGCGAAGGCCGCGGCGAACGGCCATTCGGTGAAGATTGGTCTGAACGCCTTCATCATTGCACGTGAAACCGAGGAAGAGGCCCAGGCCGTACTTCAGGACATCATCGATCAGGCGAATCCGGAGGCCGTTAACGCGTTCAGCGATGCTGCAAAACAGGCAGGCAAAGCTAGCCCGGAAGGTGAGGGGAACTGGGCCAAATCCAATTTTGCCGACCTGGTCCAATACAACGACGGTTTCAAAACCAATCTCATAGGTACCCCCAAACAGATCGCCGAGCGCATTGTCGCGCTGAAGTCAGTGGGCGTCGACCTGATCCTGTCTGCGTTCCTGCACTTTCAAGAAGAAGTTGAGTACTTTGGCCAACACGTATTGCCGCTGGTGCGTGAGTTGGAAGCAGCTGCCCAAAGCAGGAGATCGGTCGAAAGTGCATGATGCCCAACGGAGGATCAACCTCAGAGTTTCCCTCAAAACGCCGTACTAATGAGAACCCGCTGCGGCGGGTTTTTCATTAGCCGCGGAGTGTTCACCTCGGTCGCAATGGGGATACTCTGTGTCGCTTATGGCCATTTTCGAGTTATACCGGTCGGTATAGTGACTTTACTTATGTAAGGGAGACACTCGAATGGACAATGTCCCCAAGCGCTTAGTTGATTCGGCGTTAAAACTGTTTTTGTCTCAGGGCGTGCACATCACGGGTGTTATGGCTATTGCCGAGCAGGCCGGTGTGACCAAGATGACCCTTTACAGTCATTTTGAATCAAAAGACGCGCTGATTGTGGCATGCCTTGATGAGCGAGATCGCATTTGGCGTAGAGAAGTCGAGCTTATGCTGGAAAGGCACCCTGATCCGGTCGATTCCATTCTTGCGTTTTTTGATCTTTATCAACGCTATCTTATTCAGGACGGCGGACGTGGATGCGTGTTTGTCAACAGCGCCGCAGAATTTCCTGAGTGCAGCCATCCTGTTCATATGGCTGTGAACAGGCATAAACAGGGGATCCGGGATGAGTTGATGGGGTTGGCTATCAAGGCAAATTTGATGGATCCACATGCAGCTGCTGAAGGACTTTTCGTGTTACTTGAGGGGACTTTTCTCACAGGAGCAATGGCGCAAAAAAATACCGAGGTTTTCGATACCGCTAGAAAGATGGCGCGCTGCTGGGTACGTCAGCACAATCGGCACAAAGCAGAAGCGTGTTGACGTAGTATTGCTGGAAAATTTAACGGATAGAGGGCCTACCGTCTTCTATTTCACGAGGCCATCCCCCGTAATCAAAAATGTTTTACATGTTCATCGATTTCTTATAAGCACGACATCTGCCTCCGTCTTGGTTCTATCGATATACCCACGATTGCCGAGACGGCAAACCGTCGCTTTCAGTGAGTGGCAGGGTTGGGGTGAGTGCCTTTTGCGAGTGATCGCAAACATGGCCGTTACATGGACCATGACCTAACAAGAAAGCACACTAATTTACACAAGACCATAGCCGACAACGGCGTCTTTCAGGAGTCTCACATGAAATCTGGGCGTATTTTGGGGGCGGGTATAACCTTGGCTTTGGTATTTGCTTGCAGTGCTGCGCAGGCCAAACCCGAGTTGAGCTTTGGGTATTCAGACGGTTGGGCTGAAAGTGTCGCGTCGACCTTTGTGGCTGCAGAAGTCATCAAGCAAAAGCTTGGATATGACGTAAAACTAATGCCTGTTGCGGCGGGGATCATGTGGCAAGGGATCGCAACCGGTAAGTTGGACATGATGGTTTCAGCCTGGCTGCCAGTGACACATGCCGAATACTGGACAAAAAATAGCGAAAAGGTTGTTGATTACGGTTCTAACTATACGGGTGCGAAGATCGGTTTGATTGTACCGGACTATGTAACCGCTAAATCTATCGACGATCTCAAGGCTGATAATGGTTATGGCAAACGGATTGTCGGGATCGACGCAGGCGCAGGTGTGATGACGGCAGCCGGCGTTGCGATCAAGGACTATGATCTGGACGGCTATAAGCTTCAGGCCAGCTCCAGCGCGGCGATGACGGCTGAACTGGCCCGCGCCTACGCTAAGAATCAACCCATTGTAGTGACCGGGTGGTCGCCGCACTGGCTTTTCGCTAAATGGAAAATGCGCTTCCTTGAAGACCCTAAGGGTGTTTTTGGCGCCGCTGAGCATGTAGACAATATCGGCAGCAAGGATCTTGCCACAAAAGCACCTGAGGTCGCTGAGTTCCTGAAGCGGTTTTCGTGGAAGGACGCCAATGAGATCGGCGCCGTCATGCTCGAAATCCAAGACGGCAAGAAACCTCAGGATGTCGCGACCGAATGGGTCGCAGCACATCCCGATCGGGTAGCGGAGTGGACAGGCCAGTAAGCACACAACAGAGCCGGAAGTGGCAGTCTGTTAGCGCGATGAATCCCGGGTATGTACCCTCCGTCGCTCGGTAGAGTGATGGAGGGTACGACGCTGTCTGGCGGCGCGCGCACCTCTATATCCGTAAGTTCCAACGATCACTTACTTTTACTGACCTCGTTATCGCGACGAGGAAATAATCCCCGCCTTGAACACTACTTCTTAGGTGAAGGCAATCCTGTTTTGGAGATATACCGTGACGAACGCTTGGCGATCCAGTGGCTGGATTATAGTGGGCAGTGCGTTGATCCTGACTCTGTCGCTTGGGATACGCCACGGCTTTGGATTGTTCCTCTCTCCAATGAGTGCGCAGTTCGGTTGGGGCAGGGAGGTGTTTGCGTTTGCCATTGCCTTCCAGAACTTGCTCTGGGGACTGGCACAACCGATAGCGGGAGGGCTGGCGGACCGCTATGGTGCCGGCAAAGTCATTATCACGGGCGGAGTGCTTTATGCAGCAGGCCTGCTCTGCATGAGCATGGCTGACTCTCCCTCATCTCTGATATTGAGCGCTGGCGTGCTTATCGGTATCGGCCTTTCTGGAACGACGTTTTCCGTCATCCTGGGTGTGGTAGGGCGGGCGCTGCCACCCGAAAAACGCAGCATGGGGATGGGCTTGGCGGCAGCCGCCGGATCCTTCGGCCAATTTGTCATGCTGCCTGGCTCGTTGGGGCTGATCAGCGGACTAGGGTGGTCAAAAGCGTTGCTGGTGCTCGCCGTTTTAGCCGCCCTTATCGTGCCGTTGGTTGGCATGCTGAAGGACAAGCCTATTCCGGACACCGGGCCTCAACAAACGCTGCGCGAAGCGCTGCATGAGGCATGCACCCACTCCGACTTCTGGTTGTTGTCGTTTGGGTTCTTCGTCTGCGGCTTCCAGGTGGTTTTCATCGGAGTCCACCTTCCGGCGTATTTGTTGGATCAGCATCTTAATGCCAAAACGAGTACCACCGTCCTGGCGTTGATTGGCTTGTTTAATATCTTCGGTACCTATGGTGCGGGCTGGCTTGGCGGCCGGATGTCAAAGCCCCGCTTGCTGACAGGGTTGTATCTGTTGCGAGCATTGGTGATCTTTGCGTTCGTCTCACTTCCTGTCACAGAGCTCACTGCTTACCTGTTCGGCGTTGCCATGGGCATTTTGTGGTTATCAACAGTGCCCTTGACCAATGGGACTGTCGCAACGGTATTCGGAGTGCGGAATCTATCGATGCTGGGGGGGCTCGTGTATCTGTTCCACCAACTCGGAGCATTCCTCGGGGGCTGGCTAGGTGGGATCGTCTATGACAGAACAGGTAGCTACGACCTGGTTTGGCAAGTGTCTATCCTGCTGAGCCTCATGGCGGCTATTTTGAGTTGGCCCGTTCGCGAAACACCAGTTCGACGCCTTTCGGTAACAAGTGTGTAGGTTCCGGACAGGGCACCGCCCACTGGGTAGTAGCTTGTGCCCGCAAGATTTGCACAAGAAATGAGGCCGCAGCGGGCGCCAATCAGACGAATGCATCGACTCAGGAGCTTTCTCGTTTGGCCATTTCCTCTGACGGTATGGTGGCGAGATTTAAACTGTAAATGGGGTAGGGAAGGGACCACGCCTGAAGCTGAAGCTGGGCTTGTGGGCCGTACGGCATCTCCTCCCTGTTGCCTTCGTGCTTTTGCGGGGGTGACACTCCGCGCTGTTTTGAAAGCCCGGTGGAAAGAGTACTCGGATTAAAAGAAGGCTTTCGGATGGATATTCTTGTTAAGACAAGAAGCGTGGGAGTACTAAATTATCGATATCCTGTTGTCACTGTTTTGGTGGACAGGGTCACCAAAACTACCGTTGGTATAAATTTCCATCAGTCAAACTCAGACGATGGAGACCCACCTGAACCGCCGTCGGTTTAAGCCCTGCAATATCCGGGTCTAGCAATTATCGGATATTGCATATGGAGATGAGCCCTCTATCGTGTTGCCGTTGGCATAATCGTGGCGATATAGCTACCAAGGAAGCTTCGAGCATGTACTTCGCCCCAATGATTGGGGCATTCAAGGGAATCAGAGCAGAGCTGAAAGGTCTAGATAGGCGGTGATAGCACGGCTGGCTCGGCCATAAGTTCGTCGGACGCGCCAGCCTGTATTTGAGGACTCAACCGATCGCTCGCGACCGCGGATCCTATCTCAGCAGCCTTAATGCTGATGGTCTCGTCGACAGGGCCCAAAAGCCTCGTATTGCTATCCGAGGGTCAGGAGTGAGTCTCGCCAGAAGTAAATATTTGAGTAACTTTAGGCCTTCGGCACCGTCTTGGCTGATGCATGTCATGGAGTGCGCGCTGTCGTGGCAAGAAGTAAATCGCCAACGCTGATCTGCGAACCCGCATGCAGACACATTTTTTATGTTTCGGTGATACGTTGATGCTGGGTGTCGTGCCAGCCGCGTTGGATGTAATTCGTCGACAATGCTGCGAAGCAACGAAGCAACGAAGCAACGAAGCAACGGTGTCGATGAAGTAGTTCTCAAAAAATGCAAAGAAACCAGTTCCGAGAGCTGGGGAATGGAGGCAGCGAAATGCAGCAGGCTCTCGCCCTGACTCGCAATACGTTGTTACGTATAATGTATATTATGTTAAATTGTGTGTCTGTGGCACTTCTGTTGACATGCTGTCCAAATCCACTAACCCCCGGTAGGTTTTGCACAAAACCCCGTTTCTCCGGAAATCAGTTATTCGCAGCCCCTCCTCATGCCCTCTCGTCGTTTCACTAACTCCGTTTTCAGTCACCTCCATTCAAAACGTCTTGCGGACTGGCTCGTATCGCCAGCCCTCGGTTGTAGCCGTGATCCGAAGTTCCGCCGTCTGCGTTGACGTAAGCGTAACCCCTGGTCAGGAACGAATCGTTGTTCGCGCCGCTCCAGAACTGGTCGAGTCCTCGCACCAGTCCGACTTCACTCGCGCCTTCACAGACGATGACATGCTTGGCCAAACCTCAGCGATTGCGACATTCACCAAGAATCTAATGAACCGATTCAGCAATGCCTAGGTCAACACCGCAACGGCACCATCACGGCTCAACTACATCAGGAGCGTTTCGCACTTTTGATGGACGACTGGAAGGATCTCGCATGAACACAGCTGAAGTCTCTTCGGGTACTCAACTCAAACCCCAAACTTACATGGCCGTTGTGGCCACTGTCGCAGCGATCGCCGGCGGTCTTTATGGCTACGACACTGGGATCATCTCGGGTGCACTGCCCCAGATCGCCAACGAGTTTCAACTCGACTACCGCGCTCAGGAATGGGTGACCGCTGCCATCCTGCTGGGCGCTGTGATTGGAGCGATCTGCTCTACCCGCCTTTCTGCCAGTCGTGGCCGACGGACGACCATCGTGATTGTCGCCGCCATCTACTGCATTGGCGTGGTAGGTGCAGCGCTTTCACCCAACGCTTGGTGCCTGGCAGTCGCTCGACTGGTGCTGGGATTCGCTGTGGGCGGATCCACGCAAATCGTTCCGACCTACATCGCTGAACTCGCACCCTCGGACAAACGTGGGCGGCTCGTCACCTACTTCAATGTGTCTATCGGAATCGGCATCCTGCTGGCTGCAATCGTCGGTGTTGCCGGACAGAATCTTTTTGATTGGCGATGGATGGTGGGTATCGCAATCGTCCCCTCCCTTGTATTGCTGCTTGGGATGAGCAAGCTGCCGGGCAGTCCCCGCTGGCTGGTAGAAAATGACCGTCGCCAGGACGCCGCCCAGGCGCTGTCGTTGGTACGCGAAACACGCCGAGAGGTACGAGAGGAGATTGCTGACATTCAGGAAGTGGTCGAGAAACGCGAGAAGCTTCCCACCATTGGTTGGCCAGCGGTCAAGGAGCGCTGGGTGCGCCCTTCGCTTGTCGCTGGGCTCGGGATTGCCGCGTTTACGCAGTTAAGCGGTATCGAGATGATGATCTATTACACCCCCACCTTTCTCAAGAATGCAGGCTTCGGTGCATCAGCTGCGCTCTGGTCAGCCCTGGGTGTCGCTGTCACCTACCTCATCATGACCTTTATTGGCAAAACGGTGGTCGACCACACCGGCCGCAGAACCCTAAGTTTGGCCATGATTCCTGGTGCGGTTTTGAGCTTGCTGGTGCTGGGTGCAGTGCTGCACTACAACCTCGCTGGTGATAGCCAGGCATGGTGGATTGTCGGGTGCCTGATCGTCTTCATGATTTTTAACTCTGGTGGCATTCAGGTCATTGGTTGGCTGACCGGGTCGGAGATCTACCCGACGGCCATTCGCGACCAAGCAATTGGCCTGCACGCTGCCGTCCTTTGGGGATCGAATCTGCTCCTGACAGGTACTGCGCTGACGATGACCCAATGGCTGGGCGTCGGAGGTGCGATGTGGGTGTATGCGGGGCTAAACGCGCTCGCTTGGGTATTTATCTATTTCTTGGTACCGGAGACCGGGGGACGCACCTTGGAAGACATCGAGCGCAGCTTGCATGCAGGAACGTTTCTGCCTGCTTCATCTGCAAAGCACCTCTGACCACCTATGTGTTGTCGACGATGCGCTTGAACTGTTTAGCCTCCCGTACCCAGCATGCTGCCCCTCGCCTCGCCCGGGAGCAGGAGCAGTTTGTGCAGTAGATGATTCCGAACTCAGCTCAAATGCACTCAATCCCGGCATCGACTGGCAGAACTGTGCCCGTGATGCCACTTGAGGCCGACGAGCACAGGAAAAACGCAGCATCAGCGACCTCCTCCACCTTGACGAGACGTCGCAAGGCATTGCCTTCGGCCATCGACTGCAACGCGTTTTCTTCTGCCTCTGCGCTATAGCCACTGCGGGCCGACACTCGGGCGCGCAACGCTGATGTGGCGACGGGGCCCGGGGCGATGGCATTGACCCGCACGCCATGGGGGCCAAGGTCTCGTGCGGCGGCGCGCATAATGCCGAGTACCGCGTGTTTGGAGGCGCTGTAGGCCATCTGCTGGCCATGGGCAAATCGACCATTGACCGAGGACATCACTAACGCCACACCTTGGCTGGCTTTCAATGCTGCCGCACTCGCCGACAGGGTAAAGGCGACGCCGCGTACATTGATCGCTTGCGCCCTCTCCCACTCGTCTATTTGAAGCTCGGACGTACTGCGCCATGGGGGCACCCAGCCTGCGTTGGCGATGCAAATGTCGAGTCGGCCGCTTTGCGTCACGATCCGTTGCACGGCCCGCTGCAGATCTTCCACCTGAGTGACGTCGCAGCCGATAAAGTCTGGGGACTCGTCTATGCCGTCCCTTGGCAGGTCAACGCAATACACGCGTGCGCCCGCTTGACGGAAACGTTCGACGAACGCCAGGCCCAAGCCGCCAGCGCCGCCGGTAATCAGAACCACTTTGTCGCGCATGGACACCTCCGAGGCGTCGTTTGTCATTGGCACAGAAACGGCCGGTAATCGATGTCCAGCGGCACGGGTTTGTCCTGCACCAGACTGGCGATGATGCGGGCAATGATCGGTCCGGCAGTGAACCCCATCCACGGAAAGAAATTCATGAAGAAGCCCGGCGAGCCTGGCACCTCACCCAGGATCGGGCGCCAGTCGTCAGTGCCATTCACCACCGCGGCCCAGGTCCGGATGACTCGCAGGGGGCCAAGGGCCGGTACGGTTTGCAGCGCCAGGGCCATGTTCTGTGCGAGAGAATCCGGGTCGGTGACCGGATGTCCGCGCCCGTGCCAGCGCGCCGGCCACCCGCCCCCAATCAGCACTGAGCCTATGGCGTTCTGTTTGAGGGTCAGTTTTTCCCCGGCCGAGTACACCAGGTGCGGGATCAACGGCCCGGTCTGTTCAGTGACGGCCACCTGAATGGCAAAGCCCTGCACGTCGGTATGGATGCCGAGCATGGCGGCGATGCGTCCGGCGTCAGCGCCCGCGGCATTCACGACGCGCCTGGCGATCAGCACCTCATTTGCCAGGCTGATGCGGTAGTTGTGTTGACCACGTTCGACCCCGACCACTTCGCAATGACGACGGAATGTCGCGCCAAGACGCTTTGCGGCCTCCGCGTAGGCCAGGGTCGCTTTCAATGGACTGGCCTTGCCCTCGATCGGACAAAATGCCCCGCCGAGTACCCGGTCCGACAGGTAAGGCGCCAATTCGCGCACGCCGCGCTGGTCGAGCACATTGACCTCCAGCCCCTGACTGCGCTCCAGGCGCGCCTTGGATTCGATTTCGCGCAGTTGCTGATCGGTCGTGCCGACCAGCAAACCGCCCTTGGTCGACACCTCAAGATCGACCCCCAACTCGTCCGGCAACGCGTGCCACAGGTCGATAGAGCGGGCCATCAACGCGATGCTCGGCGCGAAACGCTCAGCCCACGCAGCCCCCTTGTTCACAAAGGGATCGTGGGGGATCTGGGCATGCAGACTGCCCGCATTCGAACCGGATGCCTGGGTGTTCAGCTCGCTGCGTTCGAGCACCAGGACGTCCACGCCGTCCTTGGCCAGATAATAAGCCGTGGCGCACCCCGCCAGCCCTCCACCGATGACAATCACATCGGCCATGGAAAAGTCCCCGGATCGTCACTCATGCGGTCTTCCCCTGTGCACGCGCCTGACGACGCGCGAGAAAAAAACCGTGGGACTGCGGCAGCAATTCATGAGCATCCGTCACTTCCAGCGCCAAGGCGGCGTGATAGGCAAAGCTCGGATCATCCAGCAATGCCCGCCCCAACGCCACCAGATCCGCAGCACCACTGGCGATGACGTCATTGGCCTGCTGCGCCTCGGTAATGAGCCCGACAGCCATGGTCGGGACCTGGGCTTCTGCTCGGATTCGCGCTGCATAAGGCACCTGATGCCCTGGGGTCGCCAGTGTCGCGGAACGTGCCACCGGCCCCAGAATCCCACCGGCCGAACAGTCCACCAGGTCGACCCCCTGCTCAGCCAACGACTGCGCGAGACGCACCGTATCGTCGAGGGTGATGCCGCCCTCGCCGTCGTCGACGCAGGAAGCGCGATACCACACCGGTGTATGGGCAGGTATCGCCTCGCGCACGGCGCGCACGACCTCCAGGGCCAGCCGCGCGCGGCCGGCGTAATCGCCGCCGTAAGCATCATTTCTTCGGTTGGCCAGCGGTGAAAAGAACTCGTGGATCAGGTAGCCATGGGCGCCGTGGATCTCAACGAAATCCAGCCCCGCCTGCACGGCGCGGCGTGCGGCCTGGGCGAACGCCGCAACCACCTGCTCGATGTCCTCGAGACTCGCCGCTTCGGGTGTCGGCCAGCCCGAGGTGTGTGCCAGCGCTGAAGGGGCCAGCGTAGGCCAGGCCGGTGTCGGATCATCGGCGGTCAAGGGGCCGCTGCCGAGCCAGGGCACCGCCGAGCTGGCCTTGCGCCCGGCATGACCGAGTTGCACGCCTAACGGTATGCCGTGCTGGTGGTACAGCTCAGCGAGCCGCCGCATGCCGGGAATCTGGTCATCGCGCCAGAGGCCCAGACAGCCGGGGCTGATGCGTCCATCGCGCAGCACCGCCGTGGCCTCAAGCATCGCGCCGCCGATTCCGCCCAGTGCAAACCGGGCGTGATGGGCGTAATGCCAGTCATTCACCTGCCCTTCTTCGGCCTGGTATTGGCACATCGGCGACACGATCAGACGATTGCGAAAGCTCACACCTCGGCAGTCGAACGGCGTAAACAACGGGGGTCGGTTCATGCCGGTTCCTCGTCTTATTTCGCTTGAGTGGCAACGTAGCTGTTGAGGTCGTCAAGGATGCTGACAATCCGCGCGCGGCGGTCGATCCCTTCCTGACCCAAGTCGGCGAATTGCGTCAGCGGCGCGCGCACGTCCCCCACCGGGTAGCCTTGCGACGCAGCCAGCGCCTTGGAATAGCACTGGTGGCCATAGGTCGGATGGCCTTCGGCAATGATGTGATCGAAGCTGCTGATCATCGCCTGGATTTTGCTCGCTTCCTGCAGCTTGCCTTCCACCAGCGCCTCCCACATCCGGGTCGAAGCACGGGGAATGTAGTTGGCGTAAGGGTTGACGTAGCCCACGGCACCCAGCAGGAAACTCTCCACAGGGCGCTCGCCTGCGAACACATTCATCACGCCTTGCGTGCCCTCGACGATGTCGTAGATACGACCGACATCCATACTGGCCTCTTTGATATACCGCACGTTGTCGAAGGCTTTGGTCATCCGGGCCACCAGCGCGGCGGACATGTCGACGTTGGTGGTCACCGGGTTGTTGTAGAGCATGATCGGCAGCGAAGTGGCCTCCGACACCGCCCGGTAGTAATTGAAGATTTCGTCTTCGGTCGGGGTGTAGTAATACGGCGGCGCAATCATGAAACCATCGGCGCCCAACGCCTCGGCCTCGCGGGTGTAGCGCACGGCATTGGGGGTGTAGGCGTTCATCGTGCCGACCAGCACGTCGATGCGGCCGTTGACCAGCTTGACCGTGGTTTCGATGTACTGCGTCCGCTCGTCATCGGAGATGGTCAGGAACTCGCCGGTGGTGCCGAGAATGATGATGCCTGGCGAGCCCGACTCGATCTGCCATTCGATGAACGCGGCCAGCGCCTTGTAATCGATCTGGCTGCCATCGGGGGTGAAGGGCGTCACAGTAACGCCGTAGCTGCCGCGAAATTCCTTACTCATGCTTGACTCCAACTGTCGTACGATTGTGCGCGGACGCGGTATGCATCCACTATTTTTGTGTCACGAATGACGCTTTCCAGGGCCAATTCGGCCCGAATCGTCTTATTCGAAGCGGCCGAATCCCGACACCTGCAAAGCGGTGTCACTCAGGCGAACACGCGTTCGCGTTTAAGTGATTTCAGTCTTTTCCAATGCGCCAGCGAGCTCCGCGATCGTCACAGGCTTGACCGGCAGTCGAGGGGCGAACCCAGACAGCTCCGAGCGTTGTGCCCCTGTCAGGGCGCAGACCTGCTCGTCCAGCGATGCCGCGCAATAACGGCCCTGGCAGCGCCCCATGCCGATTCGCGTGTGGCGCTTGATCGCACCGACGGTGCTGATTCCGTCGTCCAATGCCTGCTTCAGCGTTGCGAAACTGACTTCCTCGCACCGACAAATCAGGCGCTGCGCATCAGCCGTCGCGTCGATGACAGGGGGCCGAGCGTCTGCCTGGTACAGCGTCCATAACGCCTTCTGAAACGCTCGCTGGCGCTTGAGCTCGGCGTCTGCGGCTTCAGCACTTTCACGCAATTCGTCACAAGGCTGATAGCCGCATTGGCTGGCCGCGTTCAAGCCCACCAAGTGCCCTTCCGCCAAGGCGGCCTTGGCTCCGCCGATCCCTGTGCAATCACCCAAGGCAAACACCCCGGCGATGTCCGTTTCGCCTTGTGCGTTGCGCCGGGTCACCAATTGCCGACGTGCCGCGTCGTAATCGTGACTGCAGCCCAAGGCGCGCAGCAATTCATTGGCAGGTTCGAACCCATAGCCGAGGCATACGCAATCGACCTCGAAACGTTCCGGGAATGCATTGCCGTCTGCATCACACACGCTCACCTGCAACGTTTCGCCGTGGGCCTCGATGCCCGCCACCCTCGCCCGATGGATCATCCGACCGGCGCTGCGTGCCAACGCCCAACGATAACGCAGACCGTCCAGCACCAAGCCCGGCGCTGACGTCGTCATGCGCAGCAGACTGGGCAGTGACGACACCCCGGGTGCCTTAGCAGCTTCCACCACCGCCACCACTGTTGCTCCCCCTGCACGCAGCTCGGCCGCCAATTGCAGATTGAGCGGGCCGTTCCCGGCGATGAGCACGCGGCGCCCTGGCAAACGTCGCGCAGTGCGCCAAAGTGTTTGCGCAGCGCCGGTGGTCATCACTCCCGGTAGCGTCCAGCCCGGTACGTGCCAGGCACGCTCGTAGGCACCTGTGGCGATGATGGTCGTCCGCGGTTTCCAGCGCTGAGTGTGGCCGTTGATGGCCACCCCGTACTCGCCGGGCTCGAATGCACCCCAGACCAGCGCGTCGCCGATCATTTCCACGCCCGCCTCCCGCACGCGAGCAATCAACTCAGCGCCCTGCCGATGCTGTCGGTCCGGGGGCTGGATGCCAGGGCCACTGACGCTCAGTTGCTTGTAATACTGGCCGCCGGCCAAGCTGCGCTCGTCCAGCACCACCACCGTTGCACCCGCCTGTCGCGCGCTCAGTGCGGCTGACAAGCCACCCGGCCCGGCACCAATGACCAGCACATCGGGGGCGCGTACCTCCATGGGTTCGATCGAAACGGCCTGCGCGACGTCCAGTGGCAAGGCAGCCTCGCCGACACTCCGTCGAACGCTGATCGGCGCCACGACTTTGGTCATGCAGGCACGCTGGTTCGGGCGCCCGTCGATCTCCACCAGACATTCCTGACACACGCCCATGCCACAGAAGATCCCGCGGCAGGCGCCGCTGCGCGTCTCACGGAAATGCTTCACGCCCCCCGCAATCAACGCAGCGGCCAGCGACTCCCCTGCCCGTGCGGTGTATTCGGTGCCTTCGAAGGTGACTGCAATGTTTGTCATGCCGCTTCTTCTCTGCCTTCGATCAACATCTCAATGCCGCAGGATCTTGCCCACGAACTCCCGGGTGCGCGCTTCGACCGGCGCCTCGAAAATCTGCTGCGGCGTACCGATTTCCACCACCTGCCCCTTATCCATCATCACGATGCGCGTGGAGACCTCACGCACGAACGACATCTCGTGAGAGACCAACAACATGGTGATGCCCTCCTTCGCCAGC
Source organism: Pseudomonas sp. GD03842 (assembly GCF_029841165.1). Classification (NCBI taxonomy): domain Bacteria; kingdom Pseudomonadati; phylum Pseudomonadota; class Gammaproteobacteria; order Pseudomonadales; family Pseudomonadaceae; genus Pseudomonas; species Pseudomonas sp. GD03842. The sequence continues at coordinate 468,166 of NZ_JAOCEA010000001.1, read as the reverse complement.
CCGCGCACCGTGTCGAGCACTTCGTTGACCAGCTCCGGATCCAGGGCCGCCGTGACTTCGTCCAGCAACAGAATCTGCGGACGCAAGGCCAGCGCCCGCGCAATCGCAACACGCTGTTGTTGGCCGCCGGACAACTCGTCCGGATACGCATGGTATTTCTCCCCAAGGCCCACCTTGTTCAGCAAGGCCTTGGCCTCCACCTCGACCTCGGCGCGAGGGCGCTTCTTGATCTTGGTCGGTGCGACGGTCACGTTGCGCAGCACGTCCATGTTCTGGAACAGGTTGTATTGCTGGAAGACGATGGCCATTTTGTCGCGGGCGGCGCGCAGGCTGCTTTTCGACACATAGTCCAGCGGCTCTTCGTCGATCAGCACTTGCCCGGCCGTGGGCGGCAGCAAGCCCATCAGTACGCGCAGCAACGTGCTTTTACCGGAGCCGGACGGCCCGATCAGGCTGATGACTTCGCCGCGATCAACCGACAAGCTCACGTTTTGCAGGACCGGAATGTGCGCGTACGCGCTCGACAGATTTACGACGTTGAGGTGAGCCAAGACGTTTCTCCAGATAAGCGCCAAATTTACTGAGCGGATAAGACAGGGCGAAATACGCAGCGAGGACGACCCCGTACACCAGGAAGGGCGAGAAGCCACGGTTCATCAGCACCTTGCCGGTGAACGTCAGCTCGACGACACCCATCTGCGACGCCAGCGAGGTGTCCTTGATGAACATCACCATGAAGGCGAAGGCTGGCGGCAGAATGACCTTCCACGACTGAGGCAGCAGCACCATGAACAGCGTGCGGCTGAAACCGAAATTCATCACTTGGGCCGCCTCAAGCTGCTGCCGAGGCACCGACTCGAGCCCCGCCCGGATGATCTCCGAAAGGAACGCGGTGGCCACCAGGCAGATCGAGACCGTGGCGATGGTCGACAGCGAAATGTTCGAGCCCAGGCCTTGAGAGGCATACATGACGATGAACAGGATGACCAGAAACGGGATGCGCCGGAACACTTCGACATACACCGTCACGGCCAGTCGCAACAGCATCAGCCACTGACTGGTGGTGCTGCGGATCACGGTGATAACGAAGCCGCAAAGGGCGCCCACGGTGCAGCCGATCACGGTCATCATCAAGGTACGACCCATGGCTTCGAGGACGAAGACCAGGGTGTACCAGGTGAAGAAGCGTGGGGCTTGGGAAATGATCAGATCGAGCATCAGAACACCTTGATTTTTGCGCGGAACAGGTGACGGCCAACCAGCCCCAGAGCGATCGACGCCACGAAGGTCAATGCCACATAAATCGCCGCCACGACGGAGAAGGTTTCAATGGTGCGCAGGTTGGCGGTCGAGATGTTGATCGCTCGACCGGTCAATTCCTCGACCCCGAAGATCGCGCCGATGGAACTGCCCAGCACCAGCCAGACGAAGAAGTTGCACAGTGGCGCATAGATGGTCTTGGCGATGTGCGGCAGGATGACGTAGCGCACAGTCTGCAATCCGGACATTCCCAGGGTGACGGCGGTTTCGATTTCCGCTTTACGCACCGACTCGACGCCGGAGCGCAGAATGTCCGTCAGGTAGGCACCGGAATTGAGCGTCAGTCCGATCAATACGGCGGTCATCGGTTCCAGCACGATGCCGACATCGGGCAAGGCATAGAACAGGAAGAAAATCTGCACCAGCGCCGGGGTATTGGTGAACAGCGTGATGTACACGCTGACCAGGCCGCGCAGCAGGTGTCCCCCATGCATTTTTGCCATGGCACCGGCCAGGCCGATGGCCGAGCCGAGCCAGAACGATACGAAGGCGATTTCCAGTGTGAACAGTGCGCCCTTCAATAGGTAGGGCAAGTTCTGGATCACGTTCGAGAATTGAAAGGTGTAGTCCACAAGGCTAATCCGTCTTTTTTGCCGTCCCCGGTGCAGCCTTTCGGGTGCACGGGGGCGCTGCGAGGGTTAGAAGTACGGGGTGACGGGCACTGGCGAGAGCATCGGTGCGCCGTATGCTTTCTGCCAGGTGGCATTGATGAAGCCACTGCTGTGCATTTCGTACAGCACCACGTTCAGGTAATCCTTGAGGCCGGTGCTGTTTTTCGCCACGCCAATGCAGTCATACCCGACGGAAATTGGGTCTTTCAGCACGCGCCACTTCACGTCTGGGTAGTTCTTGGTGAAGCTCATGAAGAAGTCGATGTTCTCGACGATGGCGTCGCCACGGCCCTGGGCCACTGCGCGTACGGTGTCTGCGATGGTCTCGACCAACAAAACGTTGGCCTTGGGCAGCTCTTTCTTCAGGTAATCGACGGACCAATTGCCGCGCATGTTGACCAGTTTCACGTCAGGGCTGTCGAGCTGCTTCCAGTTATCGGCCTTGAGTTTGTCGGTGGTCAGCACTGCCATGGATTCGGTGTGCAGCGGCACGGTGAAATCGATCAGCTTGGCGCGCTCGGAGTTACGCGTCAGCGCGCCGAGGGAAATGTCGATCCGGTCCGACTGCAGGAACGGCACACGCTGCGCACTCTCGGTGGGGACGAAGTCGACTTTGACGTTGAGATTGCGGGCAATTTCATTGGCCGCGTCGATGTCGAAACCGACCATTTCGTTCTGGTCGTTGTACGAACTCATCGGCGGGAAATTCGGGTTGACCCCGACCCTCAGGGTGCCGCTCTGGATGATCGCATCCAGACTGCGCGCCTGCACGGCACCGGCGGTCGCTGCCGCCACAACAGCCAGCGAGAGAATGACAGCTTTCAATTTCAGCATGTGAAACTCCTGATTGGTATGACAAGCGACACCAGCACATGCTGGCATCTCAATGTCTGACGTCGCCGCAAGTATGTCAATCAATTTATGCGCTATACGAACAGATTACGTCATAGCGCACACATTTACGCCAGCTCGTTTAACGCACGTAACTTGCACCGTTTACATCCAACGTGGCGCCACTGAGGTGCCTGGATCGCCCGCTGGCCAGGAAGGCAACCAGCGCGGCGATATCGGCCGGTGGTACCCATTCGCCCATGGCCAGCTGTGCCGTGACGCCCTCCTCGCCCCCTTGCGTCAGGGCAAACGACTCGGACATCTGTGTGCGCACAACGCCGGGAGCCACGATGTAGGCGAGAATCCCCTCTTTGGCGTAGGCCCGAGCCACTGTTTGGGTCATCGAGCGCACAGCAGCTTTGGAAGCGGCATAGGCGATCGTGTCCGGGTTAGTCACGCCACGCTGCGCCGCCCAACTGGAAATGGTGATGAGGATGCCCCCGCCATTGGCCTGAAAATGCTTCACCGCGCGCCGGATCAGGCGCGCAGGTGCGAGCACATTCACGCCCAGGGTTTCATCCCAAACGCGGTCCCACGTTTCGTCATCACTCGCAAAACCGCCGTTCCAGCGCATGATCGCGGCATTGTTCACGAATCCGTCGATACGGCCTTGCCAGGCTTGGGCTTGATCCCAGAGCTGCTCCACAGCAGCCAGATCATGAAGATCGGCCTGCAAAAAAAGCTTGTCTGCGTCTACCACGCCGGCCAGCGCCTGTTCGGCACCCTCGCGGTCTGCACCGTAATGGGCGATGACTCGCGCGCCCGCTTCGCCCAAGGCGGTGGCAATCGCGGCACCAATCCCTTTGGAAGCACCCGTGACAAGCAACGTCTTACCTTTCAGGTCAAACATTCAAGACTCCATGCAAAGTCCGCTGCATTGAACAGGCCAATGCGCGGGCTAACGTCGTCAGATCGCTTGAGCGATCCTTGAAATGAAAGTGAGGTGACGCGCCGAGCGAACTGGCTGGCGTCGAGACAGTGCCCAAAGGGCAAAAGGGACCGCAGGCCAAATGCGCTGCGCGGGACGTGCGTGAAGTTCTGCGTGCATCAGTGAAACCCCACCGTTTGCTATTTTCGTTGTTTTCGATGTGGAGCCTAAGGTATCGCACGACTGTGCGCATTGCAAACTATTGTGCGCGGTTTTTTATGCTTTCTCTCTTCGCTTCGGAAAACGCGGGCGAAAAAAAACGCGCCCAATTCGCTGATTGAGGCGCGTCTTTAATGTTTGAAGCGTCAGCCTTGAAGGGCTTGGGTAATGTTCTTCGACGCTTCGAGCAGTTCGCTCAGGATTCGTGTGCTCATGTCTTGGAGGGTCACGCGGTCCGTCGGGCAAGGGACGTTAAGGGCTGCGACCACGCGCCCGTCCCGATCGCGGACAGGGACCGAAATCGAGCGCAGGCTTATTTCCAGTTCCTGATCGACGATCGACCAACCTCTGAGTCGGGTTTCATTGATCAATTCTCGCAGCTTCACCTTGGAGGTCACGGTGTGCTGAGTGAACTTGGTCAACGTGGCCTTATCGAGGTATTCCTGCAACTCTGATTCAGGCAGCGCGGCGAGCAACACCCGCCCTGTGGACACGCTATGAGCGGGCGAACGGCTGCCGATTGAGATGCTGATGTTGACGACGCGCGTGGAGTTGGCGCGCGCCACATAAATCACCGAGTCACCATCGAGCACTGCTGCGAAGCAGGACTCCTGGAGACGATCGGACAGGGCGCTCATGATGGGCTGTGCAACGTCCCAGATGTTCATTGAGGACAGTGCGGAAAAGCCGATTTCGAGAATCTTGGGTTTGAGGCTGAAGTACTTGCCATCGCTCTCGGCGTACCCCTCACGCACTAGCGTGAGAAGGAAACGCCGAGCGGTTGCCCGACTCATGCCACTGGCCTCTGCCACCTCGCTCAGCGTTCGCCTCGGCGTGTGACGGGTGAAGGTCTTGATGACTTCGAGGCCGCGCGCGAAAGAACCCACATAATCGCGATCACGGTTTTCAAGGTCGTCGATGGAAGATTCTGAATCGAGCATTTTTTGACACCATGGTTAGAAAATTCTGTGCGACGAGCGCACAGATGTTTGGGCGGAATATATCAGTTCACCTGGGCGACGCATACGTATTTTAGCTCGGTGAATTCTTCGATGGCGTGATGGGAGCCTTCGCGGCCAATGCCCGAAGACTTCACGCCGCCGAACGGCGCACCTTCATATGACGTTGCACCGGTGTTCACGCCGACGATCCCAACTTCCAAAGCCTCACTCACTCGCCATACCCGCGCGTTGTCTCGGGTGAAGAAATACGCGGCCAGGCCAAACTCGGTATCGTTGGCGGCGGCGACGACTTCGGCCTCTGTTTCAAAGCGGAACACGGGCGCCACCGGGCCGAAGGTTTCTTCCACGGCGATGCGCATGTCAGCGGTCACATCAGCCAGCACGGTCGGCTCGTAAAACGTCTGTCCGAGGGCGTGCCGACGGCCACCGGTGACGATGCGCGCACCCAGGGCCAGCGCGTCATCAATGTGCTCCTGGACTTTGCGCACCGCGGCTTCATCGATCAACGGCCCCTGTTGAACGCCCGGTGTCTGACCATCCCCGACCTTGAGGGCAGCGACAGCCGCAGCGAAACGCTCGACGAAACGATCATGGATGGCGCTTTGCACGTAAATACGGTTCGCGCAAACGCACGTCTGGCCCATGTTGCGAAATTTAGAGGCCATGGCGCCCTCCACAGCGACGTCGATGTTCGCATCATCGAATATGATCAGCGGCGCGTTGCCACCCAGTTCCAACGCCACTTTCTTGATCGTTCCTGCCGCTTTGGCCATCAGTGAACGCCCGACTTCCGTGGACCCCGTAAAGGTCACTTTACGCACCAGCGGATGAGTGGAAAGTTCATCACCCACCTCCCCGGCCGCCCCCGTGACCACGCTGAATACCCCGGCAGGCAACCCGGCGCGCTGGCCGAGTTCGGCCAATGCCAGCGCTGAAAAAGGCGTGGCACTGGCCGGCTTGAGCACCATGCTGCAGCCAGCGGCGATGGCTGGACCCGCCTTGCGGGGAATCATTGCCATCGGGAAATTCCACGGGGTGATCGCCGCGCAAACGCCGATAGGCTGACGCAGCACCAGCAGGCGCTGGCCGGGTTGAGCGGCGGGCAGCACTTCGCCGTAAACGCGCTTGGCTTCCTCGGCAAACCATTCAAAAAATGCTGCACCGTAAAGGATCTCGCCTTTCGCTTCGGCCAGCGGCTTGCCCTGCTCGGCGGTGAGGATCAGCGCTAGGTCATCAGCATTTTCCACGATCAGGTCGTACCAGCGCTTGACCACTTTCGCCCGATCGCCAGCCGAACGCGCGGCCCACAATTTGTAAGCCTTCTCTGCGCCCTCCACGGCCTCGACAGTTTCTTTGCGGCCAGCCTTGGGCACCCTTCCTACCGGCTCGCCGGTACTGGGATTGACCACGTCAATCCAGCTGCAACCCTCGGGTACAGACCATTCGCCGTTAACGAAGATCGCCTGTTTGAGCAATGAAGGGTCTTTCAGATTCAGCATGTTTTGTTTCCTCGATACGGATTGATGGTGCTACATTGATGTTCGCGCTTCGCCCATATCAACGCAATGCGCACAAATTATCAACTGGAAACACGCACGATTCAGGAGCCACCATGGATTCACTGACGCCATTGACCGATCTGCACGACTTGGACCGACGCTATGCATTGCACCCTTTCACGGCACTGGCCGAGCACGAGCGCAACGGTCCGCTGGTGATGACCAAGGGTGAGGGGGTTTGGCTGGAGGACACCACCGGACGCCGTTACATCGATTCCATGGCAGGCCTGTGGTGCGTGAATGTGGGCTATGGCCGCAGGGAGATTGCGGACACGCTGCACGCTCAGGCCCTGCGCCTGCCCTACTACCACTCGTTCTCGTCGATGGCCACTGACACCCCGATCCTGCTGGCGGAAAAGCTGATCCAGATGGCCCCGGTGCCGATGTCAAAAGTGTTCTTCGGTAACTCGGGCTCCGATGCCAACGACACTCAGGTCAAACTGGTCTGGTATTACAACAATGCGCGCGGGCTGCCGCAGAAAAAGAAAATCATCGCGCGTCAGCGGGGCTACCACGGCGTGACAGTGGTCGCAGCCGGCCTGACAGGGCTGCCGGGCATGCACGCCGGCTTCGACCTGCCGCTGCCATTCGTTCGCCACACCACCGCGCCGCACCGTCTGTGGCAGGCCGAGCACGGACAAAGCGACGCTGCATTCGTCGCGCGGCTGGCCGCTGATCTGGAAAACCTCATCCTCGCCGAAGGGCCTGACACCGTCGCCGCCATGATCATGGAGCCGGTGATGGGCGCAGGCGGCGTGATCGTGCCGCCTGCGGGTTACTACGCGGCCATCCAGGCGGTCCTCGATAAATATGACGTGCTGCTCATCGCCGATGAAGTCATCTGCGGTTTTGGTCGGCTGGGCACCCAATTCGGCAGCGAAAAAATGGGCATGCGCCCGGATTTGATGACCGTCGCAAAAGGCATCACCTCCGCCTACGTACCATTGTCGGCGTGCATCGTGTCCGAGAAGATCTGGCAAGGCCTGCTTCAAGGGGGCGAGCGGTATGGCGCATTCGCTCATGGCTACACCTACAGCGCTCACCCGCTGGCAGCCGCCGTCGCGTTGACCAATTTGCAGATCATCGAAGATGAAAATCTGGTGGCTCAGGCCGGCGCGCGGGGCGACGTCATGCACCGTTTGCTACGCGAGACCTTTGCCGACCATCCCGCCGTGGGCGAGATTCGCGGCGTCGGCTTGATGGGTGCAGTGGAATTCGTGGCCGCACGCGATCCAGCGACTCCCTTTGACCCAGCGCTGAAAGTCGCGCCGCGCATTGCCAAGGCGGCTCTTCAAGAGGGCTTGATCACCCGAGCGCTGCCGCAGGGTGATTCGATCTCCTTCTCCCCGCCGTTCGTTATCAGTGAGGATGAAATCGCCGAGATGGTGGCCCGTGCACGCCGCGCCGTGGACAACGTGTTCACTCAGTTACACGCGGAAGGTCACTGGAAAGGCTGATCCCCTCTGGGACCGCCGACGCACAGTGCGTCGGCGGTTTCGCGTTATTGTGGTTTGAGGTGCTTGCGGGTGTACGCACGCCAAGTCGTGGCCCACTGCGCCGGATCTTCAAGCGGCCCGGTATTCAGCCGTCCGATCACGTGGTTGTGCGGTGCCGTTCGCACAAGCTGCGGATCGTCGTAGGCTTCCTGACAAACCTTGGCCAATACCGCAATCCAGTAATCGATGTCTTCCTTCGACCACATTTCTCCGGCTTCCGGGGTGAAGGGCTGCGGAATGATCCAGGGTTCATGGGCGAGCCAGAACGCATCGACGCCGTAGTCGACCATGCGATTCTGCACGTCATACGCGCTGACGCCGGTTTCCCGCTCGAGCACTTCGAGGCTGTACCGTGTCATCTCCAGGCGCCACGCCGTGAGATGCGGATGGGAGCACGTCACCCCGCGAATCTGAGCCAGCTTGCGTCCCATGTAGTTGTTGGCCAGCACTGACAGATCAGAGGCCTCAGCAATCCCGTCGGCCCCCATGGCGCGCACCCAGGCATAGGCTTTGATCATCTGCGGCAAATTGCCGAGAAACTCGCGAACCCGACCGATGCCGCTGTCGCTGCCCGGGTGCAAGCGAAACGCGCCATCCTCTTGCGTCAGCAACGGGCCAGGCAGATAGGGAATCAGCGCTTCGCTGCATCCGTAGGCGCCAACCGCAGGCCCGCCGCCGCCCTTGGGCGCACCGAAGGTCTTGTGCAACATGAACATGCAGGCGTCGAATCCCAGATCCCGCGCCCGAATCTTGCTCATCACCCCGTTGAAGTTGGCGTGGTCGTAGAAGCACAAGCCCCCCGCCGCTTTCACCACTTTCACCCACTCGGCAATGTCCGGGTTGTAGATACCCATGTCATCAGGGTTGTTGATCATCAGCGCGGCGGTGCGCGGCGACACGGCCGCCTTGAGGGCCTCGAGGGACGGATAACCGTTGGCTTCCAGCGGCAATGTGATGATCTTGAACCCCGCCGTCGCCGCCGTTGCAGGGTTGCAAGGGTGAGACTGGATCGAGGTGATGATCTCGTCCCGTGTGTCGAGCTCGCCGCGTGCGGCGTGGTAGGCCCGGGTCACGCAGACATGAAGGAAGGCAGCATCCGCTCCACCGGCCGCCTGGAATACAAAGCGGTCCATGCCCGACAACGCCCTCAGGTTCAGATCCAGGTCGTGCATGATCTGCAGCGAGCCCTGCAACGTCGTATCCGGTTGACGGGGGTGCGACTGGGCGACCTCATCGCGGGCAGTGATCGCTTCGTTGACCCGTGCGTTGTATTTCATGGTGCACGTACCGAACAGGGAGATCCCCATCATGCCCAGCGTTTGCTGCGACAGATGCAAGTAATGACGCAACACATCCGGCTCGGACATCTCCGGCAACTCCGGTGCCACGGTGCGGCGCATGGCCGTTGGAATCGCACTCAGCTCCCCCGGCACCCGCGCGGCGGGAAACACCACGCCACGGCGCCCTGGTCGAGAGAGCGTCATCACCACCGGCTCATCCCAAACCGCCCCTTGATAACGCCGCAAAGTCACCGATTCAGTCATGTGTGAGTACCTCATGAAGGGCTTTGACCAGACGCTCGATATCGTCGTCCTGATGTAATTCAGTCACGCAATACAACGCGCATTGTCCGAGTCCCGGGAATTCCTGGCTCAAGTCATGCCCGCCAAAAATGCCTCGGGCCAGCAAACCCTGATTGATGGCCGCCACGCTCAGGCCGCTGGCGCTGAAATCGACCACGAACTCTTTGAAGAAGTTGTCGCCGTGCCGGACGGAGACGCCCGGCAATTCGCTCAACCGACGGGCCGCGAGGTGTGCCTGAGCGAAGATCAATTCGCCGACATCGACGAACCCCTGAGGCCCCATCAACGACATGTAGACCGCGTTGGCGATGGCCCACAAGTAAACGGAGTTACCGGTCCAGTCTTTGCCGTTTTCCCGCAGGCCATAGGAGGACTGTTCTGCGAGCGAAAGGCCAAAACCGATCTCCCCCGGGCGCACTGTGGTGGTCGCGCTGATCAATAGCGTGGGGTATTCGCGGGCGTAACGTTCCTCGTCACGAGTGGCGATGAAGCCGCCAAGGCCACCTCCGCCATACATGGGAATGCCCAGGGTTTGGATGGTGCCGACAACGATGTCCGCACCGTACGCGGGCGGCGGCGCCAGGATGCCCAGCGATAACGGGTCTACACCCACCACGAACTCTGCGCCAGCCGCGTGGGCCAATTCACCGATACGCGTCGCACCGCCATCGATCAATCCGAAATAGTCAGGGGTTTCCAGGTACACCGCGGACACGTGGCTGCCCAGTTTGCGTTCGAGGTCTTGCAGGTCCATGGCGCCGGTGACGGGATCGGCGGCGACGAATTCCATCGTCAGTTCGTTGGCCATGTCGGGCTCGCAATAGTTGCGAATCACCGCCAGCCGCTCGGGATCGATAACCTGAGGCAGCAACACCGTGTTGCGCTGATTCAGACGCGACGCCATGCGCAACGCATGCCCGGCCGCGCAGCCCCAGCTGTACACCGGCAGGCCTACGTATTCGCACCCCACCAGCTCGCCCAACTGACTGCTGAATTCGAACCAGGCCTGACAACGCCCCTGGTCCGAAGAGGGGGTGCCCCATACTGAAGTCAGAAATTCACTGCGGCCCGCGATCTCACTGCAAATCGCCGGCACATGATGCTGCCAGCAACCGCCGCCCAAAAAGCTCAGGGTGTTGCCGCAGTGTCGATTGCGGCCGAGGGTTTCGCGCAGGTGCCGGCTAAGGGACATTTCCGACCGCAGGGCGCCCATAAGTTCGGGGATTTCCTTCAACCGATGAGCATCGGGGATTTGTTCGAAAAGCGCTTCGATATGGTCGACGCCTAGAAAATCAAGCATCTCCTGCTTGATATCCGGCAGCGCGTTGGCCATGAACGGGTGTGCTGAGCTGGGTTGACTCATTTCGCCTCCAGACGCAATATGGTTTTAACGCGAACTTAAGTTTGCAATGCGCACAATCTACGTCGCATCGCAGATGCCCGCAACTGCTCAATGGTCTGAAGGCTCATATCGATGACGTTCAAGGTTGGCCTGCTCATCAACCCCTACGCCGGGCTCGGCGGGACAGCCGGTCTGAAGGGCAGCGACGGGGCCGCTATCGTCGAAATGGCCCTGGCGCGAGGCGCCCAGCCGCAAGCCCAAGCGCGCTGCATACGCGCGTTGAAGCGCATCGTGGGGAGCAAGGTGGAGGTGTATACCGTGGCCGACGCGTTGGGCGAGCGTGCGTGCCGCGCGGCAGGGCTAAATGCACGGGTGGTCGCGACACCGCCGACAGTGAGCACCGCGCGGGATACCGTCGAAGCCTGCCACGCACTGCTGGCAGAGGGCATCGATCTGTTGCTGTTCGGCGGCGGAGACGGTACGGCACGGGACGTGATGGCCGCGTCGCGCTCTGCTCCTGCCCTGCTGCTCGGCATTCCATGCGGCGTGAAGATGTATTCCGGGGTGTTCGCCCGCACCCCCGAACACGCCGGAGACCTCGTCCGACAGTGCGCCGAGGGGCCTGTGGCGATCCATGAAGCCGAAGTGCTCGATATCGATGAGCAGGCCACCCGCACCGACCGGATCAGCACTCGGCTCTACGGTTATGCCAGGGTACCGGCACACTCGCGGCACATGCAGAGCGCCAAAGCGGGAAGCACCAACCCTGATCGTGCCGTAGCCGCCGCGGCCCAAGTGTTCGCCAGCCAAATGCTCGCCGACCACCTCTATTTCCTGGGGCCTGGCCGAACGGTTCAGGCATTGGCCGGGCAGCTCGATGGCGACGGCACATTGCTGGGTGTGGATGCTTACTTGGGACATAAGCTGGTCTGCCGTGATGCCAGCGAGCATGAGCTGTTGGCGCTTGCCGCGCAGCATCCGGTGCATCTCGTCGTCAGCCTGACAGGCGGTCAAGGGTGCCTGTTCGGTCGCGGCAATCAGCAAATCAGCGCGGCCGTCCTTGCACGGGTCGACCCCGCCAACCTCCACGTGCTGGCAAGCGCCGCAAAAATCGCCCAGCTACCTGATGGCCAACTGTTCGTCGACACCGGAGACCCGGAAATCGACGCTCGTTATAGCGGCTTCACCCGCGTGCACACAGCACCGGGTCGTAGCGTCATGTTGCGCGTGACGCATTGAAATAAGTTCTATAAAAACGGAGAGCTCATGCACACATCCCCTCAGATCGTGGCCGTCATCGGCGCTGGCAGCATCGGCGTTGCGTTCGCTATCGTGTTTGCGCGTGCCGGATGGCGCGTGCGCCTGCAAGACCCCGACCCTCAAAGGCTGCAACTGTCTCGGCAAGAGATCGCCAGTAAATGTACGGAGCTGTTCAACTACGGGCTGATCGAGGAGACGCCCGAGGTCCTCAATGAGCGGGTCACGCTGTGCAGCGATGTGGCCAACGCGGTGGCTGACGTCAGCCTCGTCCAGGAATGCGCCCCGGAGCGCCTTGACCTCAAGGTCGAGCTGTTTCAACAACTGGACCGCCTGGCGCCCCCCACTGCGGTGCTCGCCAGCTCGTCGTCGGCGCTGACAGCGTCGAGCTTCGCTGAAGCATTGCCCGGTCGTGGTCGATGCCTGGTGGCGCACCCCGGCAACCCGCCGTACCTGCTGCCGGTGATCGAAATCGTTCCGGCACCGTTCACCGAAACTCACTATGTTGAATGCGCTCTGGCGCTTTACGCCGAAGCGGGGCTCACCCCCGTGCGCTTGCAAAAAGAGATCGAAGGCTTTGTGTTCAACCGCCTTCAGGGTGCATTGCTTCGAGAGGCTTACTGCCTGGTGCGTGATGGCATCAGCAGCGTGGCTGATATCGACAAAGTGGTGAGTCACGGTCTTGGCTTGCGCTGGGCCTTCATGGGGCCATTCGAGACAGTGGACCTCAACACCCGCGGCGGTATTGCTTCACATGCCGTAAAAATGGGGCCGGCCTATGCACGCATGGGCGCTCAACGGGGGCAGCAAGATCCTTGGACGGCGGATCTGGTCGCCACTGTCGAAACCCAACGTCGGGCGTTAGTCCCGCTCGAAGACTGGGAGTCGCGGGTCGCTTGGCGTGATCGAGCGCTCATGGAACGCGCAAGGGATGAGATGAAAAGAAAAACAAGCAAGTGACCGCTTAGGTTTTTCAAAGCGGCCCTCTCAAATCTCTCACCCTCCGCTGGCGCAACTCCACCCTGCGTAGGAACTACGGCAGCAACAGCAGCTTCGACGAGAACCGCCTGATCATTCAATACCCCATTTCGCTTCTGTAACCCAAGCCTTCGCTGATTCCGGCAGCAGCCCTGCTGGCAACGCCTCGGTCGATCAGGCTTGCTCGGCAGAAGGCTGTTGCCGCCCGAAGCCCTCGTTGCCCGCAATGGGGGCCCAGTTTCTCGAGGCCCTACCCGATCACGCAAATGGATCTGTCCCGCAAAGGAGCGTCCATCAACATCGCGGACAGTCTGCCGGCATCGACTGCCATACGGTTCTGGAAGTCAGCCATCCATGGCAGGATGGGTGGTGAATTCGCAGGTTTGGAAGCCAGTGACACAAATCCTGCTCACAACCAAAATCCAGTCAACAGCCGTGATATCTCCTGCACGGGCGGATACCATGTGGTGTGCGGCTGAGCATGCCCGCCGATCCGCTTTAATCTTTGCTCAGACCTCGACTAATCACATCGCACAGTCATCCCACCATCCACCACTATCTCGGCGCCCGTGACAAACCGGGCTTCATCAGAGGCCAAATACAACGCAGCGTTGGCGGTGTCGCGACCGTCTCCCATGAACCCCAAAGGAATTCGGGCAAGTCGCTGCTCCAAAAGCGCCTCGACGTTGCCATCGGCCCGCTGACCGGCCAGCCGAGCGCCGACCATTGGCGTGTGTAGCTGACCAGGGACAACAGTATTGACCCGTATCCCTTTACTGGCATATTCCGCCGCGACCACTTTGGACAGTTGAATGATGCCTGCCTTGGCTGCCGCGTAGGCGACCTGCGCAGCGCCACTCCAGCGAAGCCCGGAGGTCGAAGAGGTGTTGACGATTGCTCCTCCCCCCTGGGCTTCCATGACGGGCAGCACATACTTGCACGTAAGGAACACGCTCTTGAGATTCAATGCGAGCTGCGCATCCCAGGTGGCTTCGTCCAGGACGACGGGCCCACCTGCAGACGACCCCCCGACATTGTTCACCAGAATGTCGACACGGCCGTAGCGTTTCACACACTCTGCAACCATGGCTTCGACTGATTTTCCCGACGTCACGTCGCAAGTCATCGAAGTGACTTCACCTTGGTCCTGGCTGATAAGTTCGAGGGTTTCTTGCATCGTGTCCACCGAACGGTCGACAGCAAACACCTTCGCCCCTTCTTGAGCAAAGCGAACCGCCACGGCTCGGCCGTTTCCCCAGCCGCTGGCCACACACCCTGCGCCAGTAACGATCGCTACTTTTCCTGCCAGCCGCTTATTCATAAGTCACTCAAGTTCTCTTTTATGTTCGGACGGTGGATTGATTTCAAAGGTATTGAGGGTCATCGAAATCAACGTGTAATAGCCAACCAACCCGACCAGGTCGATAACAGCCCCCTGTCCGAGCACGTCAACTGTTTCGCGGTACAGAGACTCAGGCACATGCTTGAGCGATTGCAGTGCGCTGACAAACGCATGAACGGCTCGCTCATCTGAATGTTCGAATGCCGGCAATGAATGGCAACGGATGGCTTCCAAGGTCGCCTCAGCGACCCCGGCTTCGAGGGCAATGGGTTTGTGCGCGTACCACTCATATTCAGAGGACCAAAACCGGGCAACGGTCAGGATGGCCAGCTCCGAAAGTTTGGGGGACAGTAGCGTCTCGTAGCGGCAGTAGGCGCCAAACGCTTGTGCGGTCTGCGCCAGTTCGGGCCGATGGAGCCAGACGGCTAACGGGCCACGGACCCCTCCCCTGGGGCCATTCGAGATGGCGTTATAGACGTTGCGTTGATCAGGCGTCATGAACGACACATCCAAAGGGTTCACTCGAGTCACGCATTCACCTCTTTCTCACCCGGAGGCGGTGTTGTTTTTGTAGAGGACCAACATCGCCCGAATGGGCGTCATTGACAAACACCTTATTGAGATAGAAACCTATACTCCTACGTTATACCTCGCGTCAGATGCTCCCGCTCGAGGCATGGCGATACTGCCAGTGCGTCACCTAGGTATCGCTCGCACATTCCATCTTTTTGGGGGATACGGTTATCGATATACGAGAACTACGCTCATTCATTCATATCGCCCGGCTGGGAAGCTTTAGCCGTGCGGCCATCGATCTGCATATCGCCCAGCCTGCACTGAGCCGCCAAGTGGCGAAATTGGAAGAGGAAATAGGCGAGAGCCTGTTCGTACGGCATGGCCGCGGGGTGCGTCTGACCAGCGCCGGCGCGTCACTGCTCGAACGCGCAGAAATGATTGTCAATCTGGTGGCGCAGACAGGCGAGCACGTTCGAGCGTCCAAGGACAACCTGACCGGGCATTTGGCACTGGGATTGCCGCCAGCCGTAGGCATATGGGTAGCCCCTGCCATCGTGGAGGCTTTCAAAAATGCCTGGCCGGCTGTAGGGCTGCATATCCGGGAGGGCTTGAGCAGTTCGCTTCAGGAATGGGTACTTGACCGCAGAGTGGACATCGCGGTGGTCTACAACCAACCACCCTTGGATGCATTGCATATCGCGCCATTGAACAGTGAGCCGATGGTGCTCATTTCAGCCTCAGGTGATGCACACTTTAGTGAGATTGGTCGCGAGAGTTTGACTTTTCGCGAAGTCGCGGAGTTGCCGCTGATCGCCCCGGCCTTTCCGCACGCAGACCGCCGGGTACTTGAACAGGCTGCTGCGCAGCATGGGGCGCACCTGCACGTCGCGCTGGAAGTCGACAGCGTCAGTCTGACCAAAGAGCTCGTCGCCGCAGGGCATGGCTATGCCGTCATTACGCAAACGGCCGTGCAACGCGAAATCGACGACGGCAAGCTACGAGCAATCGCTATCGAGCGCCCCCCGATACGCTCGGTCGTTTCCATCGTGACGCTGCGCGAGCAGCAACCCTCCCGATTGGTCCAGGCAGCGTCCGAGATCATCACCCACAGCATGCGCAGTCTGGTCACAGAAGGTGCGTGGTATGGCTACACCACTTGGCTAGGTGAGTGAGCGGTCCCACCCTATACACCGCCTGCCCCGTCCAGGTCCTGAAAAGTAGTCGGATATGGCTGCCATCCCAGCTATACCGCTAGAGCATGGCTTGGCATAGAAAATCGGTCTTTGCCAAGGTCTCCGTCTTCCCCCACATTTTCCCAAAGCGTTTTGACTTGCCGACCAGGCTCAACGCTTGGCTTGGGCATGACAATTTCAATAAGCAGCCTGTTCAACGTTAATGCGGGGTACACAGTGTGAAAATCGGGTTTATTGGCCTGGGCCGAATGGGTTTTGCCTTGGCTTCCAATCTCTTGAAAAACGGCGTCACCCTGACGGTTTTTGACATCCAGGCCGCCCCTGTCGGAAAGCTTGTCGAACGAGGTGCAAAGACCGTGGCGGACCCGGCCATCCTGGCGAGTGAGGCCGATGTGGTGTTTACCATGCTCCCCGGCCCGAAACAGTCGCGGGAAGTGCTGTTGGGCGAGGCCGGTATCCTGGCTGCCATGAACCGGGATGCGACTCTGGTGGAGCTCAGTACCATCGACACCGATACGGTCGATGAAATTCACCGCGCCGCCACCGCACGCGGCATCCGTTTTGCCGACGCCCCCGTCGGTCGATTGGCAACGAGCGCAGACAGGGGAGAGTCACTGTTCATGCTCGGCGCTTCAGCGGTTGATCATGACGCACTCAAGCCCCTGCTGCTCAAGATGGGCTCAACCGTGCAACATTGCGGCGAGGCCGGCGCGGGCACCCGCATGAAGCTGATTAACAACTTGATGGTGCTCTCCTACTGCCAATTGAATTCCGAAGCGCTGGTCCTTTCGAAGGCCCTCGGAATGGATACCCGCAAGGTCTACGACCTGTTGACCGGCACCACAGCGGTGAATGGGCAGTTGAAGGAAAAATGGCCGACTAAAGTGCTCGGCGGCGATCTGTCGCCTGGGTTCGATATCGCGCTGGGCTTCAAGGACCTCACGCTGGCGTGCCAAGCAGCGCAATCCTCGGGCGTATCGCTCCCGATAGGAAATCTGGTGCGCGGAATGTTCCAGTTGGCCCGCAACGCGGGGTACGACGGTAAAGACACGTCGTCGATGACCGAATTCTGGGCCATCGCAAATGGCATTGAGCCTTTACGTATTTGATCCCCTCCCCGTTTTTTCAAATCGAACAAACACAACAACTGACGAGAAACGCCATGGACTATTCCCAATACATTGCCGGCAAGTTCTGCACCGGTACGGCAAACGCCGCGATTACCGTCATCAACCCAGCCACCGGCAACGTGCTGGGCAGCTACCCGCAAGCTTCAGACACTGATGTGAAACGCGCCATCGCGGCTGCCGCCGCTGCATTAAAAACGTGGCGCGATACCTCCGCGCTTGAGCGCTCGAATATGCTTCGCCGCAGCGCTGCGTTGATGCGCCAGCGTAGTGACGAAATCGCAAAACACATCTCGCTTGAGCTCGGGAAGCCTTTCAGCGAGGCTAAGAAAGAAGTCGTAGTCGCCGCGGAAATGTTCGAATGGTCTGCCGAAGAAGCCCGCAGGCTTTACGGTCGTGTGATTCCGGCCCGCACCCCCGGCGTGACCCAAACCGTAGTGCTCGAGCCCTGTGGTGTCGTGGCCGCCTTTGCCGGATGGAACGCGCCGGCCATCACCCCTTCGCGCAAGATTGCGGGTGCACTCGCCGCCGGCTGTACCGTCGTGTTGAAGCCCTCGGAGGAAACCCCCGGCGTCGCACTGATGATCGCCCAGGCGACCGCGGATGCCGGTATCCCGGCGGGTGTGATCAATATGGTGTTTGGTGATCCGGCCCGGATCGCAGATATTCTTTGCACCGCTCCCGAAATTGCATCGATCAGTTTCACGGGTGCAACCACTGTCGGAAAAGAAATTGGCGGCAAAGCCGGTGCCTTACTCAAGCGCACCACCCTCGAGCTGGGAGGCCACGCGCCGGTGATCATCTGCGATGACGTGAATGTCGCCAACGTCGCAGCGAGCGCCGCCGCTGCCAAATTCCGCAATGCCGGACAGGTCTGTATTTCGCCTACGCGTTTTTTGGTGCAACGGCCCATCTTTGATGAGTTCGTGGATGCGTTCACCCGCGCGGCACGTGCATTCAAAGTGGGCGACCCATTCGATGCGGATACCCAGATGGGACCCTTGAAAAATGAACGTCGTCGCAGTGCGGTCGAGCGTCTGATAGAGGATGCACGCTTACGAGGATTACGCATTGCCGCCGGCGGCGAACGCCTGCCAGGCAATGGCTACTATTTCCAACCCACTGTGATCATTGAGCCACAGATGGACGCGAACGTCGCCAACATAGAGCCGTTCGGCCCTGTGGCGTTGATCAGCCCATTCGACAAATTGGACGAGGCGATTATCGAGGCCAACCGTCTCCCGTTCGGGCTCGCAGCGTATGCGTTCACCAACAACCTCGCTGCAGCAGGGAAGCTGTCGCACATGCTTCAGAGCGGCGCGATCTGCATCAATGAATGGCTGGCGTCACTGCCTGAAACCCCGTTCGGGGGGTACAAAGACAGCGGCTTGGGCTCCGAGGGCGGCATCGAAGGATTGCGAGAATTCCTTAGGGTCAAGTCTGTCCGGCAGAGCCAAGCCAGTTGAACACGTAGAACACGCATGGCCTGTTCCCATTCAGGCCACGCCCTCTTACTGCCGTAGCGAGCACAAGAATATGAACAATATCGGTAATGCAGCCATGGCGGTCACGCCCGCCACGTCCGCAGTCCACGACACTCGCTCGATCCGCAAGGTCGTCTGGGCCGGAGCAATCGGCACGCTGATCGAGTATTACGACTACACCGCTTACGCCTTCTTGGCCACGACCCTAGCTGCCTTGTTCTTCCCGGCGGACGAGCCGCTCGCCCTGCTTTACACCTTCGCGGTGTTCGGCGTCGCATTCGTGGTCAGACCCATAGGCGGCATCTTGCTAGGCGCACTGGCAGACAAAGTCGGTCGCAAGCCTGCGCTACTGGTGTCTGTGGTGGGCATGGTGGGTGCCACGGCCTGCATCGGGCTTTTACCCACTTATGCTGCAGCAGGTATAGCCGCACCTGTGCTGCTGTGTTTGTTGCGTTGCATTCAAGGCATGGCCGCCGGCGGAGAAATGGGCGGGGCCGTTACTTATGTGGCCGAAGTGGCGCCTGACGCGAAGCGAGCGGCGTTGACAAGCACCACGCAAATCGGCTGCCTGGTGGGGACCATGGGGGGTGCAATCGCGGTTGCGCTTTTGAACATGCTAATGACCCATGAACAACTGTTGGACTGGGGCTGGCGCCTGCCATTTCTGATCTCAGCGCCTATGGGCATCATTGCGCTGATGATCCGGCACAAAATGGAGGAGACTCCAGACTTCGTGAAGCTCGAGCGGCAAAACAAGGTCAAGAAAGCCCCTACCCTGATCCTGCTGCGCCGCTACCCCGGTCCGCTGTTGGCGATTGCCTGCATCGGTTCGTGCGCGATGGCAGGCTACTACCTGCCCTTCACGTACTTGGTCACCTATTTTCAACAGCAAGGCATTATGACGGCGCAGATGGCGGGTTGGTCTGCCACCCTCTCAATGACGGTTGCTGCTCTAGCCATTTATCCGTTCGGATTGCTCAGCGATAAAATAGGTCGACGGCCAATGCTGATCGGCGTAACGCTGTGCTTCATGGTGTTTACCTATCCGCTTTTTTTGGCAATGAAGCTATCTGTGAGCGCGGCCATGGCGTCGCAAGTCGCACTTGGGCTGCTTGAGGCGGCCTACTTGTCCACCAACTACACCCTGTATTGCGAGCTACTGCCAACCAGTGTTCGCACCAGCGGCATCAACCTTGGCATCAGCATCGCGGCGATTGCCGCCGGCGGATCAGCCCCTTACATCGCCACTTGGCTGATGACGTATACCGGTTCTCCGACCTCCCCCGCCTGGATCCTGATCATCGCAGGACTGATCTCTTTCCTGGTGCTGCTGCGTCTCAAGGAAACAGCGGGACGCCCCTTGGCGATCGAATAACCGCCAAGCCTTTTTACCGAGATGAGTGCGACGGTGGATACCGTCATGCCTAAGCAGTTTTTCGAGGACAGACATGAATATGCCAACCACTACCCACACGCAAGACGACCTGCTGCCCACGCTGAAGGCACCGCGATTGAACCCTGATTGGTATGCTGACAGCCCCGAAACCATTCTGGATCCGGGGCGCCGCATTATCGATGCCCATTTCCATTTCACGGATCACTGGGCGGGGTACGGGCTGAACGAGCAACTCGCCGACGTTGAAGCGGGTCACCGCGTCGAAGCTACCGTCTTCATTCAGTGTGGCTGGAACTACCGGGCTACCGGGCCAGAACCACTGAAGCCTGTCGGCGAAACGGAAGCCGTGACCCGAATCGCCGAACAGGCCCTCGCCCAGGGCGCGCGTGCCGAGATCGCCGCTGCAATTGTGGGTCATGCGGACCTCACGATGGGAGCGGCAGTCGAAGATGTGCTCGTGGCGCATCAAGAAGCGGCCAACGGGCGTTTTCGAGGCATCCGGTGTGCTGCCGCCAGAAGCGAAGCTTTCCGTTTCGGTGTATTGCCACGCCCTGAGCGCCAGCTTTTTGCCGACCCTAATTTCCGCTGCGGATTACAGCAATTGGCGAAGCATGAATTAGCATTCGATGCATGGATTTACCACACCCAGATCCAGGAAGTGGTAGACCTCGCAAGGGCTGTTCCGGAGGTCCCCATCGTGCTCGATCATTTGGGCGGCATCCTGGGTGTGTTTGAACACGCACAACGCCGCCGCGAGGTATTCGCTGAGTGGCAACGCTCAGTGAGGCAACTCGCTGACTGCCCCAATGTGTTCGTAAAAATCGGTGGCTATGCGATCGCTATTTCTGGTTACCATTTCGAGCAATATCTCACACCACCGTCTTCGCAATTGCTCGCTGAACTGTGGCGACCGACTGCCGAGTTCGTGATTGAGACCTTTGGCGCTGAACGCTGCATGTTCGAAAGTAATTTTCCGGTTGATCGTGCTGCCGGGCACTACGCCACGGTATGGAACGCATTCAAGCTGATTGCTCAGTCAGCGAGCGAGAGCGAAAAAGAGCGATTGTTCTCGGGCACAGCCGCTCAGGTCTACCGCATCTCGCTGAAAACCTGAAAAGCTGTCATCAACGTGAGGGTTCACCTGCCTAGCCAGCCCGGGACGCGAAGAACCTGTTGCCGGTGTCAACCCCTGGCCTTGCTCGGTTGCCCCCATGCGGGGGCTCAAGCCTTGGCATTGGAGACGCTTTTAGAAAACGGGGCTCACCATGATGAACCGGTTTATCAAGGGGACAAACGTACACACCACCACGATCAACGATGGGGAAGACCGAGGTCGGGAATCGGAACTGGCGTATGTTTTTCAAAGCGGCTCTCTCAAATCTCTCACGCTCCGGTGGCGTAACTCCACCCTGCGTAGGAACTACGGCAGCAACAGCAGCTTCGACGAGAACCGCCTGATCATTCAATACCGCATTTCGCTTCTGTAACCCAAGCCTTCGCTGATTCCGGCAGCAGCCCTGCTGGCAACGCCTCAGTCGATCAGGCTTGCTCGGGAGAAGGCTGTTGCCGCCCGAAGCCCTCGTTGCCCGCAATGGGGGCCCAGTCTTTCAAGGGCGTCAGGTAATGGAGTTCGAAATACCTCGACTTGAACGCCCACTGCCCTGACCGTCGTTCGAACGTGTCGTGATACAGCCCACTGACTTGCACGGGGCCTTTCTCGATGTCGTAGAACACACAGTCCGCGGCCACGGTGCCGGCAGCGCTGTCACCGTCGATCTTGATCAGCGGGTTGCTCATCCAGTGGTGCATATGGGGCATCTGTCGCCAGCTGTTTTCAGCCATCAGCAGGATGTCATCGCGGCTGGCGGCGTTTCCGAAACCCGGCAGATCAAGGGTCGAATCGGCGTGCCAGATGCTCTGCAAAAGTGCTCTGTCCAAGCGATCGAAAGCGTTCGCATAAGAGGAAATAAGGGTGTCGATAGCCGCACGGCTTTCCAATGCGTCCAACCGAGCGATCAATTGTTCGATGTTCATAACGTTGTCCAGTCAGGAGCGCCCCCTACAAAGGGGCAGCGGGGCATGAGGAACTTCAGATTTGCGACAGGCCGCCGTCGACCATCAGCTCGACGCCGTTGACGTAACGCGCATCGTCGGACGCCAGGAACAGCGCAGACGAAGCGATTTCTTCCGGCTCGGCCATGTAGCCCAACGGCGTGATCTGCTCGACGTATTTGCGCAACTCGGCGATCTCGCTTTCACTCATCCCAAGGCCGTTGTCCTGGATCGGGGTGCGGGTGAAGCCGGGGCTGACCACATTCGCCCGGATCTTGCGGTCTTTGAGTTCGTTGGCCCACGTGCGTGCGAAAGACCGCACGGCGGCTTTGGATGCGTTGTACAGGCTCAACCCTTCCAGACCGTTGCTGGAGCAGATCGAGGCTGTCAGGACAATCGCGGAGCCGTTCTTCATCAGCGGCAGCAGTGTCTGAACGGTAAAGAAGACGCCCTTCACGTTGATGTCGAACAGGGTGTAGTAGGCGGCCTCGGTGGTCTCGCCCACCGGATTTTTTTCGCAGATACCGGCGTTGGCAAACACCGCGTCCACCTGATCGCCATTCGCCTTGATCACCGCCTTGAGTTCATCGAGGTCAGCCTGGCGGGAAACGTCGGAAATCACCGCCACTGCCTTCTCACCCAATTTTTCGACCGCAGCCTCCAGCGTGCCGGCCGAACGTCCGGTGATGTATACGCGTTCAGCACCTTGCTCGATCAGCCCCTGTGCGATGGCAAATCCGATGCCGGTGGATGCGCCTGTGACGACTGCAATCCGATCAGTGAATGTTCCTGGCATGTCTGACTCCTCAAGTGTTGGCTGGGTGGATCGACTGAAACCACTTTGAGCCATTGTGGAAGTCATTCAGCGTGATGGGCACTGCCACAAATGCACGCGGGGCGTACATTTTTGTGAGGCGTAAACGCGGAAAAATTCTTTTAGATTGGAACCGATCGGTTCTCGGCCTGAACCGACACTCAGGAGTTCCGATCGATGACTCATGCACCCGGACCCGGGCGTCCACGACAGTTCGAATTGGAGGATGCCGCCCGCCATGCCATGAACGTGTTCTGGGATCGCGGCTATGAAGGCGCCTCGTTGCCCGACCTGATCGAAGGCACCGGGTTGTCCCGGGGAAGTTTGTACAAAGCCTTCGGCGACAAGAAAGGCATCCTCCTGGCAGCCCTCGATATCTATTGCGCACAAGCCTTGAAAATGACTGCCGACATCCTCTCCCAGCCCGGCACCGCGAGGCAGGCGATCCACGAGTCCATGCTGCGCCATGCCCGCTCTTCTGCCGGTGAGGAAGGACGACGCGGATGCATGCTGGTTGCCGTAGCCAATGAACTGATCGCGCAGGAGCCCGAGGTCAGGCAGCGGATCGCCCGCATGCTCGACCGCACTCAACAGCTCTACGCCAGCGCGATCATTCGTGGCCAGGCGGCTGGGGAATTCGGCGAAGGCGATGAGCAGGAAATCGCGCATTTTCTGGTCTGCCAGATCGAGGGCATGCGGGTACTCGGAAAGACCGGGGCACGTGAGGCGCAAATGACCGCGTTGGTCGAGCGCAGCATGCATCTGCTTGACAGCTAATCGACCCATCCACCCCATCCGGAACCGAATGGTTTCTTAAAGGAACCCTCTTTATGTCTCTTACCCTGACTCAAAACGTAGACATCACACACGATCCCAAGCGTTGGTTCATGTTCGTAATCCTGTTGGTTGGGGCGTTTCTCCCGCCTCTGGATTTCTTCATCGTGAACGTTGCCCTCCCCTCCATTCAGGACGATTTGGGGACCGGCTCTTCCGCCGAACAACTGGTGATCTCTTCTTACGCGACGCTCTACGCCGTCACCCTGATCACAGGCGGGCGGCTGGGTGATCTTTACGGTCGCGGGCGCATGTTTTTCCTGGGCCTGGTGGGGTTCGCGGCGGCATCACTGCTCTGCGGACTGGCGACATCGCCGTGGATGTTGATTGCCGGTCGCGCGCTGCAAGGCATTACCGCAGCGGTCATGGCGCCTCAAGCACTCGCCTCGGTGCAGGCGATTTTTCCAGAAGCTGAAAAACCGCGGGCGCTGAGCATCTATGGCGCCGTATTCGGGCTGGCATCGGTGATAGGTCAGGCGCTGGGCGGCATTCTGATTTCTCTCAACGTCATGGGAATGGGGTGGCGAGCGATCTTTCTGGTTAACCTGCCCATTGCGTTGCTGGTCGTGGTGTTCGGGATTCCCGTATTCAAGGAAACCCGCGCGGCGCACGCGAGCAAGCTGGACCTCTGCGGCACTGGGCTGTCGATCCTGACGCTGGGTGCTCTGATCGTCCCCTTGATCGAAGGCCGCGAAGCTGGCTGGCCGCTGTGGGCGTGGCTGTCGCTGGCTGCAGCACCCGTTCTGGCCTGGCTGTTCTGGCAATACGAAATCCGTCTGCACCGCGCCGGTGGTACACCTCTGCTCAATCCTACCGCGCTGAAGGCCCCTGGCCTGGGCCGAGCACTGCTGGTCGCTCTGTGCTTCTATGCGATCGGCGTGTTCTTCCTGTTGTTCTCGATTTATCTGCAGGGCGCTCTGCACGCCACACCGCTTCACGCTGGTCTGATCTTTCTGCCTTTTGGGGCGGGCTTCCTGCTGGGGCCTTTGTCGACCGGCCCGTTCAAGCGCCTTTTTGGCGCTTACGTCAATCCTGTGGGCATGGCACTGGAAGTCATCGGATTCCTGGCGATGGCCTGGCTTGTCTCCACAGTACCGACTGACGTCGCTCCGTCTGTCTCACTGCTGGCGGTCATTCTTTTCGTCATCGGATTTGGACAAGGCCTGGCCCTGCCGACGTTGATGCGGATGGTCACAGGAAGGGTTGCTCCAGCCTACTCGGGCATGATCGCAGGGATCACCAGCGCGACCTTGCAGATCAGTACGTCGCTGAGCGTCGCAGTGATTGGCGGGGTCTTCTATACGCTGTCAGGGATGAATACGGACCCCGAGACGATCACCCACGCTTTCCGGGTTTCCGTTCTTTGCATCGCCGCGTTCCTGGCGTTGGGCGCCGGGTTGAGCTTCAGCCTGCTGCGCCAGCCGTCGGCCACGTCACCCCGCTAGCGGGTGCGTACGATCCCTCAGGCATCGACGCCTCGTCAGTCGGACCCGATCATGCTGGAGGCCAGGTCCGCGAGCGCGCGCAGCCTGTCCATCTGGCGCAGGTCCTGGTGATAGCCCATCCAGATGTCGCGACCCGGCGGCGGCTCGTCCGGGTCCAGCAGTTGCAGGCCTGGCGTTCGGTCGCCGAGCGGGCGCGGCAGGACCGCCAGTCCGAGGCCGTTCGCACACATCTGGGCCTGCACCGTGCGGCTGCTGCTGGTGAATACGGTGCGGGCCAGAGGATAGCGCTGCTGCAGCCAATGCACATCGGGATAGTGGGATTGGGCGATATTCATCAATATCAGCCCTGCGCCCTCGCCATCGGGCTTTGGCGCGGGACTGGCGGCGCTGGCGTAAAGCCCGTAACGCATGGTGGTCAGCTTGCGGTGCACGATGTCGGGTTCGGTAAAAGGCACGATGCGAAAGGCAATGTCTGCGTCACGCCGCGCCAGATCGAAGAGTCGATGGCCAGGTATCACCTCGGGCGCGATCAGCGGATACCGTCGAGCCAACTCACGAAATACCGGCGTCAGCACATACCCGGCGAACCACTCCGCACATGAGATTCGCAACAGCCCTTCAGGCTGATCGCTGTCACCGGCAAGACGACGCTCGATCGACAGTGCACTCTGCTCCATCTCCTCCGCCAGACCGAGAATCCGTTCGCCGGTGTCCGTGAGCACCAGCCCTTGGACCGTGCGTAGAAACAAGGGCTGGCCACTGGTCTGTTCAAGCACCTGCAAGCGACGGCCTACCGTGGGATGACTGACACCCAACTGCTTCGCAGCAGCGCCTAACGATCCGCTGCGAGCAATCGCCAGAAAGACCCGCATATCGCTCCAGTCCATTGCCCCACCCCGTGCAGAAAAGAACGACGAGGTTGCAGCATTGACACGCCCGTAGCAATCCCCCAGCGGACGTATGAATCGTACCGGTCAGCTCAGCAGCATGACGGGTGACTGGGGAGTTACTGAAAGACGTGGGGATCTGGACGCCTTGATCGGGCCGTGCCGACGCGCGCGTTTTCTCACGCGTCGGCTGTGCTCGATCACTCCGTTGGCGATTCGGTGTTGATGTACGGCGGCACCTCGGCTAACGCGAACGTTCGCTGTTGTGTCCTGAGCGGCGGGCGTCTTTGCGCCAAGGGCTCGAGCGTTTGCGCAAGGCCAGTCTCGAGCGCACGCTGTATCGCCATGATCACCCGAACGTCCCGCCAGCCCTCCTCGCCGTCTGGCTCGGGCGTCTGGTCATTGAGGATGCAGTCGGAAAAATAGGCGGTCTCGCCAGCAAACTGATCAACGACGGGGTGGACGTGTTCGGTCGTCTCGCCGTTGAGGGTCGCTCGGTAACGGATGGCCACGCCTTCCCCGTACCCGAAGCAGGGCGATGCCTCGATTTCGCCCTGAGTACCGAGCAACTGGAAGCGCTCGGTATCTGGCAGCGTGTAACTCACAGTGAAGTGAGCCAGCCGCTCTTCCGGGAAGCGCAGCGAGACGGTCACCGTGTCCCAAGACTCCAGAGGTGATCCTGGCGTTTTTGCACCCAACGCCATCACCTCGATCGGCTCTGCGTTGAACAGTTTGCGCACCATGTTCAGTGGGTAAGGCCCCATGTCCGCAACGGGACCCGCAGCGAAACCGTTTTGGTTGCGATGGTTGCTGGCCTTGACGGTTTGGGCGAATGTCGACGTGAACACGCGCGGGTCACCAAACTCCCCTTTCTGCACACGCTCGATCATCTCGAGCGTTCCAGGCTCACAATGCAACCGGTACGCAACCATGAGCTTGGCGCCTGTTCGTTCTGCGACGTCCGCCATCTCACGGCACTCGGCTTGCGTGACAGCCATGGGCTTTTCCAGAAGCACATGGATGCCTGCATGAAGCGCGGGAATCACGTACTGGGTATGCAGAAAATTCGGCGTCGCAACGTACACGGCGTCAATTTCCCCGGAGGCCAACAGCTTGGGGTACTCCTCGTACGAATAGGACTTCAGGCCATAGACCGAGGCCAAATCCTGCGCCTTGACCGGATCCCCCGTGACCAGGGCGGTCATCACCGAGTTGTCCGTCTGGCCTACACCCGGCATGAAGGCCCCTTGAGAAATTGACCCGCCTGCTACCACCGCGTACCGAATCTTTCCATCTGAGCTAGGCATCCTCTTCTCCTGTCGAGTATCAATTGCTCACACAGGAAGTGGGCAAGCCAAGCCCGGCAAGGTTCCATCTTTGTGGCCGTTCCAATGCTCAACCGCCTGGGCGCACGGTCAGCTCGTCAAGGCCTGAAAGCTTCAGGACCTCCTCCACCATCAGGCTCACTGTTCACCCTGAACGCTGGTCACCGCCGTGTCCCGAGCCCCCATGCGCAGCAGCCCGATGTAGCACACCGCGGCAACCGCGATCCCCACCAGCGGCGCGATCCAGGGTGAGCAGTACGCGACGATGGCGCCGACGGCATAGGCAATCAAGCCTTTGGCGTTGTAGCGTGGCAATGTGGCGTTGGCCAGCAGGGGGTAACTGCCGCGATGGCGATACCAGAAGTCGGCCATGATGACGCCGCCCACGGGAGGGATGATCGAACCGAGCAGGACGAGAAAAGGAATGAGCATTTCGTACATGCCGCCGATCGCCAGAATGACGCCCACACCCGCCGCGATCAAGGTCATCGTGCGGCGTCTTTCGCTTCGCACTAGATGGCAGGCAGCGGCCGCCACGTTGTAGATCGTCGGCCCCTGGATCGTCCACAGGTTCAGACACAGCATGACCACGGCCGCGAATGACAAGCCCTGAAGCATCATCACCTCAACGATGTCGGCCTGCTGATAGACGACTGCGCACCAGGCGCCTGCCACGACCATTAAGCCATTGCCCAGCAGAAAACTGACGACGCTGGCAATGATTGCCACGCGCCCAGTGCGGGAAAGCCGCGTCCAGTTGGTGGCCTGCGTCGCGCCACTGGCGAACGTGCCGAACACCATGGTCACCGCAGCGGAAAAGGTCATGGTCTCGTGCGGAATCACCGCCGAGAGGCCTTTGAACCCGCCGATGTCGCGCGTGGCGATGTACATCGAAATGATCAACAAGATGAACATCAGGGGCACCGAGAGGCGCGAAAGGATGTCCAGGCCTTTGTAGCCGACGATGGCGGTGATGCTGAAACCAAAGCCGAACAGAATCATCAGCGGGAGCGTCAGGCCCTCGGCCAGCCCGAGCATCTTCACCAGCACGATGGCGACGGTGGCCGTGCCCCAGGCATACCAGCCCAGTTCGGCAAACCCCAGCAGAAAGTCCGAGAGCCGGCTTCCCGCTTCCCCGAAACAGAAGCGCCCCATCAACACCGTGTTCAGCCCACTGCGCGACGCGATGAACGCCAGTGCGGCAGCGTAGATCGCGAGCAGGGTGTTCCCGATCGTGGCAATCCACAGCATGTCCGTAAATGAAAAGGCCATGCCCAACTTGCCACCTGCAAACATGGTCCCGGTAAAGAACGTGAAACTGAACAGCACCATGGAAATGGATAACAGCCCCTTTCGCGCGGACGGTGGGGCTTCACTTAAGGGAAAATCGCCGGATGAGCTCATGTACCTGCTCCTGTTCAAATGCGTTTGATTGAGTGATCGCGCGCTCAAGGAGAGCAAATAGCAGGCCCGTTTCAGACGGCCTGAAAACGGCAATATCGGACTCTTTCTTCCGTCGAGGATGTGCTGGCCGCACTGGGTTGAGGCGTTGCGCACTGTTTGAGGACAAGCCCTCTGACCGAGACGGCACCGGAAACAAGGAGGAAAAGGCTGAGGCAAGGTTGTAGCGGTCAGGGACACGAGGCCATGGACGAAAGACCGATTCAGGCCCGTGCCGCGGTACTGGCCTTGGTTTCGAACATGGCGGTGTCGGCCTTGAAAATCAGATCGTCGAGGCCCTCACCCGCTTCCGGATACCACGCCACGCCCAGGCTGGCGCTGACCTTGATCAGGCTGTTGTTCCAGGTCATCGGTTCGGCGACGGCCGTGCAGATGTCCTGGGTGATGCGCTGGATTTCACTGCGCGCATGGGCCCCCTCAAGCAGCACGACGAATTCATCACCCCCTACCCGCGCGGCGATATCGGAGGGACGAATACTGGATTTGATCGCCTCGGCGGCGTGGATGAGAATCGCATCGCCCGCCTGATGGCCGAAACAGTCGTTGACTTGCTTGAAGTGGTTCAAGTCGATGTAACACAGCGCGAGGTGCGCGCCACGCCGCTTTGCAGCGAGCAGCTTCTCAGTGGCGAAGGGAATGAAACTATTGCGATTCGGCAAGCCCGTCAGGCTGTCATAGAAAGCCAGTTTGTGGACTTCCTGTTCGGCGAGTTTGCGTCGCTTGATCTCGTTGCGCAGTTGGCGCTGCACGTTCAGGAGAATCAAGGTGAACGTCAGTGCGATTCCACAGCCGATACTGACCAGGACGATGGTCTTGCGCAGGCGCTCGACGAGTTGAGGCGGACTGGGGTCGTAGATGAAATTCTCCAGGCCGTCGAGCGAGCTGACCATGCCCAGGTCGAGAAAGGTTTCCGCCATTCGTTGCCAGCGGCCCGGGTTCATATGGCCGATCTCAATCAGGTCGGACAGCACCAGCGGCCGCATGGCCTGGGCCTCGTACTGCAAGTGCGCACGGCTTTTCTTGACCGAATACTGGTTGATCAGCAGGTCGATGATCTGCTCGGGGTTGTCCATTGCGTAGCGCCAGCCCCGCAGGGTGGCGCGCCGGAACGCTTCAACCCGTTGGGGATGTTCGTCGATCTCGGCCTGGCTGGTGAACAGGATGTCGCTGTAGAAATCGATCCCGTAGGTGACGGGAGAGATCACGTTGTAGTCCACGCCGCGCTGCTGAAGGTAGAAAGGTTCGTTGGTCAGGTACGAATTGAAGGCCGTCACCTTTCCATTGGCCAGGTCCTCGATCTGGTAACTGCTGGGCAGCAGGTTGAGTTTGTCGAGGGGTATCCCCTCACTGCGGAACATTGCCAGGAAGTCGGCGTCGGTCTGCTCACCCATCAGCATCACCGGCTTGCCGATGAGATCATGCACCGTGCGAACCTGCTGGTCCGTGCGCGCCAGCAGAACGGAGGGCGAGTGTTGAAAAATCACCGCCAGCGCGACCAAAGGCTTTCCATGCAGGCGCGCATACAGCAGTTCGCTGTTGGCTTCGCCGTACTGGGCACGCCCGGAAAGCACTTCTTCGACCGGTGTGACGCTGGGGCCGCCTTCGTGCAGGCGCACCTCCAGCCCTTCCTCGCGGTAATACCCCTGCGCAATGGCAGCGTAGTACCCGGCGAACTGGAATTGGTGCTTCCATCGCAGTTGTACATCGATGGTGTGGGCGGAGCTCTCACGCTGTGTGACGGAGCTGGCCCACGCCGCCTGCGCCCAGAGCAGCACGATACTCAATAACAGACGCAACCGAACCGACATGAACCTCTCCTGCGGGCCTGGCATGTGAAAACAGCCACGGAGGCTGGGCATCGTGACTGTCCAAGCGTCACGCTGAACGTTCGGCGAACCAAGCGGGGAGCGGCATTGTGGCATCACCGATGCAGCGCCAGCAATCGCGAACCTGACAACAGCCACGTACGCAAAGGTTTTACCGGCTCATGGACTGCGTCAGCGCGATGCAGGGGGCATGCCAGCGACGAAATGAATCGCTGGGCACGTACAGGAAGGGAGTTTCAGCGCCCGCGAACGGGCGCGACGCTCTTTTGCAGGCCGCACGCGTCGTCGGTCGATGACGCGCGCGGTGATAGGGTCAATTCGCCGCCTGAACGCTCGCCCCGTCCCAGCCGCCGCCGATTGAGCGATACAGCGACACGACAGCGCGGGTCGAATCGCTTTGCGTGCTGCTCAGGCTGTCCCTGGCGACCAGCAGCTCACGATTGGCGTCCAGCACATCAGTGAGGGTGATGGCCCCTGATTTATAGGCCCGCTCCGACAGATCCCGCGCCCGGGTCAATGCCACGACCTCGTCGGCGAGTTCCTTGCGGCGCTCTTCGGTCTGCGCCACCGCAACCAGAGCATTTTCGACGTCTTCGCAGCCTCGGAGCACCGATTGCCGGTAGCGCGCCAGCGCCTCGGCCTGCTCGCCTTTCGCGTGGGCAACCTCGGCGTCGATCTTGCCAAAGTCGAACAACCGCCAGCGAACCAGACCGCCGATAGAAGGCTGGAAGGCCTGCGAGGTAAACAGGTGATGGCCCGTGGTGCTGTCATATCCCAGCACGCCCGACAGGGAGAGCTTTGGATAATAGTCCGCGATCGCTTCCCCTATTCGCTCGTTGGAGGCAGCAAGTTGCCGTTCCGCTGCGATGATATCGGGTCGCCTACGGAGCATGTCGGTAGGCTCCAGGCTTTGCTGCGGGGTTGGCAACGTCGGAATGTCGAGGCGGTTACCGACCAGCAGCGCCGCCCTGCCCGGCTGATTGGCCATCAACACGTCGAGGCGATTGAGCTGGGCCTCCAGCGCGATGCGCAGCAGTGGAACACTGGCTCGGGCCTGTTTGAGCAGCGCTTGGGCCTGGGCTTTGTCGCGCTCGGTGACCTCACCCAAGCGGTGCCTGACCTGGACCAGCCGTAACAGGTGTTCGTCCGTGTCGATCTGGTCGGCGGCGACCGCCAGTCGCGCCTGGTAGCCGCGGATCTGCACGTACGCGTCCGCTGCCTCCGCCACCACTGAAATGCGGGTGCCCATGTGCTCGGACTCTGCCGCCTGAGCGGTGGCCTCGGCGGCCGAAGCTCCGCGACGCAAGCCGCCCGCCACGTCCAGTTCCCAACTGGCCACCGCACCCGCCGTGAGCTCCTTCTGGTTCCTTTCGTAACCGGGAAGATTGCGGCTCAGTTCACCAAGCGGGCTTTGCAGGCTCTGCCGTTGTTTGGTAGAGGCGCCCTGAAAATCTACCGTCGGATAGAGTGCAGCCCCCGCCGCCTGAGCCGCCGCCCGGGCTTGCGCAACGCGCGCGACCGAGGCGGCCAGGTCCAGGTTCTGCGCCAACACCTGCTCGACGATCGAGACCAGTTGCGGATCGTTCGAGCCTTTCCACCAGTTGGCCAGATCGGCCTGACGTTGGCGGTCCTGTTTGTCAGCCGCTGTCGAACCACTCCCTTGGGGAGCATTAACTTGAGCATTGTGGAACGGCGCCAGCGAGGTCTCTGGCTTCACGTAATCCGGGCCGACGGAGCACCCGCCCAGCCCGGCCAACAGCGCCACACCCAGCAGGGTCGACAGCGTGCCGTTCAGCGCCGTAGGCCGCCTCACGCTATTTTCCTTCGCTGTCACCCTCGCGCCATCGGAGCGTCGATGAAGCCCGATGCCTGCGCCTGCATCGAAGGTACGGTTACTGGCCATCAACGCCTCCCATGGAAATATTTACGGATGAAGATGTAGAACGCCGGGGTGAACAGCAGCCCGAACAGCGTGACGCCCAGCATGCCGAAGAACACCGTGGTACCGAGTGACTGGCGCATTTCCGCGCCCGCCCCTGTGGCCAGGGTCAACGGCGCAACGCCAAGGATGAACGCCAGAGAGGTCATCAGAATCGGCCGCAGACGTGTCCGGGCGGCGTGCACTGCAGCTTCCATCGCAGTCGAACCTTCGTCCTGTTTCTGCTTGGCGAACTCGACGATCAGAATCGCGTTCTTCGCCGCCAGCCCGATCAGCACGATGAAGCCGATCTGCGCGAGGATATCGATTGGCATACCCCTGAGCTTCAAGCCATTGATGGCGGCCAGGATGCACATGGGCACGATCAGCACGATGGCCAACGGCAGGCGCCAGCTTTCATACTGAGCGACCAGAACCAGGAAAACGAACAGGGCCGCGGCGCCGAACACCAGCAGTGTCGGCGTTCCCTTCTGCTGCTGTTGGTAAGCCAATTCGGTCCATTCGAAGCCAATGCCCTTCGGCAGGACTTTCTGGGCCAACGCTTCCATTTTCAGCAACGCCGTCCCTGTCGCGACGCCAGGTGCGGCTGCGCCCTGGACCTCAGCGGCGGGATACAGGTTGTAACGCGGCACACGGTACGGAATCGTATTGCGCTCGACCTCGGCGACCGTGCCAATCGGCACCATTTCGCCGGCGGTGTTGCGCACTTTCAGGCGAGTGATGTCCTCCGCCGTGCCCCGGAAGCGGGAATCGGCCTGCGCCACGACCTGATAAGTCCGCCCCAGATAGTTGAAGTCGTTGACGTATTGCGAACCCAGATACACCTGCAACGTGGAAAACACGTCGGTAGGCTTCAACCCGACTTTCTCCGCCTTGAGGCGATCGATGTTGGCGAAGATCGATGGCGACCCAGCGTTGAACAAGGTGAACATGCCCACGAAATCCGGGTCTTTCCTGGCCTCAGCCACAAGTGTGTTTGCCGCGTCGGCAAGGGCCTTGGACCCCAGGCCGGCCCTGTCTTCCAGCATCAGCTTGAACCCACCGGAACTGCCGAGCCCCTGCACGGGCGGCGGTGGAATGGTCAGCACATAGGCATCCTTGATCACCGACAGGCGCTTGCGCAGGTCTGCCAACACCGACTGTGCCGTCAACCCGGGCATGTCGTGGTTGTAGAGCGATGGCAGCCCGGTAAACACCGTGCCCGCGTTGGACGCCACCGTCGAGGTGGTGGCGTCGAGCCCTACGAATGGCGCCATGTGCTCGATACCGGGCGTATCCAACGCAATATCCATGACCTGGCGTACGACCGCCTCGGTGCGGTCCAAGGAAGCACCCGGCGGCAACTGCACGATGGTAATCAGGTAACCCTGATCCTGCTCTGGAATGAAGCCGGTTGGGGTGGTGTGAAACTCGAAGCCCGCCAGGCCGATCAGGCCCACGTACACCAGCATGACCAATGCGAGGACCCTGGCCAGCCGGCGGGTGACCTGGGCGTAGCCATGCGACAACCGGTCGAACGCCCGGTTGAAGCGGCCAAACGAGGCGTCCATGAAGCGTCTCAGCGTCTTGAAACGACCGGAGTCGTGGCCCTTGTGTTTGAACAGCACCGCGCACAGCGCCGGGCTGAGCGTCAGCGACACCACGCAGGAAATGATCGTCGAAGCCGCGATGGTGACGGCGAACTGCCTGAAAAACAGACCAGAAATGCCGCTGAGAAACGCGGCCGGCACGAACACCGCGCACAACGTCAAGGCGATCGACAGCAACGCCCCGCCCACTTCATCCATGGTGTGGTGCGCAGCCGCCAGCGGGGTCATGCCTTCATGGATATTCCGCTCGATGTTTTCCACCACCACGATGGCATCGTCCACCACGATGCCCACCGCCAGCACCAGACCGAACAGCGACAGGTTATTGAGGGATATCCCGCACAAGTAGAGGACGGTGAACGAGCCGAACAGCGAAATGGGAATCGCGACCACCGGAATGATCGTCGCGCGCCAGTTCTGCAAGAACAGAAACACCACCAACACCACCAGCAGGATGGCTTCGAAGATCGTGGTGATCACCTCATCGACCGACTTGCCGATGAAGATGGTCGGGTCATAGATGATTTTGTAATCGACGCCTGCAGGAAACTCCTGTTGCAGCGTCTGCATCGTGCCGAGCACCGCATGATCGACATCCAGCGAGTTGGCACCCGGTTGCGCGTAGATCAACAGCGTGGCGGCATCCTTCTTGTCCATGAATGCCGTCGAACCGTAGTCGACCGCGCCCACCTCGACACGGCCGATATCGCCAATGCGCGTCACCCGGCCAGAGGCATCGGTCTTGACCACGATGCGCGCAAACTCGTCCGGGGTCGTCAGGCGGCCCAGCACTTCCACGTTCAGTTGATAGGCTTCACGGGTCTGGGTCGGCGGCTGATTGAGAACCCCAGCCGACACCTGCAGGTTTTGTTGCCGCAGGACTTGCAGCACCTCATCGGCGCTCAGGTCATGGGCCGCCACCTTGTCAGGATCGAGCCAGATCCGCATGGCATATTCCCGGCCGCCCTGAAACTGGACATCGCCCACGCCGGGTATGCGCGCCAGCACATCCTTGATGTGCAGCGTGGCGTAGTTGGACAGGTAAAGGGTGTCCTTGGTCCCATCGTTGGAATACAGGTGCACGGCGAGCAGGATGCTTGGCGTTGCCTTGCGCACTTGCACGCCGAGCCGCTGGACGTCCTCCGGCAGCCGCGAGATCGTGTTTTGCACACGGTTCTGCGTGAGGTTCTGCGCCAGGTTCAGGTCAGTGCCAATCCGAAAGGTGACCGTGATGGTCAGCTTGCCATCGCCCGTGGACTGGCTGCTCATGTAGATCATGTTTTCGACGCCATTGATCTGCTGCTCGAGCGGCGTGGCGACGGTCTTCGAAATGGTTTCGGCCGAAGCCCCCGGGTACGAGGTGGTCACCTGCACGGTCGGTGGAACGATCTCCGGGTATTGCGCCACCGGCAGGACGAACAGCGCGCCCAGGCCGATCAGCGTGATGAAGCAACTGACGACGACGGCAAAACGCGGTCGGTCGATGAAAAAGTGAGCTATCCGCATGTCGTCTAGTCCTTCACTTGTTCATTGTCGGCTTTGATTTCACCGTCCTTGACGTTCACCTTGGCGCCGGGCGCGGCGAACGGCAAACCGCCGATCATGACGCGGTCATTTGCGCTCAAGCCTGACTTGATGACCCGCAGACCGGCGCGCATTTCACCCACCTCGACGCCTTTGGGGGCGACCACCCCGTCGTCGCCCACGGTGAGCACGAAGAAATGAGACTGATCGGGCAGCACGGCGGCGTCCGGGACCAGCAAGGTCGGTGCAGCGGCCGCCGCGATCACCTGCACCCGCGCGAACTCGCCCGGGGTCAGCGTACTGTCCGGATTCGGCACGGTGGCACGGGCGTGGATCGTGCCGCTGGATCGGTTGAGTGCGTTATCGATGAAGTCCAGGACGCCCGGCGTGCTGTAGTCATGGCCACCATTGGGCGCAATCCGCACCTGGTCAGCCGTTTCGTCGTGACGGCTGGCCCTGAAGCGTTTGTACTGTTGGAAATCCGACTCGCTCATGTCGAAATCGAGGTAAAGCGGGTCTTGAGACACAATCGTCGCCAGCAATGTGGTGGGGCTGCCCGCTGCGCGGCTGCCAGCGACCAGATTGCCGACCGAAACATGGTGGTTGCCGATCCGGCCGGTGAAAGGCGCGACGATCTGGCAGTGGTCAAGGTCGAACTGGGCGTCTCGTATCTGTGCATTCGCATCCGCAACCGCTGCCTCGGCCTCCTGCCATTCGGACTTACGCTGTTCCATGTTCTGCACGGAACCGGCCTCGTTACGCGCCAGTTCGTCCGCTCGATGGTATTCACTCTTGGCGTAGGCCAGACGCGCAGTGGAACGTTGCAGCAGCGCCTTGGCCTGAGCCAGACGAATGTCGTAAGGCACGCGATCGATGGTGAACAGCACCGCGCCTTTCTTGACCAGTTGGCCGTCTTTGAAATGGATGCCGACCAGCGTCCCACCCACCTGCGCGCGCAACTCGACCCGGTCGACTGCGGAAAACTGCCCGAGAAATGCCAACCGGCTGTCGAGCGATTGCACCAACGGCTTGCTGGCGACCACCGTGGGAAGCGCTGGCGCGTCGTTGGCCTGCGCGTTTTCCGTGGATGGCAAGGCCAGAAGCCCGGCGCCGATCGCTGCCGAAAACAGCCCAACGCCCATCGCGGTGCGGAGCATGACCGAGTGCCGTGTCGGCGGTAACGCCTCAGCGTGTCTGTCTCTGATTTTTGCCCTTAATTTCACCACCTAGCCCCCACGTCCCCATCTGAAAAGGTTGGCCAATCACACGGATTCGCCGCTAAAACGCTGCATCGCGGGCCCACTCTTACGGGAAGCGTGGCGACGCGAACATTTTTTGATGTTACTTATCATCATAATTTAAGTAAATATGTCGATCATAATAAGAACCACGTACTGGACGTTGTCCCAAGGTCTCCGTGGGCCTTCTAAAAAGCGAAAATCAATCAGTTAAGAGGACGAGCAAGAGGCTTTGCGTGGTGGACCAACTGCCGTTTGACCTGCTCCCGGAACCACACTTCAGCAGGTTGGAGGTTTTTGCCCTCCGGCCAGATCATCGCGAAGTCGAAGGTGTCTTCAAGCTCCGGGAGCAGCGGTTCGAACACCAGACCGTCAATGTGTTCGAGCAGATGACAATCGATGCTAGACATGATCGCCACGGTGTCGGTGCCCAGCACGAGCCGGTCGATGCCATCCGGGCGAGGCAACCGCACCACGCTGTTGCGCGAGCAGCCCATCTGCAGGAGTTTTTCATCGATTTGTGTTTCGGCGCCGTTTCCGAACGGCACGATCACATGCGCACGTCTACTCAAATCAGCGGCGCTCAGAATCGCTGCGCTGTTCGTCGCGCGAACCATTACGCTGCGGCAAGGCACCAGGGTTTCCCGGGCATAGCCTTTGATTTTGGCGGGGAAGTAGCCGACCGCGAGGGAAAGGCTCGCACGATCGAGCCCAAAAGATCCGACTTCCTGGTGCTCAAGCGAAACGATCGCTTGAGGGGCTTCTGCAATGACGCCATTCAACACGCTGGTAATCAGCGACGTGGCGACGCCGCTGCTGACCGCGATGTGAAAGCGCTCCTGGCAGGTGGTCGGGACAAAGTGATTGGCCCCCTCGATGGACGCATGGATGAGGTCCAGGGCTTGCCCGATCAAGTGGGAGATCTCAACCGCCTTGGCGGTCGGTTGGACCCCATACCGCGCCCGCACGAACAAGGGATCCTGGAACAGGATCCGCAGGCGTCCCAGGGACGAACTGATGGTCGGCTGCCCCACATGCAGCCGCTGCGCGCAGCGGGAGACGTTGCGCTCATGCATCAGTGCAGCGAAAACCACCAGCAGGTTCAGGTCAATGGCATGCAAATCATCGAGCATGAGCACGCGCCTCCACGCCCATGGGGTCCCGTGATGCCGAACAGATACGCTGAACCATGCTTTCTCATCGCCATCAAAGATTACGACTATAATCATTGAGAAGCGCCGGAGATTTGTCAACGCATCTGCGCAGCGCTTCCAGGCACCCGGCCCGGCGAGGCGGCTATAATTCGCATCGCCCCGCAGCGCGAGATCATTATGAAAGTCACGAAAGAACAAAGAGAGCTGAACAAGGAAAAGATCCTGACGGCAGCGTCCCATCTCTACCGCGAACATGGAATAGAAGGTATCGGGATCGGCGAACTCTCCAAATCCGTGGGGCTTACCCACGGCGGGTTCTACCGGCAATTTCCCCAAGGCAAGGACCAACTGGTCGCCGAAGCCATCCAACGCACATTCGATGAATACTGTGAATTTTGGAGCACCCTGGCATCAGCGAGTGAGGTGGTGCACAGCTACGTCAACCATGAACACTGCCAGAGCAAGCATGACGCCTGCCCTATCCCAACGCTGGCGGCCGATGTCGCCCGGGTAGGCGGCGCGCCCCGTGAGGCCTATACACGCGGGGTCAAACGCATGGTCGAGCTGCTCATGGCAAAAAAAGGCGACCTTGTTGAAGGCACCTCGGAAAAGCAAGCGATGCAGATGCTGGCTTCGGCGGCGGGTGCCATGATCATCGCGCGGGCTTCCAGTTGCCCCGAGTTGGCTGAAAAGTTCATGGCTGCCGTGCTGGAACAGTGGGACGCGCCGTCACCCGCGCCGGAGGCGATTCGAGACTGACGCACGCGGATTGATCACGAACGCTGCAGGGAGGGGATCGTCTATGATGAGCAGACATTCATACCGGGCACCCTTGCCCTCCGTCGGAAACCCGCCATGCGCTATCTGCCACCGACCGCCAGCCTGCGTGCATTCGAGGTCGCTACGCGGCACGCCACCTTCACCTCGGCGTCCGAGGAATTGCACATCACCCAAAGCGCCGTCAGCCATCAACTCAAGCACCTCGAGAGCCTCTGGGGCTTGAAATTGTTCGAGCGCGGCAAGGCGCTGACCCTGACCCCGGCGGGCGCGGCCCTTGCGCCCATCGTGAGGGAGTTTTTCATGAACCTGGAGGCTACCCTCGCCGACCTGCGCGAGCAGAAAGGCAGGGTCAGGCTCAAGGTCAGTACCACCTATTCCTACGCACTGAAGTGGCTGTTGCCACGGCTGCCGAGCCTGGCCCAGCAACACCCCGACATCCTGGTGACGCTGGACACCACCGATGAGGCGATCAAGTTTTCGCGCACCGACCCGGACGTCGCAATCCGCCTCGGGCCAGGTCATTACCCGAACCTGTTCTCCGAGTTCCTGTTTCGCGAGCACATCTTTCCGGTGGCCAGCCCCGATCTGCTCAAGCGCTTTGGCCAGCCCCGGCAGCCGGCTGAACTGCTGCGCTACCCGCTGTTGACCCGCGATGGCGCCGACCTGGTGCCCAAATGGGAGGTGTGGTTCCAGCACGTCGGGCTGAGCGTTTCATCCCTTCAGGAAAGTGTCCGGTTCGCCGACACCAACATGACGGTGGAGGCGGCCTTGCTGGGGCAAGGCGTGGCGCTGGTTCGCAGTGGCCATGTGGAGGCGCAGATTGCCGATGGCAGCCTGGTTAGGTTGTTCGACGTGCCATTCCCCTCCCCGGTCGCTTACTACTTCGTCTGCCCGAAAGGCATTGAAGCGCAGCCTCATATCGTCAGCTTCCGCCAATGGTTGAGCGAACAATCGGCCGAGGCCCAGCGTGCGTACGGCTGAGGTCCTGAGCATGAGCTTTTGTTCATGATCGGATGAAGAGACTTCGCTGTCATGGCGCTGGGTCATCGGCCTAACATGGCCCATGCCTATTCATATTATCTCCCTTGTTCTGTTCGCCGCCGTGCTGCACGCCAGCTGGAATGCCCTGCTCCGTGCGGTAGGCGACCGGCTTTGGTCAATGACCATCATGTGCGTGGCGGTGGCCGGTGCCAGCGTCGTCGGCGCGTTATTCATGGCGGCGCCTGCGGCGGCGAGCTGGCCGTATGCGGTCCTCTCGGCCGTGCTGCATGTCGGGTACAACCTGTTTCTGGTGCGCAGCTACCGCTTGGGTGATCTGGGTCAAACCTATCCCGTCGCACGGGGGTGCTCGCCCATTCTGATCACCCTGGGCGCGGCGCTGTTCGCCGGGGAGCATGTCGAGGCGAGCGCCTTGATGGGCATCGGTCTGATTTCGGCAGGCATCATCGCACTGGCCCTGAGCAAGGGCCGTCTCGCCGTTCCCGGCCTGCCTTACGCGGTCGGAACGGGTGTGTTCATCGCGGCCTACAGCGTGACCGACGGCATCGGCGCGCGTCTGTCGGGGGCTCCGATGGCGTACACCTTGTGGATGTGCGCGCTGTGGGGGGTGATGATGCCGGCGGTCTACATTGGCCTGCGGGGCGTCCGCAGCCTGGTGACGCCTCGTCCGGGCTTCCTCACCGCCATCGCCGGCGGCCTGGTGTCCCTCCTGGCGTACAGCACCATCATTTATGCCATGTCTTGGGCGCCCATGGGGGCGGTATCGGCGCTGCGCGAAACCAGCGTGGTGTTTGCCGCATTGATTGGCTATTTCTTCCTGGGAGAAAGCTTGACCGTCAGGAAACTGCTGGCCTGCGCCGTCATCGCCCTGGGCACCATCGTCATGGGCTGACCGCCTGGCGCAGGCGGTCGCCCGACTTGAAAGCAATTTCATCGCATGAGGGTTCACACCATGGACACTGCTTCACAAGCCCCTTTGATTCTGATCACCGGCGGCAGCCGTGGCGTCGGTGCCGCCACGGCGCGACTGGCGGCCGCCCAGGGTTACGACGTGGTCATCAGCTTCGTGGCCGATGAGCCTGCGGCCGCAAGCGTCGTGGCTGATGTGCAAGCGATGGGCCGCCGTGCGCTGGCCGTGCGTGCAGACAGCGCCGACCCCGAGCAGGTCGCGCAGTTGTTCGCGACGATCGATCAACAGTTCGGACGCCTGGATGTGTTGGTGAATAACGCGGCGGTGTTGGCGCGCCAGTCGCGCGTGGAAGACCTGAGCCCCGAACGGATGCAGCGCATCTTCGCCGTCAATGCCATCGGCCCCATGCTGTGTGCACAACAGGCGATCAAGCGCATGTCGTATCGGCATCAAGGCCGAGGCGGTTCAGTGGTCAATGTTTCCTCGGCTTCCGCGCGGCTGGGCAGCCCGAACGAATACGTCGACTACGCGGCCTCCAAGGGCGCACTGGAAACCTTCACCATCGGCCTGGCCAAGGAAGTGGCACGCGAGGGGATTCGCGTCAACGGCCTGCGCCCCGGGCACATCTACACCGACATGCACGCCAGCGGTGGCGAGCCCGGACGCGTGGACCGCATCAAGGACACCATTCCCATGGGCCGTGGCGGCCAACCCGAAGAAGTGGCACGGGCGATCTTGTGGCTGGCCAGCGCTGAGGCGTCGTTCACCACCGGGACCTTCCTGGACGTGACCGGCGGCAAGTGAGCGATGCGCCGGTTGGCGTTCACGCCCCCGGGAACACCGGCTCGCCCAGATTGAGCATCAGACGGTTGGCCCACGCGAAAATGGAAATGGCGTGTATCAAGTCAAGGATCTGCCCATCGTCCAGACCCTTGCGCACGCGCACGTCATGCAGCGGGTTTTCGGCCAGCGGCTTGCCAGCGTTGTCACGGATGAATTCGTTCGGCCCCTCGCGGAAGCTTGGCTGAATGATCAGCGCGCGCAGCCACTGATAGGCAAAGACGTTGACGTTGGGCGTCTTGCGCAGACGCTCGACGTCGGTCGGCGAGACCTTGGCCTGCACCGATTCCAACGTGCGTGTGCCACCGGCGTAGGACGCCACGCTGCCCGGCACATTAAGGGTGCTGGGGGCGGTCGAGCACCGCGTCCACCGGACCTTGCTCGACGATACGTCCGGCGTACATCACTGCCACATCGTCTGCCAGGCCCGCGACGACCGACAGGTCGTGGGTAATCCAGATCAGCGAAGTGCCTCGCTCGCGTACCAGTTTCTGCACTTCGCTGAGGATTTGCTCCTGGATGGTCACGTCCAGTGCCGTGGTGGGCTCGTCGGCGATGATCAAATCCGGCGAGTGCAACAAGGCGATGGCGATCGCCACACGCTGGCGCATCCCGCCCGACAGCTGATGAGGATAGGCGCGCAGGCGTTCCTCCGGGCTCGGAATGCCCATCGCCGCCAGGGTCCGAGCAGCGAGCTGCCGAGCCTCGCGCTTGTTCAACGGCCCGTGCGCACGCACGGCTTCGATCATTTGCGTGTCAACCCTCAGCACCGGGTTGAGGGTCATCATCGGGTCCTGGAAGATCATGGCGATGCGGTTGCCCTGCAGCTCACGCAATTGGGCCGGTGCAAGGCCAATGAGGTCGCGGCCCTTGAACAGCACTTGCCCGTCGCTGATGCGCCCGGGCGCATCCACCAACCCCAGGATCGAAAATCCGGTCACCGACTTGCCCGAACCGGACTCCCCCACCAGCCCCAGCACGCGGCCGGGCTGCACGCGCAGCGATACGTCACGCACGGCCGGCAGCAGGCCAGCGCGGGTATGAAAGGTGGTGCACAGGTTGCGCACCTCGAGGGTCGGCGGCGTCACGTTCGAGGATTCCAACAGGCTCATAGCTGCAACCTCGGGTTCAGAACGTCGCGCAGCCGGTCACCGACCAGGTTGATCGCGACGATGGTGATCAGCAATGCCAGCCTCGGCAAGAGGCTGATCCAGAACTCGCTGGTGAGCATGTCTTACCACCATCCGTTTATCGGGGTTAGATTCGGGATAGTTGCGAATGACCACATGACCATCGGCGTTAACTTTAAGCCTATAAAAAGTCAGGAATTTCTAGTTCCGATTCTCGCTCCCATTTCGTCGAGCGTGGGCTGTCTCGGCGCTGCCGATGGGACATTTCGGGCAGATTCTTTTAGTGGGTGAAGGAATAGTTCGATTTGGCAAGCGTCATAGGTGGGTATGCTGAAATTCAG
Source organism: Pseudomonas sp. GD03842 (assembly GCF_029841165.1). NCBI lineage: Bacteria > Pseudomonadati > Pseudomonadota > Gammaproteobacteria > Pseudomonadales > Pseudomonadaceae > Pseudomonas > Pseudomonas sp. GD03842. The sequence continues at coordinate 424,934 of NZ_JAOCEA010000001.1, read as the reverse complement.
CAGCCATGCGTATATCGATCGCCATCTGCAGGTGATCGACATGATTATTTCAAGCGGCTGACTTTGTCTCCGCGCCCCTTATTCAACCAGCCCAAATGGTGGAGAAATTTATGTTTAAGAAGCTTGCTGTTTCCCTAAGTTGCATCGTTGCTGCGCTGTGCGTGAGTGGTGCGGTCTATGCCAAACCGGTGAACAACATTGTGTTGGTTCATGGTGCGTACGCCGACGGCTCTGGTTGGAAAGCCGTCAGCGATGTCCTCACCAAGGACGGGTATCAAGTCAGTATTGTTCAGGAGCCAGAGACTTCGCTCGAGGACGATGCCGCGGCAACTCGACGCATAATCGCTCTTCAAGATGGCCCAGTCATTCTTGTTGGCCATAGTTACGGCGGTATTGTAATTAGCGATGCGGGTAATGATCAGAAGGTGCAGGGTTTGGTTTATGTCGCTGCCCTGATGCCGGATGCAGGCGAATCTATTCCTAGTTTGGTCAAAAGCAAACCATTGGCAACCAACAATGTTATCCCGATTGGTAATGGCTTTCAGATCCTGAATCCTAAGTCTTTTGCTCAGGACTTCGCAGCCGATCTGCCGCCAGAGCAAGCAGCGTTTATGGCAAAGTCTCAGGTTCCGATTGCTGCCAAAGCGCTTAACACATCCATCACACAGGCAGCATGGCATAGCGAGCCCAGCTGGTATGCTGTTGCAACAGAGGACCACAAAATCAATCCCGATTTGGAGCGATATATGGCCGCCCGAGCGGGGAGCAAAACCGTAGAGATAAAGGGTAGCCACGCGGTCTACGTCTCCCAGCCCGAAGCAGTGGCGAAGCTCATCGAAGAAGCGGCGAACGGTAGCAGCAAATAGTTTCGCGTGTAATTCGAAAGCCTGCTGTGCGCTGAGTACTCAGTGCGCAGCATCCAGATCACTGCAGAAAGATGAGCCGATGAAGCAGATGACCGTTGCCGATGCTTTACGCCGGCAAGCGCAAAACCGTTGGCGATCAGCAGGCCCAGTGAAGGCTCGGTGACCGGCACGCTAAGGCCGAGGAACTAGAGCGTCGCCTCGAGTGTGATCGCCCGGGCAATCTCCGATGATTGCCACCTCCAGCACGGGCATCGGCTGATCGACCACGGGAATGTCTGTTCGGCCAGGACTTCCAGCGAGAGCACCTCGTGGCGAGCCAAGGCCGAGTCCGCCGGCAGCACTGCCACGCAAGGCGCTTCGCCGATCCAGTGGATATCGAGGCCACGGTGCTCGAGTGGCAGGCTCACGGCACCCAAGTCCATGGTTTTGCAAAGCACGGCCTGCACCACGTTTTCCGGCGACATGCTCTGCAGTTGGATCTGCTGCGGATGCAGGGTCGCCGGCAAGCGTGCCAAAGCCGCGGGCAACAAACCGGCAGCCAGCGCCGAGATGGCCACCAGCTTGATGTGATGATTTTCCTCTTGAGTGATCGATTGCGCCCGCTGGCGGATGTTGCGGATGCCCAGCAAGGCGCTTTCGACCTCGCCGTACATCATGAACGCCTTCTGTGTCGGCGTGACCTTCGGGCCGCTGCGTTCGAACAGGCAAACCCAGCTCTTGCTCGAGTTCCTGAATCACCCGCGTCAACGAGGGCTGGGATCGACCCAGCATCTTTCCCGCCGCCGTCACACTGCCGGCCGACATCACGGTCGCAAAGGCTTCCAGTTGACGCAGATCCATACGCTCGCCTTACACATGTCAAATCGAATGACGGAGCGTAAAGCACCCGGCACAGCGGCGAAAGTCTAAACCGCGCCTTGCGTGTCGCGTCCGCGCGCGAGAACATGGGCGCCCTGTTCTCGCTCTGCCTCCGGCCCCATGCCCGCGCCTTCCCATCCGCATCCGCTGTTTGAAACCTATGCCCGCTTCGGCGAACTCAACTTCAGTTCGCTCAAAACAGAACTGCCCGCCATCACCGATTACCTGGCGGCGTTTCCCCCCGACCAGCAGGCCGTCGAAGGCTATCGCGCCGTGCGCAGCTTCTTGAAGTCATACGCTGGCAACGAATCGACCTTCAACGCCTACCGCACCCACGTCGAGCGCTTGCTGCTGTGGACGATGATCAAGGCCCGCATCCCCTTGCTCGAACTGCGCCGTACCCACGCCGAGGATTTTCTGGAGTTCTGTCTCGCGCCGGATCCGGCGTGGGTCGGCCCGGTGGTCAAATCCCGTTTCAACCGGATCGGTGCGCGCAAGAAGACTGCCACCGACACTTATGTGCTCAACCCTCAATGGCGGCCATTCAGCCAGTCTGCGTCCAAGGAAGAGCGCAAACGGGCCAAAGAAGAGAACCGCGCGTTGATCCAGGAACACTACAAGCCCGCTCAGGGGTCCATCGCGCAGATTTTCGCCGTGTGTGGCAGCTTCTTTCAGCACGCCATCGATGAGGGCTTCTGCGAGCACAACCCTTTCCGCGCGGTCAAGCAGAAAAGCAAGTACAAGCAACGCACCACCGGCGATCAGGACACGCGCATCCTGACTTCACTGCAATGGGATTTCGTGCTCGAGACAGCTGAGCAAATGGCCGCTCAAGACCCTATACACGAACGGACGCTGTTCATCGTGGCGACTATTTTCGCCATGTATCTGCGCGTGTCGGACCTGGTGGGCCGAGACAACTGGACCCCGACCATGGGCGACCTGCGCCAGGATGGCGCGGGGAACTGGTGGTACCACGTGGTGGGCAAAGGCAATAAGGCCGGAAAGATCAGCGTACGGGACGACTACGTCGAGCACTACCTGAAGCGCTGGCGCGTGCACCAGGGGCTGTCGCCGTTGCCGGGGTTCCGGGAGGCCACGCCATTGATCGCCACCCATCGCGGTCGGGCCGGCCTGTCTGACCGGCACATTCGGGTGTTGCTGCAGGCGGTGTTCGACCGCGCACTGGAGCGCATGCTCGCCGAAGGCTGGTCGGACGAAGACGTGAGCCGATTGCGCGCGGCATCGCTGCACTGGCTGCGCCACACCTCGGCCACCTTCGATGCGCCGCACCGCGACATGAAAGACCTTCAGGTCGACCTGCGCCACAACAGCCTCAGCACCACGCAGAACGTGTACTACAACTCGGAAGATGAAAAACGCGCCTACTCGATCAAGCGCCTGCCCATGAAAGAACGCACCTGAGGCCTGTCGGAAAATCTAGCGGGTCGCGAGGCCATGGTCGGTGTTGCGCCCCCTGCCCCCCTGCGACGTGTTTCGCCACTCACGCGCACCTTCGCGGTGCACATTCTGACCGCGCTGCTGTCCATCCTGTATCTCTCAGTGCGTGAGGTCTTGTCATGTCAGCCATTTCCCGCCCCGCCGTCCTCGAATTGATCGGCAACACGCCTCTGGTTCGCGTTAGCCGGATGGATACGGGCCTGTGCACCCTGTTTCTCAAGCTCGAATCCCAGAACCCTGGCGGATCGATCAAGGACCGTGTCGGCCTGGCGATGATCGACGCTGCCGAGCGGGACGGCCGTCTCAAACCCGGGGGCACCATCGTAGAAGCGACAGCGGGCAATACCGGCCTCGGCCTGGCACTGGTCGGCCGCGCCAAGGGTTACCGCGTGGTGCTGGTGGTGCCGGACAAGATGTCCACGGAAAAGGTGCTGCACCTCAAGGCCATGGGGGCTGAAGTCCACATCACTCGGTCCGATGTCGGCAAAGGCCATCCTGAGTATTATCAGGACGTCGCTGCCCGGCTGGCGAAGGACATTCCAGACGCATTCTTTGCCGACCAGTTCAACAACCCGGCCAACCCCCTGGCGCACGAAACCAGCACCGCGCCGGAGATCTGGGCACAGACCCAGCATGACCTGGACGCCATCGTCGTCGGGGTCGGCTCCGCAGGCACGCTCACCGGGCTGACGCGTTTCTTCAAACGCGTGCAACCGGACCTGGAAATGGTACTCGCCGATCCCGAGGGCTCGGTGGTGGCGGAATACAGCCGCAGCCGGACGCTGCCCACCCCCGGTTCCTGGGCCGTGGAGGGCATCGGCGAAGACTTCATCCCCTCCTTCACCGACCTGTCCACGGTAGGGCATGCCTACTCCATCAGCGATGAGGACAGCTTCGAACACGCCCGGCAATTGCTGCGCAGCGAAGGCATTCTGGGAGGCTCCTCCACCGGAACCCTGCTGGCGGCCGCCTTGCGCTACTGTCGCGAACAGACCACGCCGAAGCGGGTGGTCAGCTTCGTCTGTGACACCGGCACGCGCTATTTGTCGAAGGTCTACAATGACCAATGGATGACTGACCAAGGCTTGCTGCAGCGCAGGAAATACGGCGACCTGCGCGATTTGATCGCCCGCCGCTTCGAGGATGGGCGGGTCATCAGCGTCGGGCCGGACGATACCCTGCTCACCGCCTTTCAGCGCATGCGCCTGGCAGACGTCTCGCAATTGCCGGTACTGGTCGATGGGCAGCGGCTGGCCGGGGTGATCGATGAATCCGATATCCTGATCGGCATGCATCAGGACCCGGCACACTTCCGCACGGCCGTGGCGGATGCGATGACCGACAAGCTGGAAACCCTGCCGCCCGAGGCGAGCCTGGCCCGTCTTCAGGACATTCTGGACCGTGGCCTGGTGGCCATTGTCGCCGACGCCACTGGCTTTCACGGCCTGATTACCCGGGTCGACTTGCTCAACCACCTGCGGAGGTCCCTCCCATGACTCAGCACGACGATACTCATCCGTCCCATGGCTTCGCCACGCGGGTCATCCATGCGGGCCAGACGCCGGACCCGACGACCGGCGCATTGATGCCGCCGATCTACGCCAACTCCACTTACCTGCAAGACAGCCCGGGTGTTCACAAGGGTTTCGATTACGGGCGTTCCCACAACCCCACCCGATTCGCGCTCGAGCGCTGCGTCGCCGACCTGGAGGGCGGCACTCAAGCATTTGCCTTTGCGTCGGGGTTGGCAGCCATTTCATCGGTGCTCGAATTGCTGGACGCCGGCGCCCATGTGCTGTCCGGTGATGACCTCTACGGTGGCACGTTCCGCCTCTTTGACAAAGTCCGCAAACGCAGCGCCGGCCATCGCTTCAGCTTCGTCGACATGACGGACCTCGGCGCATTCGAGGCGGGCCTTCAGGACGATACCCGGATGATCTGGGTTGAAACACCGAGCAATCCGCTGCTGCGTCTTACCGACCTGGCCGCCATCGCACGGATATGCCGTGACCGGGACATCCTCTGCGTCGCCGACAACACCTTCGCCAGCCCGTGGATTCAGAATCCTTTGGCCCTGGGCTTCGACATTGTCGTGCACTCCACCACCAAGTACCTCAACGGCCATTCGGACGTGATCGGCGGCATTGCGGTGGTTGGAGACAACCCGGAACTCGCGGAGCGGCTGGGCTTCCTGCAGAACTCAGTCGGTTCGATCGCCGGTCCTTTCGACGCGTTTCTGACACTGCGCGGCGTGAAAACCCTGGCGCTGCGCATGGAACGGCATTGCAGCAACGCGTTGGCCATCGCGCAGTGGTTGGAACGCCAACCTCAGGTGGCGAAGGTCTACTACCCCGGCCTGCCCTCGCACCCTCAGCACGCCTTGGCGTCTCGGCAGATGCGCGGGTTTGGCGGGATGATTTCCCTGGATCTGAACACTGACCTGGCCGGCACCCGACGTTTTCTGGAACGTGTCGAACTGTTCGCCCTCGCCGAAAGCCTCGGCGGTGTCGAAAGCCTGATCGAACACCCGGCGATCATGACCCATGCCAGCATTCCGCCGGAAAACCGCGCAAGGTTGGGCATCGGCGATTCGCTGGTGAGGTTGTCGGTGGGCATCGAAGACGTCGGCGACCTGCGGGCGGATTTGGCTCAGGCGCTGGAGGCGGTCTGATGGGATGGTTCCCGGAAAGGGGCTAGCCACTATTGTTTCGCGATACGCAACACTGTCTTGCCGAAACAGAGGTGGCCGAGATTCAGATAGGTTGCTAACGTTTTACCTGTCAAATCCGCCGATTTGATGGATGTCCTTCAAGCCGCGACCCCGTCCGAGATAACGGGCTTGCGGCTTTTTTATTGCCCGCACGCCCATGGCGCACGCAACGCCTTCGGTCAGAAGTTGGCCGGTGTGTTGGCGCTGATGATTTCCGCTTCGTCCTGGCCGATGTTACGGAAGCTGTGGGGCAAGGTCGTCGGGAAATAGTAGCCGTCACCCGGATTGAGGATGCTGATCTGGCCGTCCACCGTCAGCTCGATGGTGCCACGGGTGACCAGCCCGCACTCCTCGCCCTGGGCATGCACGATGGGCTCATCGCCGGAACTGGCACCGGGTGCATATTGCTCGCGCAACATACGCATCTGACGACCGGGCAGCGAGGCGCCGATCAGCAGCATGCGCAATCCGTCACGCCCCAGGTCTGGTTGTTCCCCGGCCCGGAATATGTGGCGCTGATCCTGAGGCGGCTGATCGAAGGAAAAGAAGTCAGCCAAGGTCATGGGAAACCCTTCCAGCAATTTTTTCAGCGAACTGACCGAGGGACTGACGCGATTCAATTCGATCAGAGAAATGGTGCCATTGGCGACACCGCTGCGCCTGGCCAGCTCCCGCTGGGACATCTTGTAACTTTCCCGCACTAGCTTGAGTCGTGACCCCGTATCCATGACTGCCCTTTGTGAAATGAGGGATCGAGGGCGTTGTCGCAGGCCGCATGCTGCGTGCGCCGCCGTCCTCGGTTTGAGTAGCGGTGATTAGAGCACGTTTGTGCGCACTCACCTATACGGCCAGGCGACACATCGGCACGGCACCGCGCGGGCGCGTCACTGGGCCATACGCCTTCCTCGCGAAAACGCCTTAGCCCATCGAACGCCCCTTCCCGAAGGCCGGTCGTGGTTCGAACCAATGACCGTTCGTCGCTCATTTTTAAATAGGAATCAGTTATAAATGGGTTTTCACAAACCTTTCACGTCTCAAGGTTCAATCTGCATCTACTCCTTTTGATCCTCTTTAAGCCCGTCTTCCCCAGCGGGCTTTTTTCTGCCTGGCGTTCAGGCCTCAGTCTCTTGGTCAATGCAGCACACTCTGCAAGAACTGCCGAGTGCGAGGATGCTCCGGAGCACCGAAAACCTTGGCCGGTGGCCCCATTTCGACGATCTTGCCGCCGTCGAAGAACACCACCCGGTCCGCCACCTCCCTGGCAAACCCCATCTCGTGGGTGACCACAACCATGGTCATGCCTTCGGCGGCCAGCCCTTTCATCACACTCAGCACCTCGCCCACGGTTTCCGGGTCAAGGGCCGAGGTTGGCTCATCGAACAGCAACAGGCGCGGCTTCATTGCCAGTGCACGGACGATCGCCACCCGCTGTTGCTGCCCGCCCGAGAGTTCGCTGGGATATCCGTCGGCCTTGTGCTTGAGCCCCACGCGGTCAAGCAGGGCCAGTGCGGCGGCTCGAGCGTCGGCCTTGCTGACCCCCTTGACCTTGACCGGGGCGAGAATCATGTTGGCCATCACCGTCAGGTGCGGGAACAGCGTGTAGTCCTGAAATACCATGCCGATGTCTTCGCGCAATCGCGCCATGGCCTTGCGGTCGTCGGCCCGTACCGACTCCCCACCGCCGACCACTACGCTGCCCGCCGATGGCTCCTCCAGGCTGTTCAGGCAGCGGATGAACGTCGATTTTCCCGAGCCGCTGGGGCCGATGATCACCACGACTTCGCCTTGTGCCACGTCAAGGTCGACACCCTTGACGACCTCCACGGACCCAAAGTGCTTGTGCAGGCCGCGCACCGTCAGCATCTTGTTCATAGGCCGGCCTGCGCGCGGGTGGCCGCCTGGAGTTTTTCCTGGGCAGCAGTCAGACGGTCACGCCTGGCCTGATTGGCCTGACGCTCTTGCTGCAAGCGCGCATTGGCGCGGGCCAGGCTCGGACGCAACGAAGACAGCGCTGGCCCCCCCGCCGAGGCGCGGGATTGCACGTTGGCGGTCGGGTCCAGGCACTCCCGCACTTTGTCGGTGGCCAGCTTCAGGGCATGGCCCACTTGGTCACGGGCGCAGACGTCGATCATTTCACTGTCGATACGGTGGGCCGGCAAGCCGGCGTCCATTGCCATGCGCACGGCGGCACCGACGATATGGTGCGCTTCGCGGAACGACAGATCGGCCTCACGCACGATCAGGTCCGCCAGCCCCGTGGCGGTCGAGAAGTCCTCCCCTGCTCGCTGCTTGGCCAATGCCACATTGGGCGTTGCGGTCCGCAGGACCAGCTCGAGCAGCTTCAGGCAGCGCAGGCTCTCCTCAGCCGCCTCCCAGAACCCGCGAGTGCTCTCCCGGTTGCCATCCCCCGTGTGGGAGAAATTGCTGCCTTTGACGGTGACGCTGGCGGCCATCAACAGCCCGACGATATGCCCGGTGCGCCCCTTGAGGTACTCCAGCACGGTGGGGTTTTTCTTCTGCGGCATGATGCTGGAGGTCGCGGCCACGCTGTCTGGGAAATCGATCAGGCCGAACTCATGGGTGCTCCACACGAAGTAGTCCTGCGCCACGCGGCTCCAGAACACCGAGAGCAGGCTCAGGTGCGACAGGCTTTCGAGGATGAAATCCCGCGAGCCGACGGCGTCCAGCGCGTTGTCCAGGTAGCCGTCGAAGCCCAGCAACTCGGCCGTGCGCGCCCGGTCCACATCAAAGGGCGTACCGGCGAACGCCGCGGCACCCAGCGGGCTCTGGTTCATCGTCTCCAGGGTCTGGGTCAGGCGTTTGCAATCCCGCTCCAGCGCTTGCTCGACCGCCGACAGGTAATAGCCGTAGGTGATGGGCTGCGCGGGCTGCAAATGGGTATAGCCGGGCATCACCACCTCGGCGAAAACTTCGGCATTGTTCAGCGCGGTCTGCCGCGTCTGGATCAGCACGTCGATCAACGCCAGCAGCACGTCCCGGCAACGCAGCCGATCGAGGGTGGCGAGAATGTCGTTGCGGCTGCGACCGGTGTGCAGGCGCCCGCCGACGTCAGCGCCGATCTGCTCGATCAGGTGCGCTTCGTAATTGAAATAGGCGTCCTCGCGGGAGGGGTCGAGTGTCACCACGCCAGGGCCGGCGGCCTCCATGTCGAGCACCCCCTTGGCCAGCGCCGTGGCGTGTTCGTGACGGATCAGCCCCTGCTCGGCGAGCATCACGATGTGCGCCTTGTTTACGTTGCCCAGGTTGAGGAAGCCATCGGCGAACCCCTCCAGCCGCGGTCGGTAGATGTACTCGTTGACTTCGGGCGCGGTGGTTTCTTTCAAGCGACGACTGACTTTGGATGCTTGCATGATCAGATCCTTTAACGAGTGGTGCGCATCGCCGGGCGACCCAGGCGACGTTCGAGATAACGGCTGAGCCAACTCAGCAATGAGCAGATGACGAAGTACACCAGCAGCACCGCGCCGTAGACAGCGAACGCGGGGCTGACGCCGGTCATGACGGTGGAGCGCTCGACGATGATCTGGCCGACCTTGAGGAATTCGCTCACGCCCACCAGCGCACCCAGCGAGGTGGCCTGCACCAGCATCGTCAGCAGCCCGGTGTAGGCCGGTAGAATCGCCTTCATCGACTGCGGCGCGATGACATGCCAATAGATCTGCCACGGGCGCAGGCCAAGGGTCCATGCGCTCTTCCATTGGTGCCGGTTGACCGACTCCAGGCCGCCTCGGACGATCTCGATGCCATTGGCGCTGCCCCACAGCGTCAACCCGGTGACCACAGCCGCGAACGGGCTGAGGTCGAGGCCTAGCATCGGCGCACCGAAAAAGATGAAGAACACGTTGACGATCAACGGGATCGAGCGGAACAGCTCGACGTAGCCATGTATCGTCCACCACAGCACCCGGTTCTTGAGGGTGGCGAGCACTCCGAATACCGTCGAGATCAGCGTGGTAAATAACAGGATCACCAGCGCCAGGCGGAGCGTCATCCACAAGCCCTTGAGCACGAAGCCCCAGTTTTCGATCAGAAAATTCATCGAAGGCCTCAGTGCCGGAAAGGCCGTTGCAAGTGAGCCGACAGGCGCCCGGTCAGCAAAGACAGGATCGCCACCAGAAGCAGGTACATCGCACAGATCGCACTGAACATTTCGATGGCGCGAAAATCCGTGGCAATGCGGTCAACCGCCACGAAGGTGAGCTCGGCCAAGCCTATCGCTTGCAGATAGGACGAGTTTTTCAGCAGTGAAATGGACGTATTGAGCACCGCTGGCAGGCTGGTTCGGACGGCAATGGGCAAGGCCACCAGATAGAAGTACTGATGGGTTTTCAGGCTCAAGGCCATACTCGCCTCACGCATCTTGTGCTCCACCGTCGACAGGCCGCCGCGCATGTTTTCCACTTGGTAAGCCCCCGCCCACAGGGATAGACACAGCACACCCGACCAGAACAGCGACAGCTCCATGCCGATCGCGGGCAGGCCGTAGAAAATGAAAAACAGTTGCACCAGAATCGGCGTGTTGCGGATCAGCTCGACGTACAGCACCACCATCTGAGCGAGCCCGGGAATGCGGAAGGCGCGGGCCGCGCCTCCCAGAATCCCGATCAGCAGCGAGAAGGCGATGGCCAGCAGCGAGACCTTCAGCGTCATCAGCACGCCATCGAGCAAGGCTGGCCATTGCGCCACCAGGTAGTTGAAATCGAAATCCATGACGACGCCCGATCAGAGTTTTTCTTCAGGCTTGGCCTGTTCGAAGACGCTCAGGTAATAGCTCTGAATGTTCTGCGGGACGTACTGTTGAACCCAGCCCCGAAAGAGTTTCTCTTCGTGCATTCTGGCGACCGCGGCGCTGAGGTAATCGCGCCAAGCCTCATCGTTCTTGCGCACCCCGATCGCGGCATCGGAAATCTGGAAAGGCTCATTGAGCAGGCGCGCGTCGCCATCGTTGGCAGCGACGACCACCAGCGTGGCGGCGTCGTGGGTGTAGGCGTCGGCCCGCCCCTGCCGGAACGTCTGCAGCGCATCGGCCGCACTGTTCATGCGCAGGGTCTTGACGCCCGGCATATGGTCCTCGAACCACTTGGCCTGAACCGAGCCTTTGAGCGTCGCCAGGGTTTTGCCGTCGAGGTCCTTGATCGAGTGAATCGGGCTGTCTTTCTTCACCACCACATCGCTCGCGCCCCAGCGATACGGCGTGGTGAAGTCAATGACCCGCTGACGTTCAGGGGTGACGCCCAGCGTCGCAATGAGAAAATCGACTTTGCGACCGAGCAGTTGCGGTACACGGTTTTCAGCGGTCACGCAGGTAAAGGTCACTTTGTCCTTGGAGCCCAGCGCCCACAGCGCGATCTGCCTGGACATTTCCACTTCCACACCGGCGAACTCGCCGTTGCCGTTCTGGAAGCCATAAGGCGGCTGGTCACACCGTACACCGGCGCGCAGCTGACCGGCTTGTTTGACCTCATCAGGCACCGGCGGCAGTTCGGTCGCCTGGACCTGAGCCAGCCCCGCCAGCGAAACCCATGAAGCAGCCACGACACGAACGAGAAATTTTGACGCAAACGACATATTGCCTCCTGGTTGGCTAGTCGCGCGGCGCCATGGAAAGGCGTCGAGCGACGATTTCAAGGGCAGACTTAATACGCACCATGCAGCGCATCGGCGCTGGGGCATCGCGTCCATCTGCGCGGACTGTCGATGTCGAAAACAGTTATAAAGCCTCTGGATCATGCCAACAAATGACAATACATTGGGCATCCATACCAAATTGATATGCCCCCATGAACTTCAAACAAGTGGAAGCCTTCCGCGCCGTGATGCTGAGTGGTTCGATGACCGCCGCTGCCGAGTCGCTGCACACTTCGCAACCCAACATCAGTCGGCTCATCGCACAGCTGGAACGCGGCAGCGGGTTCAAGCTGTTCGAACGCGTGGGAGGACGCCTGCTGCCCACGGACGAAGGCGCAGCGTTATTTGCCGATGTGGAACGGGCCTTCATCGGGCTGCAAAGCCTCGAGAAGTCGGCGCAGAACATCCGCCGGGGCGGTACCGGTCAACTGCGGATCGCGGCGGTGCCGTCTTTGTCATTGACGCTATTGCCGGAGGTGATCCGACGATTTCGTGAGGAAAACCCGGACGCCGCCATCTCGATTCACACCAATGATTCGCCGATGGTCGCCCACTGGGCCGCCTCGCAGTTCTGCCATGTGGGGCTTGCGTCTTATGTAGGGGACGATATGCCAGGCGTGCGTACGCGCAAAATCTGCGATGTACCGGGGGTGTGCGTCTTTCCAAAGGGGCATCGGCTGGCGGCACTGACGACCGTCAGACCCGAAGACGTCTACGGTGAGGAGTTCATTTCCCTGTCGCAAAACGACGGTGCCCGCGCCCGGGTGGACCGGGTGTTCGCCGATGAGAAGGAATACCGCAAGCTGAACCTGGAAACGCCCTATGCGGCGACGGTGTGTTCATTGGTGGCGCTGGGGCTGGGCGTGAGCATCGTCAGCCCAATGGTCGCGCGGGAGTACCTGCACTTAGGTGTCGAGACCCGACCGTTCGAGCCGCAGATTCGCTTTTCAACCTATTTGCTGCTGCCCGAAGATCGACCGCAAAGCCTGCTCAGCCAGCGTTTCAGCGTGTTGATCGAGCACATGCTCACCGAGGCAAGCAAGGCGTGGGAGGTGTGATGGCGTTTTTCACCCGCGTGGCGTTCCTCACTTCAATCGGCCAGAGGCACGGCCCATGCAGCGCACACGGCGCTCTTCGACACGCTGCGCGAACCAGGCGGTCGTCAGCTTGCGAGTGATTTTCGGGCTCTCCAGCACAATGCCCGGCAGAATCGCCCGAGGCAGCGGGTTGCCCGCGGCTTTGTCGGCCAGCGCGAAGACCTGGCGGTAGAGGTCCGTGTTTTCGAAGTCCGCCGTATCGCCCTTCTCCAACGCACTGCGAATGGTGCTGTTGCGCATGCCCAACTGGGCGTGCAGGCTGCGCACGGCCAGTTCCGTCTGCCCCAGCGATGGGCCGAAGCCATAGCTGATCAGGTCGCCGTCTAAGGCCAGGCGCTTACCGGAAAGCCGGGCCACGGCACTTTGAAACGCCGCGTTGCGGCTGGCGTACCATCCGGCGTTGAAATCCGCGAACCGGTAGATCGGCCTGTCATAACTCACCGGGTACCCCAGCAAGTGCGCGATGCCGAAATACATCCCACCGCGGCGCGAGAACACCTCGTGGCGGATGGAACCCTCCACCGGATACGGATAGTCCCGCGCCTGGCGCTCGGCGAATTCGATGCTCACTTGCATGGGCCCGGCGGTGTGCACCGGGTTGAAGGTGCCGAACAATGTCTTGCCCAGCGGCACCATGCCAATGAAATCCTCGAAGATGGCGCTCAAATCCTTTTCGGTGCGCGCTGCGGCAAGGCGCTCGTTATAGGTTTTGCCGGTGGGCGAGCGGATGTCCAGCGCGCTGCGGACGAGCAAGTTGGGAATGTGCGCCTTGCCGGCACGACGGTCGATTTCAGCCCGGGCGATGCCCCCCATTCCCGGCACCGCAGGATCGACCTGAAAATTGGATTCCTGCTCGGTCACCGCCACCGCCGAACACAGGTTTTCAACGCTCGGCGCGATGCCTTGGGACTCGAACGCCGTATAGATGTCGGTCGCCCAGCCCTGGCGATCGGATACGGACGGCGGCAGAAGTCGCACGATCTCGCTGCGCACCAGATCCGGTGGCGGTGGTGGCGTCTGCTGTCGGGGCGTGCTGCAAGCGGCGAGCAGCGTCATCAGCGTCAGGCCGGTCAGCGTGCGGATGAGGCTGGGACAGAGGTTCGAAAGCATAAGAACTCGACATTCAAAGTGTGCAATGGCGTGTTGGACCACAGCGTCATGCCAGTGACTCATCGCTCAGCCCTGTCTGCTGTCGATCGCCCGGCGCAACCTCGTTGTCCCTGAAACCCGGCCGATCGCTGGGCCTGCCACCTCTCAAGCCCAGTCGCATCCACTCGACCGCAGGTCGGTCTGCGCCCTCTCCCGCCAACTTTTCGGGATAATGCCGGTCCAACCGCCCCGAACACGAGCACGGGAGAATCCTGTTTGAACATCGCTGGCGTCATATTCGACTGCGACGGCACCCTGGTGGACAGCGAACGACTGGCCGCCGGATTGTTGCGCGATATCCTGCAAGAACACCAAGTCACGTTGACCGTCGATGAGGTGCTGGCGCGTTTCCGCGGGGTGCAGTTCGCGCTGTGCATGGAGGGCTTGTGTCGGGATTATCCCGGATTGCCGAACATCGAAATCGTCAACAGCTTCCGCGCGCGCACGCTGCCGTTGCTGCAGGAAAAGCTGGAAGAGATGCCGGGCGCCGTCGAGTTCGTGCGCGGGCTATCCCTGCCCAAGTGCGTGGCATCGAACGGCCCGCGCAGCAAGATCGAAACCTGCCTGAGCACCGTCGGCCTGCTGGATGTGTTCCATGGCTTGATTGTCAGCGCGTATGAAGTGGAGGCCTGGAAACCTTCGCCGGTACTCATCGAGCATGCGGCGGACCTGCTGGGGCTCAAACCCGATGAATGCCTGCTGGTCGAAGACAGCATCCCCGGCGTTCAGGCCGGGCTGAGCGCAGGTGCGCAAGTCGCCGGCTACGGTGAGACGGACTTCTCCGAGTTCGTAGAGCATGCCAATTTCCATCCGGTGAAAACTTTCGGCGAGTTGAAAGTGCTGGTGCAGCGCATCAGTTGACACGGGCACCGGCTCGCGGACAGCGAGCTCGTGTCATCGGACGTGCGGCAGGGTTTTCCAAGCTCCGCGCCTTGCCTGAGCAGATCGGACTCTATACTGTATATAAAAACAGTGAAGAGAACGGTCATGCAGCTGATCGATAAGTTGAGCATCCTCGCCGACGCGGCCAAGTACGACGCGTCCTGCGCCAGCGGCGCCGCGCCCAAACGCAGTTCGGAAGGCAAATCCGGTATCGGCTCCAGCACCGGTATGGGCATCTGTCACAGCTATACGCCGGATGGCCGCTGCGTGTCGCTGCTGAAAATCCTGCTGACCAACTTCTGCCTGTATGACTGCCAATACTGCGTCAACCGCCGCTCCAGCGACGTGCCCCGCGCACGTTTCAGCCCGGAAGAGGTGGTGACCCTGACCCTCGATTTCTACCGCCGCAACTGCGTCAGCGGCCTGTTTCTCAGCTCCGGCATCATTCGCTCGGCGGACTACACGATGGAGCAACTGGTGCGGGTCGCGAAACTGCTGCGCGAGGAACATGAATTCCGCGGCTACATCCACCTCAAGACCATTCCTGAAGCCGATCCTGCCTTGATCGAGGAAGCCGGTCGCTACGCCGATCGCCTCAGCGTCAATATCGAATTGCCAACCCAGGTCGGCTTGCAGACACTGGCGCCGGAAAAGGAAATGGGCTCGATCAAACAGGCCATGAAGACGATCCACATCGGCCAACAGACCGTGCTCAACGAGCCCAGAGCCCCACGGTTCACACCGGCCGGGCAGAGCACGCAGATGATCGTCGGCGCCGATGAAACCGATGACAGCACCCTGCTGCACACCGCCGAGTCGCTGTATGGCGATTACCGCCTCAAGCGTGTTTATTACTCGGCGTTCAGCCCGATTCCCAACAGCCCGAAAAGCGTGCCGCTCGCCGCCCCCCCTCTGCTGCGCGAACATCGTCTTTACCAGGCTGACTTTCTGCTGCGCGGCTATGGCTACAGTGCCAATGAAATTTTGCCGGGGCCGGGCCACCTGGCGTTGGACATCGACCCGAAACTGGCTTGGGCGCTGGAACACCGTGACGCCTTCCCGCTGGACCTCAACCGCGCCGAACCCGCAATGATCGCGCGCATCCCCGGCATCGGTATACGGACCACTCAACGCCTCGTGGAACTGCGGCGGCAGCGGCGGATTCGCTATGAAGACTTGACCCGGCTGCGCTGCGTGTTGTCGAAAGCCCGGCCTTTCATCATCACCAGCGACTACCATCCTCGGCAGGCAGAAAGCTCCAGCGTGCTGCTGCGCGAGCAACTGCGCGACAAGCCTCAACCCCAACAGATGGCGCTGTGGGCATGATCATTCTCGACTGCGACGACCTCTTCGAGACCTGGCGCCAGCAGGCCCGTTGGCTGTTAAGCCACCAGATCAACCCGGACCAGGTGACTTGGCGCGTGCCGGAAGACGCTGATCTGTTCTCCAGCGATCACGCTGTCCCGGACCAGATGGGCCCTTTTCAGGCCAAGGTGCCCTTGGCACTGCTGGAGCTGCTGCAAAATGCCGCGCAGTACTGCGGAGAGCAGCGTTGGACGCTGTTGTACGAAGTGCTGTGGCGCGTGAGCCACGGTGACCGCACGGCCATGCTGGCAGGAGACAAGCTGGGCAGCGAATTGCATCGTCGCTTGAAACGGGTCAGCCGCGAGGCCCATCATCTGCATGCGTTTCTGCGCTTCATTGCCCTGCCCGCTGACCCCAATCCCAAAGACCTTTCGGTGAAAGCCGCCCTGCTGGACATGCAGACGCTTCCGGAATTCGTGGCCTGGCACGAACCGGCGCACGATATTCTGCGCACCGCGAGCGAGCACTTCATCGGTCGGCTGGGGCGCCACCGCTGGATGATCGCGACCCCTAACGACGGTGTGTTCTACGACGGGCAGCAGCTCGTTCATAAACGTCGCTGCCCGGAAGCGTGGAAAGCGCTGGCGCGCAATGCCGATGACCCCCATGGCGAACTGTGGCTGACCTACTACAGCCACATCTTCAATCCCGCGCGGCTCAACCCCAAGGTCATGCAGGGCCATTTGCCGGCGCGGTTCTGGAAAAACCTGCCTGAAGGCCCATTGATCCCCGCGTTGATCAGCGAGGCGCGGACCGGCAAGCAGCGGGATGGCCAGGCCCGGCAGATTGCCGAGCGGCGAGGCAAGGTGATTCGCCGGTAGCGTCGAGGAGCTGCTATTGCTGATGCACAGCGGTCTGCATGCCCGCCGTGCTGATCGGCCCGCCCAGTGCGGAGCCAAAGAACTGCACCGCCTCGTTGCTCAGGGTGCGATGAATGTCTTCGCGATCCACCCCCGTGGCATCCGTGCACAGGCCCGGTGTCGTCGCGCGTTGCATGTCGTCACAGGGCGCCATGAACACGAAATGCCCGGCGCCGGCCAACAATTTGAAGTCTCTGACTTCGGGCAGCTTGCGCGCCAACGCTTCGGCGTTCTTGTCGATGGCCAACAATTCATCGCCATCGCCGCTGTACAACAGCACGGGCACATGCACGTCTGCCAGCGTGTGACGACCAAACATCAGCCCCAATGGCGCCATCAGCATCAGTGCGCCCACGCGCGGATCAGCCTGGGCATGCAGGTCGTCACGGTCGGCCAGCAGCTCACCCTGAGTCTTGCAGGCATCGATGTCTTGGGGCCGCTGCATGCAGTAATTGCGCAAGCGCTGAAGGTCCGGTTGCGCCCCGGCGAGAATCAGCGCCGTCTCGCCACCGGCCGAATAGCCAATGACGCCGACGCGTCGAGCGCTGATATAGGGTGAAAGCATGGGATCGAGTAACGCCGCGCTGATTGCCTCGGAAACCTGCAACGGGCGGCCATACAGGTTGCTGAGGCTGCCCAGGCGGCTGTGATCTAGGTAGTTGTCCCCGGGATGGAACACGGCGACGACGACGAAGCCGCGCCGTGCGAGGGACGTGGCGATGTCATGCTGAGCCAGTGGCGTGCCGGTGTTGCCATGGGACAGCATCAATAGCGGAAACCGGCCCATGGCGACCCTGGCATCTTCTGTCGCTTCGATGGGGTAGCCTTGAACGCGGGTGACCTTGTCCGGATCGGTAGAAGGGTAAAACGCATAGGCGTGCATGGGCCGGGAATCCAGCGGATCGATGAACGTCAGTTCGTGAAATCCCACATTCCAGTTCTGCCGTTCGCTGGCTTGCACTGAAAGCAAGCCGCTCAACAGGCTGATCACCACCATTGCACAAAGACGCATCATCGCAATGCCCCTCACCCTTCCGATCCTTGCCTGCTCACTCAGTCCCTGATGGCCTGAGCGCCTTGTAAACCGTTGCCTGTAGCCATCTGACACAGGCACGCAGATAACATTCACTGCGATTTACCAAAGGTCAGTGCACAAGACGGGCCAACCGCGAATACGGTGCGGGCCGTTATCCTCATTCCTTCGGTTACGGCGTTTTCGGCGACCACTTTACTGCCATCTCGGCAGGTTACTCGCAAAGAAACCGCAAAGGCTGTCCGGTGGCTGAACGCCGCTCGATCTGCGGGCGGAAAACGCGAAAGCCCCGCCGCCGGCAGGCACAGAGCCTTGGGCGGAGGGGCTTTCGAGCGTGTCACGCGCTGGGGTCGGGCCTGCCGACCCTCAACCTCAATGGCGGGGCGACAGGTCAGGCGAACAGGGTTTCAGCGATGTGCTTTTGCGCCGCGCTGATGGCGTTGGCGCGAGGTTCGTCACCGTAAGCCAGGCCATGGGCGAAGACGAACTGCAGGTCGGTCACGCCGATGAAGCCGAACAGCACTTTCAACAGGTCCTCATGGCCGACGCTGGTCGGCTGGCCCTGATGCAAGCCGCCAGCCGTCGAAACGATGATCACCTGCTTGCCTTTGCACAGGCCTTCGGGGCCTGCTTCGGTGTAGCGGAAGGTGCGCCCGGCCACGGTGATGCGGTCGATCCAGGCTTTCAGCTGGCTTGGGATGGTGAAGTTGTACATGGGCGCGCCGATCACCACCACGTCCGAGGACAGGAATTCCTCAAGGGTGGCTTCGTTGGTTTGCACTTCCAACTGCTGGGCGGCGTCGCGGCCTTCGACCGGGGTGCCCGCCGCGGCCAGGGTCGCTGCGGAAAAGTGGCTCAACGCATCGCTGGCCAGATCGCGGTACACCACTTCGGTGCCCGGCTGCGTCGCTACGAACGACTGCACCACGCTGCGGCTCAACTGGCGCGACGCCGAGTGATCGCCAAGGATGCTGGAATCGATGTGCAAAAGTTTCATAAAAGGCCTCCCAAATGAGAATCGCGCGGGGCGATCAGATGGGAATCATCCTACCTTGCAATCCAATCCTTGATTAGTCAGCGAAAATGCGATGGTTCGTTCTACCAATAGAACAATCGTGGATTCAGAGGCACCGGTGGTGTTTCCCGCAAGCCGCAGCCATCGCGCAATGATGAGTGATGAAAGCAGCCCAACTGGTCCCGTGGACCGCCCTCAGCTGGCGTTGCCCGTCGACGAACCTTGCCTTGCGCGTCGGCATCGTTCAGAGCAATATTTCACGTCGTCCCAACACCGGGCCCACTTCTTGCGCCACGTAAACGGCAGGCCACAGACCTTGCACTGTTTGATCGGAAGGTCAGCCTTCTTCACGATGATGTCTCCTTGCACGTGCCCTGACTGGCTTGCGGTGGACCGGTGACTCAACCCGACGCTCATCGCAGCCGACGTGCGGTGATGATGTCACCCCCGCCCAACCGACGGAATCAAAAGCACGTGCCCACTGGCGACCCCAGAAACCTCAACGATTTGTTTTATTTTGCCAAAGTGGTCGAGGCTGGCGGCTTCGCAGCGGCCGGTCGCCTGCTCGGAATACCCAAGTCCAGGCTGTCCCGTCGTATCGCCGAACTGGAAGAACGTCTGGACACGCGGCTGATCCAGCGCACCACCCGCAAGCTGCAACTCACAACCCTGGGTGAACGTTATTTGCGGCACTGCCAGGCGATGCTGATCGAAGCGGATCTGGCCGATGAGATGGTGGCGAGCGCCGCCAGCGTGCCGAGAGGGCCGCTGCGCGTGAGCAGCCCGGTGGGGTTGGCCAGCCAACTGCTGACCCCAGTGGTGCAAGCCTTCCTTCAGCAGTACCCGCAAGTGCAGTTGGACCTGTTGCTGGTCAACCGCCGCGTGGACCTGATCAATGAGGGCATCGATGTCGCGCTCAGGGTGCGCGAGGCCGACGACGAAGAACCCAACCTGATCACCCGGCGCCTGCGGGAAGCGCAGACCGAGGTGGTGGCCGCGCCCCATTTCGCCGCAGGGCGCTCATTGACTCACCCGCGGGAGTTGCTGGACCTGCCGTTCCTCGGCGCCCTCGATCCCGATCGGCTGTCACGGACGCGGCTGTTCAACGCGAGCGGTGAGCGGTTCGACCTGGCGATGCCGGCAAGGCTGGGGGTCGAAGACTTCACCATGCGTAAACAGGCGGCGTTGGCGGGATTGGGCTTCACGGTGTTGCCCATGATGTATTGCGAAGCGGAACTGGCCGAAGGGACGCTGGTGCGCCTGCTTCCGCAGTGGCACTGCCCTCCCGCCTGGTTACAGGCGGTCTATCCTCACAGGCGAGGCGTCTTGCCTGCAGTGCGCGCCTGGCTCGAACACCTCACCCATGCCTTCGACCAATGCGCGGGGCGGCCTATTTGAAAACCCTGTCTTGAAAACCCCTATGAAGATTGAAGAAGTTGCACACTTTTGCCTGTCGCTGCCCGGCGCCAGGGAAGATTACAAATGGGGCGGTGTGCGCGTCTTTTCCATCGCCGAGACCAAAATGTTCGCGGTGATGGGGCTGGCCGGGGACGATCTGTCCTTTAAGGTCGCGCCGGAAGGCTTTCTCGGCTACGTCGACCGCCCCGGTATCCGCCCTGCCCCTTACCTGGCCCGAGCGCACTGGATCACCCTCAGGGTGCCGCTGGCCATGGGCGACGAGGAATTGCGCGATGCGCTCGTACGTTCGCACCAGTTGGTGGTGAGCCGGCTGCCGAAGAAACGCCAGGCAGCCCTCAAGCTCTGATTGCCCGGCAAACGACTCAATAGAAGTGCCGTGCGAGAAAGTTGCCGCCGGCCAGCACCTGATCGGCCCACAGCAGTTCATGCATCAGCACGATCAGCCAGAACACCCACTGAAAACTGAACTTGCGTGTCTTGTGGCGAAACACTTGTTGCGCCACCAGCGCGCCCGGCCAGCCGCCCAGAAGCTCGACGCTGTGCAACCACTTTTCGGCGATGCGGTGCCCCTGGCGGCGGGCCTGTTGCTTGTCGTAGCCGTACAGTCCGAACGCCAGCAGGCTCATCAACGGGTAGATGCCCAGAACCCACCCATGGCCGCCATGCAGACCGTAGGCGACCATGCCATAGCCTGGCAAGGCGCACAGGCCGACCAGCATCAGCAGCTTGAATTTGAGAAACCGTACTGGGCGTTTCTCGGCATGGCTGTCGCGGGTGGGCTTGATGGGCTGATTCATCGGCTTACACCTGCACGCTGGACCAGTCGACCCAGCCGAATGCCCACGTCGCCAGAATCAACAGGCCGAACGCGATGCGGTACCAGGCAAAGACCGCATAACTGTGGGTGGCGATGAACTTGAGCAGCCCTCGCACCGCAATCATCGCGAAGACGAATGAGGTAATGAACCCCAGCGCGAACACTGCGAAATCGCCCGGTTGAAACAATGCGTGGTACTTGTAGCCCGAATAGACCGATGCCGCGACCATGGTCGGCATCGCCAGGAAGAACGAGAACTCGGTGGCCGCTTTGCGCGACAGGCCGAACAACAGGCCGCCGATGATGGTCGAGCCTGAACGCGACGTCCCGGGGATCATGGCCAGGCACTGGGCGAAGCCCACTTTCAGGGCTTCGACCCACGTCATGTCGTCGACGGTCTCGGCGCGTATCTCATGCTCCCGGCGCTCGGCCCACAGCATGACGAAACCGCCGATGACCAGTGCCGCCGCCACGGTGATCGGGTTGAACAGGTATTCGTGGATCAGATCCGAAAACAGCATGCCCAACACCACGGCGGGCAACACACCGATGATCAGGTTGAACGTGAAGCGCCTGGCCTGGGGCTGAGTGGTCAGCCCGCTGGCGACATCCAGAATCTTGTGCCTGAACGCCCACATCACGGCGAGGATCGCCCCCAACTGGATGATGATGTTGAACGCCATCGCACGTTCTCCACCGAAGCCGATGAGGTCGGCCACGATGATTTGGTGGCCCGTGCTGGAGATCGGCAAAAACTCCGTCAACCCTTCGACGACACCGAGTATCAACGCCTGTGCGGCGGTCCAAAAATCCATCATTCCCCCAAATGGAGCCCGCTCATGGCAAGGCTCTCTTGATATGTTTCGAGCACTGTTCGGCGCACGATAAACCGGTTGATGTAAAAAACGCATGAACAGTCAAGACAGCACCTCCCGCCCGCAGGCGCGGCGATCCTACCAGACCTCCGGGACAATCGCTCTAGCCTCGCTCGAACCCCACGGCGCCTTGATGAGCTTTCCCGAGCACCGCTCACCACAACCGCCAACAAAGCGCTTACAATCCCCGCCCCTTGCGCAACGACCTCAGGAGCTTCCATGTCCGGGCTTGAATTGTTCGCCGCTGCACTCGGCGTCATCGCCGTCTGGCTGACGGTCAAACAAAACCCCTGGTGCTGGCCGATTGGCCTGGTGATGGTGCTGCTTTACGTCTGGATCTTTTTCGACGTGAAGCTCTACTCCGACATGCTCTTGCAGGTTGTCTATGCCGTGTTGCAGCTGTATGGCTGGTGGCAGTGGACCCGGCGCGGCGAACGCAGAGACGTGCGCCAAGTCACCTCGCTGGGCGGCGGCCCCCTGGCGATGAGCCTGGCCATCGGCGCCATCGTGAGCCTGGCGCTGGGGGCCGCGATGGCGCATTTCACCGACGCCGCGCAGCCCTGGCTGGATGCCGCGCTGACCGGCTTCAGCCTGGTCGCCCAGGTGTGGATGGCCCAGAAACGTGTGCAATGCTGGCCGCTTTGGATTGTGCTCGACGTCATTTTTGTAGGGCTCTTCCTTTATAAAGCGCTGTACCTGACAGCGGGCTTGTATGCTTTGTTCACGCTGCTGGCGGTCCAGGGTTGGCGTGAGTGGCGCGCAGACCCTGCGCTGGCACGCTGATCCACGATGAAAGTTCTGGTATTGGCAGGTCCGGAATCCAGCGGCAAAAGCTGGCTGGCCGAGCAGATTCAACAGCGCTTCGGCGGTGTGCTGGTGGGCGAATACGTGCGCGACTTCATTGACGAGCACCAACGAGACACCTGCTATGCCGACATTCCAGCCATCGCTCGCGGGCAATTGGCGCGAGAAGATGCCGCCCGGTCGGGCGCACCGTCACTCCTGACACTCGATACCCATCTGCTGAGCAACCTGTTGTGGAGCCAGACACTGTTCGGCGACTGCCCGCCATGGCTGGAAACCGAACTGCTCGCCCGGCGCTATGACTTGCACTTGCTGTTGTCACCGGACGGCGTCGATTGGGTGAGCGACGGGCAGCGATGCCAGCCGTTGCTCTCCGAGCGTCGAGCGTTCTTCCGCGCGAGCCAGAGCTGGCTGGAACGGCATCATCAGCGGTTCGAGGTGATCGACGGAAGTTGGAGCTACCGCAGGGATCGAGCGTTTGCGGCAGTGGAACGATTGCTGAATCAAGCGTGAAGCCATTGGCCAGCGTCCGAAGGGCCGGGGGCACTCGGCAAGGCCGCGTAACGGTGATTATCGGATCTGATGCTTGTGCAACAACCGGTAGAACGTCGGCCGCGAGATGCCGAGCACCTTGGCCGCGACACTCAGGTTATCGCTGTGGCGGGTCAGCACGTCGCACAGCGCCTGTCGCTCCGCGCGGCTTTTGTACTCGTCCAGCGTGCCCATGCTCGAACTGATTTCCTCTTCACCGAGCAGCCCGAGATCGAACGCTTCGATCTGACGGCCTTCGGCGAGTACCAGGCCTCGACGCACGCGATTTTCCAGCTCGCGGACATTCCCCGGCCAGTCGTGCTTGCCCATAGCGACCAGCGCGTCTTGACTGAAGTTGCGCGGGCGTCGCCCGGTTTCCTGGCTGTAAAGATGCGCAAAATGATTGGCCAGCAAGGCCAGGTCGCCGTGCCGCTCACGGAGGGGCGCAGTCCCCACCTGCAAGACGTTCAGACGGTAATACAAGTCTTCGCGAAACCGCTTCTTGCGTATCGCCGACTCGAGATCGATATGGGTCGCCGCCAAGATCCGCACATCCACCGGCACCCGGCCCTCGGCGGTTTCGATATACCGGTCCTGCAGGAAGCGCAGCAGCCTGGCCTGCACGTCCAGGGGCATTTCCCCCAGCTCATCGAGAAACAACGTGCCACCGTCAGCGGCTTCGATACGCCCCGGTTTGCGCGGCGAACCACCGGGGTGGGTGTCACCTTCTTCACCAAACAATTCGAAATCGAGCTGATGTTCGGGAATGGCACTGCAGTTGACTGAAACGAATGGCTGATCGCTCCGTTGCGACTGTTCGTGCAGCAGGTGCGCCACCAACGCCTTACCGGTGCCCGTCTCGCCGCGGATGAGCACCGGCGATTCGGTTGGGGCCAGCTTGGAAAGCAAACGACGCAACTCGCGAACGGGCCGACTCTCACCCAGCATCTGGTGCTCCGCTGCTGCGCTGTACCCAGCCCCCTGCGCACGCAGGCGGGCCATGCCGTATGCGCGCCCGAGCGTGACCTGCACCCGCGCGACATCGAACGGTAAGGTGTGGAAGTCGAAGAACCATTCGCAAACGAAGTCGCCAATTGACTCCCGACGCAGGTCGTCAGCGGTCAGCACCGCGATCCATTCGGTCTGGCTGCGGGTGATGAGATCCTTGATGCGCTGTGGCTGATCAAAATGCTGAGGCAGCAGACGAATGAGGCCAACGTCACACGGATGAGACAGCGCCGCATCCAACCCGCAGGTGTCGACTTCCCATCCCGCGATGCGCAGGCCAGGGATCAGACGCAGACAGTCTTCGCAGGGTTCGACGATCAGCAGGCGACGGACAGAGGCCAGTTCATGCATACGGGTTTCCTTGGCGCCGGAGGGCAACGGGATTTGCACACAGAAAACACATTTAGAAACAGTGTCTTGGCGAGGCTGATTGTTACATTAGCAAATATTTGACACGCGCTTGGACCGATTCACTATAAGCCTCAGATCGAAACGTGCTTAACAGCGTTGAGCGAAAGGCGGGCAGGATGAAGTACAGGCGACGCGGGCCTATGGCTTAGGACGGAGCCGACACGCGCGCAAATCCGATGCGACAAATCGCCGCGATGTGTAAATAAATTGAAAAAAGTTGAAATCTCTTGTGACTTCTCCGCTGTTCGCGGTCATCAGTACAGGTATCCAGCCGCTCGGTAAGCCCGCCGACGGGGATTGAATTGATTTGGGCACTTGAGGACATTCCATGAACGCCCCTTTGCGCTTCAACGATGCTTTGCTGATCGCCGGTCACGCCTTCGAACCCTTCCAGTGCGTGGCGTGGTCCCCACAGGACGGCAACGGCGAGCTGACACTGACCGTGATCGATCGCACCAGCACTCGCATTGGTCGCAAACAGATTCCCAGCAGCGCCTACTCCGACCCCAAGCAACTGGCGCATGTACTGGAACAGGCACGCGCTGAAATCAGCGAAGAAGGCTACCGCCTGAAACCCTGGACAATGCCCGCCTGAGGCTGCCCGTCATCGTCACGCCGTCCCGGATGGGGTGACGAACGGAATCGCTCACTGCGGATCGTCGATGTGCCGGTAGTCCGCCTCGAGCGCACGGGCGATCTGCGCGGCCCTGCCCAGACGGATCGGACCGCGTTCGATGTCGATCACCACGCTCGGGCTGTTCATTGGCTGCAGCGACGGCAGATCCTTGACGCGGCCATCGGTGAGGATCAGCACCCGCTGCGACTCGCCAGGATTGCGTTTACTGCGCTCGCTCAGCCAATCACGGGCTTGTGCCAGGGCATCGAACAGCGGCGTTCCGCCGCCCGCCCCCAATGCATCCAGCCAGGGCTGCATCGAAGCACCGGCCTTCATTCCGTGGCGCTGCCAGCGCGCCGCTCCTCCGCTGGCGGTGAGCAGCGCCAACCTGACACGCTGTCGATAGGCGTCTTCGAACAGCTGCGCCAGCAGCCCTTTGGCGTCGCTGAGTGCCTGATGGCGCCGAGTCGATGCCGAGGCATCGACGATAACCAGCCACAGGGCCTGCTCGCGCCGGGTGCGTGGCAACCGAATCAGATCGACACGCCGTTGCGGGCGACCGCGCAATAACGTCGGCAGCCATGCCACCGCGCCTTCGACACCCGAACGCCGAGCACCGCTCCTCCCGCCGCTGAGCCTGCCCGGTCGAGGATTGGCACCCACCCCCGCACGTTGCCGAGGGCGGATGCCTAAGGCTTTTTTGGCCAGACAGGCACTTCGCGGCGTTGGCCCGTGCTCACCGGTTGTGCAGGCATTTCACCCCACTGTCCGCTCGCCGAGTCCGGTTCGGCGCCTTGCGCCAACGACAGCGCGGGCGCAGGGGGCGCTGCAGGTGGTGTTGCCGGTTCAGGGGCCGAAAGGGTGCGCCGCCGATGCCGCAAGGCAAAATCGGCCACGGCGTCGATGTCTTCCAGCGCGATGGCCGATGATCCGCGCCACGCCGCGTGAGCGCGCGCGGCCCGCAGCCAGACCAGGTCGGCACGCACACCATCGACGCCTGCGGCAAAGCAACGCTCGGTAATGACCGCCAGGCTGCCATCGTCCAGTTCAATGCCAGACAGCAGACGGCGTGCGGTTTCGCAACGGGCCTGCAACTCACGCTGCTCATCTGCCCAGTGCAGGCAGAAGGCGTGAGGGTCTGCATCGAAATCCAGGCGGCGGCGAATGATCTGACTACGCTGCGCCGGGGCGGTCTGGCCGCTCATGGCGACGTTCAGGCCGAAGCGATCCAGCAATTGCGGCCGCAGCTCGCCCTCTTCCGGATTCATGGTGCCGATCAACACGAAACGCGCCGTGTGACGATGGGAAATGCCGTCACGCTCCACCTGATTGACCCCACTGGCCGCCACGTCCAGCAACAAATCGACCAAGTGGTCGGGCAGCAGATTGACCTCGTCGACGTACAGAACGCCACCGTCGGCCTTGGCCAGAACACCGGGCGAAAACTGCGCTCGGCTTTCGCCCAGCGCCGCGTCCAGATCGAGCGTTCCGACAAGCCGCTCTTCGGTGGCCCCGAGCGGCAAGGTCACGAACTGTCCGCTGGCCAGCAGGTCCGCCACCCCCCGCGCCAAGGTCGACTTCGCCATGCCGCGTGGTCCTTCGATCAGCACGCCGCCGATTTTCGGGTCAATGGCGGTCAGACACAGCGCGAGTTTCAGCGCTTCGGCGCCCACGACAGCGGCGAGAGGAAAATGCGGCACATCAATCATGGTGGCGGTCTCTGGAGATCCGGGCAGTCAAGGCTGAGAGGCGGACTGGCGCACGGGCGTGGCATGACCCTGCCCTCCGGACCGCATCGCAGTTCATAAAAGTGCAGAGGGTCATCAGGTCTCCTCGATGTCCAAGAGCAGGTTTTCCAGCGCTTCGCGATACGCTCCCGGCGCCTGCCATAAACCCCGCTGCTGGGCTTCCAGCATGCGTTCGGTCATGTCTCGCAGGGCATGGGGATTGTGCTGCTGGATGAATTCACGGGTCGAGGCGTCCAGCAGATAGGCATCCGCCAGCAGCGCGTATTGATGATCCTCGATCAACTCCGTGGTGGCGTCGAACCCGAACAGGAAATCCACGGTGGCCGCCATCTCGAACGCGCCTTTGTAGCCGTGACGCTTGACCCCCTCGATCCACTTCGGATTGGCCGCGCGGGAACGCACCACGCGGTTGAGCTCTTCCTTCAGCGTACGGATTTTCGGCAAGTCGGGTTGGCTATGATCGCCATGGTAGCTGGCAACGCTTGCGCCGCTGAGGCGCTCCACCGCCGCCAGCATGCCGCCCTGAAACTGGTAATAGTCATTGGAATCCAGCAGGTCATGCTCACGATTGTCCTGATTCTGGAGGACGGCCTGCACCTGGCTCAGGCGGTTGGCAAAATCCTGGCGGGCAGGCGTGCCTTCGTCTGTAGCTCCATACGCGTAGCCTCCCCAGTTGAGGTACACCTGCGCCAAGTCATCGCGGCTCTGCCACAGACGTCCGTCGATGGCGTTCTGCAACCCAGCGCCGTAGGCGCCCGGCTTCGCACCGAAGATGCGCCAGCCCGCCTGCTTTGCCGCCTGCTCCGCACTCAGACCTTCCTGCTCGTATTGCGCGCGCTCCTGGCGCACACGGGCCGCCAGCGGATTCATGTCGTCAGGCTCGTCCAGCGCAGCGACGGCCTGCACCGCCGCATCGAACAGCCGGATCAGGTTGGCGAAGGCATCGCGGAAGAATCCCGACACGCGCAACGTCACATCGACCCTGGGCCGGTCCAGCAGGCTCAACGGGAGGATCTCGAAATCATCGACCCGCTGGCTGCCCGTTGCCCAGACCGGACGCACCCCCATCAGCGCCATGGCCTGGGCGATGTCGTCGCCACCGGTGCGCATGGTTGCGGTGCCCCATACCGACAGCCCCAGTTGACGCAGGTAGTCACCATGGTCCTGAAGATGTCGCTCCAGCAAGAGGTTGGCCGACTGGAAGCCGATGCGCCACGCCGTCATGGTCGGCAGGTTGCGCACGTCCACCGAGAAGAAGTTGCGCCCGGTCGGCAGAACGTCCAGCCGCCCTCGACTGGGGGCGCCACTGGGACCGGCTGGCACGAAGCGCCCGCTCAGCGCGTCAAGCAATCCCTTGAGCTCTGCAGCACCGCAGCCGTCAAGACGCGGCGCCACCGTCTGAGAAACAGCGTTAATAACCATCTCTAACTCATTGTTTTCGAAGCAGTTGACCGCAGATGGATCTGCCAGCGCCTGTGCGATCATTTGCCACGCGTATAGCTCGAGCCGCTCGCGGGTATCACCTACGGTTCGCCAAGGCTCGGCGCTGACTTCATGTAAAACCTGAGGTTTCGGACCTTGCCAGGCATCGCCCAGGGTGCAGTCCAGAGGATCGAATTCCAGTGCGAGCGCCTGGCTCAGCACCCGCAGCAGACTGGCATTGGCCCCGCGCCCATCGCCCCGGGGTACACGCAGCATCGCCAGCAGCGTGTCGACCCGCAAACGGCCGCTGGGCGACTCACCGAACACATGCAGCCCGTCGCGGATCTGCGACTCCTTGAGGTCGCACAAATAGGTGTCGAGCCGCGGCAACCAAATCGCCGCATCGGCTTCACCGTTCAGGTGCTCGTCCAGTGCCAGCTCTCGGTCCAAATGGGTTTCGCGCACCAGCTTGAGGATGTCCCGTTGCAGCTCGCGAGCCCGACGCGGGTCGAGGAGCTGCGCCTCGTAATATTCGTCCGCCAGCAATTCCAGGTGGCGCAGCGGCCCATAGGTTTCCGCCCGCGTGAGCGGCGGCATGAGGTGGTCGATAATCACCGCCTGTGTGCGTCGCTTGGCCTGTGCACCTTCACCCGGGTCATTGACGATGAAGGGGTAAATATGGGGCATGGGGCCGAGGATCGCGTCCGGCCAGCACTGCTCGGACAGGCCGACGCCCTTGCCGGGCAGCCACTCCAGGTTGCCGTGCTTGCCGACATGGACCACCGCGTGGGCGCCGTATGCCTGGCGCAACCAGAAATAGAACGCCAGATAGCCATGGGGCGGCACCAGGTCCGGATCGTGGTAGACGGCGCTGTGGTCGACGTCATAGCCGCGCGCCGGCTGGATGCCCACGAAGATCAAGCCGAACCGCAACCCGGCCACCATCATGCGGCCGTTGCGGCACATCGGATCGTCCTGCGGCGCTCCCCAGCGCTCGACCACCGCTCGCTGGTTGGCCTCGGGCAAGGCCTGGAACGCCGCCAGGTAGTCGTCCATCGCCAGGCTTTGATGACACGGCCGTTGATCACGACCGTCCGGGTCGTTGGTGACGCCGCCGAGCAGGTCGTGAATCAGCGCAGTGCCGGTCTGCGGCAGGCCTTCCACGGGGTAACCCTGCTGTTGCAATGCCTTGAGAATGTTCAGCGCGGCCGCAGGCGTATCCAGCCCAACACCGTTACCGATGCGCCCGTCCCGGGTCGGGTAGTTGGCCAGGATCAGCGCGACCCGCTTGTCGGCGTTGGCAGTGCGCGCCAGGGTGACCCAGCGCCGCGCCAATTCGGCGACGAAATCCATCCGCTCGGGCTGGGCGCGGTAGCAGACCACGTCAGCCTGGCTGCGCTCGCTGCGCCAGGCCAGGTCCTTGAAGCTGATCGGTCGGCTGATGATCCGACCATCCAGTTCGGGCAATGCGATGTGCATCGCCAGGTCCCTCGGCCCCAGCCCTTGGTCACTGGCGCGCCACCCCGGTTCGTTGTCCTGTGCGCAGATGGCCTGGATCACCGGGACATTACGACGGAACGGTCGTAAATGCGGCGCTTCGGGTGTCGACTGGGCGAACCCGGTGGTGTTGAGGATGATCTCGCAACCCGCTTCGTCGAGCCAGTCCTGCACCGCGTCTAGGCAGGCGGGCTCTTTCAGGCTGGCGACCGCGATAGGCAGCGGATTGAGCCCCTGTGCCACCAGGCGCTCGCAGAAGATGTCGATGAAGGCGGTATTGGCCGCTTGCAAGTGGGAGCGATAGAACAGCACGGCAGCCACTGGCTGATCGGTGCGCCACTCAGCCTGCCAATCAATCAACGCAGCGCGAGCCACTCGAGGGTGGTAAATAGCGACGCGGGGCAACACCTGCGGGGCTTCCCAGGGGTAATCCCTACCCAGCCAGCGATCGGCCAGGCAATTGAACAACTGCAGCGCGTTGTGTTTGCCCCCCTGACGCAGGTAGTGCCACAGGCGCTCGCGATCCTCCGACGGCTCAGTGCTGAGCTCACTGAGTTCGGGGTCCGGGCGGTCATCTCCCGGCACCATGATCAGTTTGACGCCCTCGCCCTTTCTGGCACCCGCAGCCAGCTCCACCAGCCGCTCGACCCCATAGCGCCAGTAGCCGATCCCGCCATGCAGCGACAGCAGAATCACTTTGGCGTGGCGCAGCACCTGGTCGACATACAGGTCCACCGAGGCGTGGTTCTGCACCTGCATCGGATTGGCCAGCCGCAGCGTGGGGTAATCTTCCGGCAGTTGCTGTGCGGTCTCTGCCAGCAGGGCCAAATGGGAATCACCGCTGCACAGGATCACCAGCTCGGCAGGCGTCTGGCCGAGGTCGGCGATGCTGTCGTCGGGCACGAACCCGCCGGGCTGGGTGCGCAGCAGGTGCATGCCTTACCCCTGAATGGCTTGGCGCAATTGAGCTTCGAGCACGGCGGCGTCCAGGTCCTGGCCGATCAGCACCAGGCGGCTTTCGCGGGCCTCGTCGGCTTTCCATGGCCGGTCGAAGTGCTTGTCGAAGCGCGTGCCGACACCTTGCACCAGCAGGCGCATGGGCTTGCCGGGAATGGCCACGAAGCCTTTTACCCGCAGAATGCCGTGCTGCACGACCGCTTGCGTCAGGGCGTCGAGCAACAGCGCTTCATCGGCTTGCGGCAGCGCAATGGAAATCGAGTCGAAGGCATCGTGATCGTGATCGTCGTGGTCCTCGCCGTCGTGGTGATCGTGGTGCGTCTTGCGCCCGTCGATGTGCAATTCTGACTCGGCACCCAGCCCCAACAGCACAGTGAGCGGCAGCTGCCCTTTGCTGGCCTCGACGATTTTCACCGCCGCAGGCAGCTCTTCGGCGACTTCCGCCCGCACCGCAGCGAGCGCGGCGGCGTCCAATTGATCGGCCTTGTTCAGAATCACCAGATCCGCGCTGGCCAATTGATCGGCGAACAGCTCGTGCAGGGGCGATTCGTGGTCCAGATTGGGATCGAGCTTGCGCTGGGCGTCCACTTGCTCCGGGAAGGCGGCGAACGTGCCGGCGACCACCGCCGGGCTGTCGACGACCGTGATCACCGCATCGACGGTGCAGGCGTTGCGGATCTCCGGCCACTGGAAGGCTTGGACCAACGGCTTTGGCAGCGCCAGACCGGAAGTTTCAATGAGGATGTGGTCCAGATCGCCGCGACGGGCGACCAACTCCTGCATCACCGGGAAAAATTCTTCCTGAACGGTGCAGCAGAGGCAGCCGTTCGCCAGTTCGTACACCCGCCCGGTGGCCTCTTCCTCGGTACAGCCAATGGTGCATTGCTTGAGGATGTCGCCGTCGATACCCAGTTCGCCGAATTCGTTGACGATGACCGCGATGCGACGCCCCTCGGCGTGGTCGAGCATATGGCGTAACAGGGTGGTTTTACCCGAGCCGAGGAAGCCGGTGACGATGGTGACGGGGAGTTTGGCCAGTGTTTTCATGATTGCCCTCGGGCACAGCGGCGGGCAGACAGGACGAGTACTGCGGGCCGCTGTCGCTGTGGACAGGCGCGCCGCTCGATTCGCCACCGGATCACCCCGCCCGGTTGTAATGAGAATGCGTGGACGTTTCGTCCGCTTCGAGGCAGGTCTCCTGGCTCACGGCGGCGCAGCACTGGCTGAGCCAGTGGCGGCGCATTCATCGCGCCTTCCCGCTCGCGCAGTGGCTGTGCAATGAACATGACCGTTTACAGTTGCGGGGGCAGCTGTGGCATTGACCACATTCCCTTCTTAGCGCCGGTGCCCAGGCAAGGCCGGGCCGGCGAACCTCGACTGCGCAAGGCTACGCAGTGGGCGGGCCGAGGTCAATGTGCATCCGGCAGAGGCTGGCAGGGTCACTGCGAGCCCACCTCACTCGAAGTGTCCGTTGGCGACGACGCGGCCAATTGACGGTTGCGCGCCGCCATGCTCTCCTACACACCTTGTTACGGGTGCCCTTCACAGGGTGAAACGGGAAACCGGTGCGTGCAGAGGGCGACTCTGCGCAAGTCCGGTGCTGCCCCCGCAACGGTAAGCGAGCGAAGGATCAGATCCACTGTGTCGGTCAGCGATATGGGAAGGCGATTCTTGAAGGCATCTTCGGTGCCCCTCGCAAGCCCGGAGACCGGCCCGACATTGACACCTGACAAACCCGCGGTGGGCGGGCGCTGTTGAGTTCGCGACTGACGACCGTCCGTGGCTCGCTTGCGCCTTCCCTACGCCAACACCACGAGGGAACCGCCATGTCGATCAGCACCGCCAGCCATACCGCCTCTTCTACCAGCACCTTGACCCAACGCCTGACCGCCGCCATCAGCGCCATGGTGCTTGGCGCCTGCCTGGTCTACTTCGCCGGTTTCTCTCACATCGCGGCCGTCCACAATGCCGCCCACGATACCCGTCACAGCTCCGCCTTCCCTTGCCATTGAGGTTCGCTCCCATGTTCAAGCGTATCGCTCAAACGGCCGGCTTCACCGGGCTGCTCGCGGCCCTGATCCTGACGTTGCTGCAAAGTTTCTGGGTCGCGCCGTTGATCCTCAAGGCAGAAACCTACGAAAAGGCTCCGGCCGCCGAAATGCATGAGCACGCGGAAGGCGCCATGAGCGGCCATGTGCACGATGAGCAAGCCTGGGAGCCGGAGGACGGTTGGCAGCGTGTCCTGTCCACCACCGGTGGCAACTTGGTCGTCGCGGTCGGGTTCTCGCTCATGCTGGCGGCGCTGTACACCTTGCGCGAGCCCGCTGGCGTTCGTCAGGGCGCGCTGTGGGGGTTGGCCGGTTACGCGGTGTTTGTCCTGGCGCCCACGCTGGGCTTGCCGCCCGAGTTGCCCGGTACGGCAGCGGCTGACCTGACCCAACGACAGATCTGGTGGATCGGTACGGCGGCATCCACGGCCGTCGGACTGGCATTGATCGTGTTTGCCCGCAGCGGATTGTTGAAAGCGCTCGGCGCCGCGATTCTGGTGGTGCCGCACGTGATCGGCGCACCGCAGCCGCAGGTGCATGCCGCGCTGGCGCCCGAGGCACTGGAGGCCGAATTCAAAGTGGCTTCGCTGTTGACCAACGCGTTGTTCTGGGTGGCGATGGGCCTGATCAGCGCGTGGTTGTTCCGCCGCCAGGACGCCCGTCAGACCCAAGCCGGTTTAGACCCTGCAATATGAGCGCACGCCCTCCTCGACCGGTCCGCGTGATCGGCCTTGGCTGCCAGCGCGGTTGCCCGGCGGAGGTGTTGATGGGGTTGGTCGAAGTCACGCTGCTCGAACATCGGATGGCCCTGAACGAGATCACCGCCCTCGCCTCCATCGACACCAAGTCCACGGAGGCCGGGTTGCTTGAGCTCGCCGAACACCTTTCACTGCCGTTGCATTTTTTCGATGCGGGGCAATTGGTGGCTTTCGAATCCCGCCTCAGCCACCGCTCGCAGGTCTCCTTCAACCACACTGGCTGCTACGGGGTGGCCGAAAGTTCGGCCCTGGCGCTGGCCACCCACCTGAGTCACCAACCCGCCGAGTTGGTGATCGAACGCCGCCACAGCACGCGTGCGACCCTGGCAATGGCCATTAGCCGAGCCCAGGTTTCGCCTTCCTCTTCACTACACGCTTAGCCCGACGTCTTCGCGAAACATGAGGTTCAAAGGGGTCGGCCCCTGCTTCAGCCCTTCGGAGTTTCAATGACTGTTTTTTTCATCGGTGCAGGCCCTGGCGATCCTGACCTGATCACCGTCAAAGGCCAGCGTCTGATCCGCACCTGCCCGGTGATCATCTACGCCGGCTCGCTGGTCCCACCCGCCCTCTTGGAGGGGCATCGAGCGAGCCAGGTGATCAACAGCGCGGCGCTTCACCTCGATCAGATCATCGCCTTGATGAAATCCGCTCATGCACAAGGCCAGGATGTGGCACGGGTCCATTCGGGCGACCCTAGCCTCTACGGCGCGATCGGTGAACAGATCCGTTGCCTGCGCACGCTGAACATTCCATTCGAAATCATCCCGGGGGTCACTGCCACGGCAGCGTGTGCGGCCTTGCTCGGGACCGAACTGACGCTGCCGGACATTTCCCAAAGCGTCATTCTGACCCGATACGCCAACAACACCGCCATGCCCGAAGGCGAATCGCTGCACGAGTTGGCTCGGCACCGGGCGACCATGGCCATTCACCTGGGGGTCAAGCACTTGGCGAACATTGTCGCGGAATTGACCCCGCATTACGGCGCCGACTGCCCGATTGCCGTGATTCATCGGGCCAGTTGGCCTGATCAGGACTGGGCGCAGGGAACGCTGGCAGACATCGAAGAAAAGGTGCGAGCCAAGGGCTTCCGCCGCACCGCGCTGATTCTGGTAGGCCGGGTGCTGGGCAATGAAGTGTTCGGGGAGTCATCGCTGTATCGCGCCGGCCATGCGCATCTGTTCAGGCCTTGATGCCAGCCATGAGCGCCACCTGACGCAAATGAAAATGCCCCGACGAGTCGGGGCATTTTGCGCAATTGAGCCGCCGATCAGTAGTAGGCGTTCTCTTTCTGCGTATGGTCGGTCACATCGCGCACGCCGGACAGCTCAGGAATGCGCTCCAGCAGGGTGCGCTCGATGCCTTCCTTGAGTGTCACATCGGCTTGGCCGCACCCTTGGCAACCACCTCCGAATTGCAGCACCGCAATGTTGCGCTCGTCTTCCTCGATCACGTCGATCAGCGTCACCTGACCGCCATGGCTGGCCAGGCCGGGATTGATCTCGGTCTGCAGGTAATAATTGATGCGCTCGTTGATGGGGCTGTCGGCGTTGACCATGGGCACTTTGGCGTTCGGCGCCTTGATGGTCAGTTGACCGCCCATGCGGTCGGTGGCGTAATCCACCACCGCGTCTTCCAGGAACGCTTCGCTGAACGAGTCGATCCAGGCGGTGAAGCTTTTCAGGCCGACGGCCTTGTCTTCCGGTTTCTCTTCGCCGGGCTTGCAGTAAGCGATACAGGTTTCAGCGTATTGGGTGCCAGGCTGGGTAATAAACACGCGGATGCCGATGCCAGGGGTGTTCTGCTTTTGCAGCAGATCGGCCAGGTAATCGTGGGCGGCATCTGTAATCGTAATAGCGGTCATGAAATTTCCTCGCAGACGTGGGGCGGAGTTTACGCCATTCCACGGCAACTGACAAAGTCCCAGTAATTCGCTCAGGTAATAGTCCCAATCACCATTCTCAACGCGCTGCGGTACCCTGCTCGACCGTTCTCCTGCGGTCCAGCCAGCCCTTGAGGCGACGGTACAGACCTTTCTCGATCCATTCGTAACTCAGCCACGCCCCCAGGGCGATGATCGGCACACACACGGCAAACGCTGCGTAGGGGTTCAGGCCATAGCGCTCGGTTGCCAGCCAGCCCCCGTACAGCACCAGTACGTGCAACAGATACACCGAATAGGAGCAATCACCCATGGCTTTGAGCAGTCGGCTGCCGCGCAGGTAAGGCTCCAGCGACAGGCACGCCACCACGATGACCGCACTGGGCAGCCCCCAGTTGATGATGCGAAGGTCTGGCGGCAATTGCTTGATGGTCAGCAACGCCGCGCCGATGGCCAGCAGCGGCAACCACAAGCGCTCGGCGATCCAGCCACGGCGGTACAAGATACCCACGCCGATCCCCAGCAGGAATTCGTAAACAATGTCGTTCCCGTAAAACCGGCTGACCAGCCCCGAGCGCCCCAACACGTCGGTCACCGCCACCAGGGCCGCGGCGATGATCAACGGGCGCAAGCGTTGCTGGAACAGGAACACCATGGAAAACAGCACGTAGAACAGCATTTCGTAGTTCAGTGTCCAGCCGACGTTCAGCGTGGGGTACAAGCCATAGCCGCCAGGGTTTTCCGAAGGAATGAACAGCAGCGACAGGACAAAGCTCTGCCAATCGACCACCTGGTGAGGTAACAACGGATGGGCCATGACCACCAGCAGCCCCATGGCCAGTGTGTAGAGCCAGTAGGCCGGGACGATGCGAATGATGCGATGGAGCATGAAACGGCGAGCGGGAATGTCCTTGTCGACGGTGGAGAGGTAGATCACCAACCCGCTAATGACGAAAAAGATATCGACGCCCACGGCGCCTTTCTCGGTGAAGAAACGGCCAATCGGGCCGCTGGGATGGAAGTCGAAAAAAATCTGCATGAAGTGGTGACATACAACGACCCACGCGGCGAGTGCCCGCAGGGCTTGAACCGAAATCAACATCTGCAACCTCTTGCTCACACCAGTTTGACCCGCGATCTCAGCCTTCGAAAAGGCCCAGGTCTCGCGGGGGCGACTCAGGGGTCGGAGTCGATGTCGGGCAAAAGGTTCGCAGGCACTGACGGGCTGCATAATGGCTGCGAGCCATGATTTATCAGGATTTTTCGGTCAATCGCCCGCCGTGCGCCCGCTTCGGGTGTCAGAGATTCTCGTACCGATTCATGTCCAGCACGCCCGCCTCCTGAGGTTCGGTTTCCTGGATGTACCGGTCCAAATCGTGGAAATAGGTCCAGAACAGCGGGTGGCTGCGCCGCACGCCCCAGCGCTCGACGATTTTCTCGAACGCATCCTTGTGGCCGCGAGCCTGTTCCATCGCATCGACGAATGCAGGGACTTCATTGGCCGGAATGTTGAACATGAAATTCGGGTAGCTGGTGAGGACACCTGGGTAGATGGTCAGGTTGTCCAGCCCCGGCTCGTAGCGGTAGGCCTCGCCAAGGAGGAATGCGACGTTGGTGTGCGCACGGTTGCGCAGCATGCTGTAGACGATGCGCTTACCCGTGCCGTCCTGGATGCGTAACATCGTGGCTTCAGGCAATTGATCGATGACCCTGAGCCCTGCAGCCGGCCTTGCCACCAAGCGGCTGAGTGCCTGCTCCACGTCACTGAACACCGGCCCGATACCGGGACGTGAGCAGTACGCGCCGGAACAACGATTGATCGGGTCAGGTGCGACGTTGAGCGTGCCCGCGCGTTCGATCAACTTGCGTTCGAAATCACGCTGAGGGGCCTTTTCATCCAGCTTCATGCCGGTGGGCGTGTCGTCGTCGATGGCCTGGTAGTCCAGCCACATTTTCAGCTTTCCGCTGTTCTGGTACCAACTGCCGAGAATGTCGTCGCGCGCGTCGGCAGGCATCAGGCGCAGGAAGTTGACCTCGGCGCCATTGCGAATCAGGTCGAAATACAGCCGCGTCTGAACCTGATGGGAGACGTTGCCGTAGACGTCGAAATTCACCACCAGTTGGTAATACGTGCGCTCCAGCAATGGGTAGTCGAACAGCCAGACGGTGGTCGGCAGGTCGCCGATCAGGCCTTTGTTGACGGTCGCACTGTCGAAGTGCCGGAAGATGGTAAGCAACGCGTTGTCGTTGCCGGCCCACAGCGTGGCCCAACCCGGCGGCGGCATGTGCGCGTAGGCGTCCCGGCGCAGGTCCTCATAGGCATTGCGCTTGTTGCGATAGTCGAGCCACAGGCTCAGCACGCTGCCCACGTCATCGTTCTGGCCCGGCATCGCCAGCAACGGCGTGGCCTCGGCACGGTAGGCGGCGTCGGTGACGTACCGATCGTGGGCCGGCTCCTGGAACAAGGCCCAGAAATGGTCGCGGATCACATCCGTTGCGATCTCGCCCCGACAGACCGGCCCTCGAATGAAGGTGCGCA
The DNA here is from genome assembly GCF_029841165.1 of Pseudomonas sp. GD03842. Taxonomy (NCBI): domain Bacteria; kingdom Pseudomonadati; phylum Pseudomonadota; class Gammaproteobacteria; order Pseudomonadales; family Pseudomonadaceae; genus Pseudomonas; species Pseudomonas sp. GD03842. The sequence goes on along the minus strand of NZ_JAOCEA010000001.1, from coordinate 386,657 downwards.
CGAAGTATTCGGCGTTATCCAGCATGAACTGATAACGCGCCACGGCCGGAATTTCCTTGAAGGTATCGAACGGATTGGCGCGGCGCTGAGGGCCATACCCCGGCAACTCGGTGGCATGCCAATCGCCGCTGTAGAACAGCTGCTTGACCCGCGCCAGCTTCTCCGGCCCCATCGGGTAGGTGATGTGGGTCTTGTGCACGATCACGCCTTGCACCGGCATCAGGCGGTAATAGAACGTCGTGCCCGGATCGTCGTCGGGACGGCGGGTGGCGATCAGGTCCACGGGCTGACCGCTGGGGGTACGCGAGCGGACCCACTGGAAGAAGTGCCCGGGCTCGCCGCCGGTGAAGTAGATGTGCGCCAGGAACAGGTGCTCGTAGAGCCAGCGCGCGACCAGCGCTTGCGTGGAACCCGGGCGGTTGAACAGCTGCTCCCATTCGGTGATCTGCGCCGCCTCGCCTGCACTTGGCTGCAAAGGCGCCTGCTCCACCGGCGCCCCGGCCGCCAGCCAGCTTTGCAAGGTGTCGTACTGCGCGTCCGTCAGCCCGGTCACCGCCAACGGCATGCCTTGCCGCGGATGAGAGGCGGCGTAACCGTCGAACTCCTGAGGCAGCGGGCACATGTTCTCCCGGTTGAGTCCAAGCTGGATGTCATCGGGCAGTTTGGCATTGGGCACCAACGGCGTGCGGTGCCCGAACTCCAGCATGCGCGCCATCAACGCCGCCTGATTGCTCTGGCCGTCGAGCACCGAGTAAAAGCCTTTCTTGCGCCAGGCCTCCGGGCCCTCGGCATCATAGAAAATCCGCGTTGGCGCAATGGCCTGGCTGCGCTCCCCTTGGTACACCGGCACCTTGGACGCGCCGCGCAGCACGCCTTCGCCGCTGCCCAGGTTCAACTGGCAGGCCGCGTCGTTGCATGCATGGCAGGCTACGCATTTCTCGGTGAAGATCGGTTGGATATCACGACTGTAGGAAATTGCCGGGTGAGACGCCGGGGTCGATCCGGAGGGTGACTGCGCGAACGCTGCACCGCAGGAAAATACCGCCAAGACAATGGCAAACACGCGATGCAACATGGAACGAACGTCCTGAGAAGAAAAAACCGGAACGATTCTACCTGTGGCGAGCCGCCATCAACATGAACAGAATTCATCTAAATCGCGTCACGGTTTAAAAGCGTGCAGGTTTGCTATTATTTCGCACCTTTCATCGTCATCTTTTCGCTTTTGTCTTCCAGGTAGGCCTATGTCTGATCGCAACGCGCGTCTCAAAGCACTCCATCAAGCGCTCAACGAGCGCATCCTGATTCTGGATGGCGGCATGGGCACCATGATCCAGAGCTTTCGCCTGGAGGAAGAAGACTACCGCGGTAAACGCTTCGCCGACTGGCCAAGCGACGTCAAGGGCAACAACGACCTGCTGGTCCTCACGCGCCCCGACGTGATCGGCGCCATTGAGAAAGAATACCTGGACGCCGGTGCGGACATCCTCGAAACCAACACCTTCAACGCTACGCAAGTGTCCCAGGCCGACTACGGCATGGAAGCGCTGGTCTATGAGCTGAACATGGAAGGCGCGCGCCTCGCCCGTCAGGTGGCGGACGCCAAGACCCTCGAAACCCCCGACAAGCCGCGCTTCGTCGCCGGCGTTCTCGGCCCGACCAGCCGCACCTGCTCGCTGTCGCCCGACGTCAATAATCCGGGCTATCGCAACGTCACGTTCGACGAACTGGTCGAGAACTACACCGAAGCCACCAAAGGCCTCATCGAAGGCGGTGCGGACATGATCCTCATCGAAACCATCTTCGACACCTTGAACGCCAAGGCGGCGATCTTCGCCGTACAAGGGGTGTTCGACGAATTAGGCTTCGAGCTGCCGATCATGATTTCCGGCACCATCACCGACGCCTCGGGCCGCACCCTCTCCGGCCAGACCACCGAAGCATTCTGGAACTCGGTGCGTCACGCCAAGCCGATTTCCGTGGGCCTGAACTGCGCCTTGGGCGCCAGCGAGCTGCGTCCGTACCTGGAAGAACTGTCGAACAAAGCCGACACCCACGTATCCGCCCACCCGAACGCCGGTCTACCGAACGAATTCGGCGAGTACGACGAATCTCCGGCAGAAATGGCCAAAGTGGTCCAAGAGTTCGCCCAGAGCGGCTTCCTGAACATCGTCGGTGGCTGCTGTGGCACTACCCCGGCGCACATCAAGGCCATCGCCAACGCCGTGGCCAACTACATGCCGCGTGCCATTCCGGACATTCCGAAAGCCTGTCGTCTGTCGGGCCTTGAGCCTTTCACCATCGATCGTCAGTCGTTGTTCGTCAACGTCGGCGAGCGCACCAACATCACCGGTTCCGCCAAGTTCGCCCGGCTGATTCGGGAAGACAATTACACCGAAGCGCTGGAAGTCGCTCTGCAGCAGGTCGAGGCCGGCGCGCAGGTGATCGACATCAACATGGACGAAGGCATGCTGGATTCGAAGAAGGCGATGGTCACCTTCCTCAACCTGATTGCCGGCGAACCGGACATTTCCCGCGTGCCGATCATGATCGACTCGTCGAAATGGGAGGTGATCGAAGCCGGCCTCAAGTGCATCCAGGGCAAGGGCATCGTCAACTCGATCAGCATGAAAGAAGGCGTCGAGCAGTTCATCCATCACGCCAAATTGTGCAAGCGCTACGGCGCAGCGGTGGTGGTCATGGCGTTCGACGAGGCCGGTCAGGCCGACACCGAGGCGCGCAAGAAAGAGATCTGCAAGCGCTCCTACGACATCCTGGTCAATGAAGTCGGCTTCCCACCGGAAGACATCATCTTCGACCCGAACATCTTTGCCATCGCCACCGGCATCGAGGAGCACGACAACTACGCCGTCGATTTCATCAATGCCTGCGCCTACATTCGTGATGAATTGCCCTATGCGCTGACCTCGGGCGGCGTGTCCAACGTGTCGTTCTCGTTCCGGGGCAACAACCCGGTGCGCGAGGCGATCCACTCGGTCTTCCTGCTGCACGCGATCCGCAATGGCCTGACCATGGGCATCGTCAACGCCGGTCAGCTTGAAATCTATGACGAGATCCCGGTCAAGCTGCGCGACGCGGTGGAGGATGTGGTGCTCAACCGCACCGATGACGGCACCGAAGTGCTGCTGGCCATCGCCGACGAATTCAAGGGTGACGGTTCAGTCAAGGAAGCCGAGACCGAGGAATGGCGCGGCTGGGAGGTCAATGAGCGCCTCAAGCATGCGCTGGTCAAGGGCATCACCACCCACATCGTCGAAGACACCGAGGCTTCGCGCCTGACCTTCGCCCGGCCGATCGAAGTCATCGAAGGCCCGCTGATGGCGGGGATGAACGTGGTCGGCGACCTGTTCGGCTCGGGCAAGATGTTTCTGCCTCAGGTGGTGAAATCGGCCCGGGTGATGAAGCAGGCCGTGGCGCACCTCATCCCCTTCATCGAAGCGGAAAAAGGCGACAAGCCGGAAGCCAAGGGCAAAATCCTCATGGCTACCGTGAAAGGCGACGTGCATGACATCGGCAAGAACATCGTCGGCGTGGTGCTGGGCTGTAACGGCTACGACATCGTCGACCTCGGCGTCATGGTGCCTGCAGAGAAGATCCTGCAGGTGGCCAAGGAGGAAAAATGCGACATCATCGGCCTTTCCGGCCTGATCACGCCGTCGCTGGACGAGATGGTCCACGTAGCCCGCGAAATGCAGCGCCAGGATTTCCATCTCCCACTGATGATCGGCGGTGCTACCACGTCGAAAGCCCACACCGCGGTCAAGATCGAACCGAAGTACAGCAATGATGCGGTCGTGTACGTCACCGACGCTTCTCGCGCCGTGGGTGTCGCCACGCAACTGCTGTCCAAGGAGCTCAAAGCCGGGTTCATCGAGAAAACCCGCGCCGAGTATGTGGAGGTTCGCGAACGCACCTCCGCGCGTAGCGCCCGCACTGAACGCCTGAGCTACAGTGCGGCCATCGCCAAGAAGCCTCAGTTCGACTGGGCCGCTTATGCCCCCGTCAAGCCGACCTTCACTGGCGCCCGGGTGCTGGAAGACATCGATTTGAACGTGCTGGTGGATTACATCGACTGGACGCCGTTCTTCATTTCATGGGATCTGGCCGGCAAATACCCGCGCATCCTCACCGACGAGGTGGTGGGCGAAGCAGCGACCGTACTGTTTGCGGATGCACAGGAAATGCTGCGCAAGCTGATCGACGAGAAACTGATCCGTGGTCGGGCTGTGTTTGGCTTCTGGCCGGCCAATCAAGTCGATCATGACGATATCCAACTGTTCGACGACAACGGCCAGCCTCTGGCGAAGTTGCATCACCTGCGTCAGCAGACGATCAAGACCGATGGCAAGCCAAACTTTTCCCTCGCCGACTTCGTCGCACCGAAAGACAGCGGCGTGACGGATTATGTGGGGGGCTTCATCACCACCGCGGGCATCGGTGCCGAAGAAGTGGCCAAGGCCTATCAGGACAAGGGCGACGACTACAACGCGATCATGGTCAAGGCCCTGGCCGACCGCCTGGCGGAAGCCTGCGCAGAATGGCTGCACCAGGAAGTGCGCAAAACCTGGTGGGGTTACGCCAGGGATGAGCAACTGGACAACGAAGCCTTGATCAAGGAGCAGTATGTCGGCATCCGCCCGGCGCCCGGCTACCCGGCGTGCCCGGACCACACCGAAAAAGGCGTGCTGTTCGATCTGCTCGATCCGACGCAGGGCGATGGCAAGCCTGGCATCAGCGGTGTGTTTCTCACCGAGCACTACGCGATGTTCCCGGCAGCGGCGGTGAGTGGCTGGTATTTCGCTCATCCACAGGCCCAGTACTTCGCCGTGGGCAAGGTGGACAAGGATCAGGTCGAAAGTTACAACGCCCGCAAAGGCCAGGAGATGCGCGTCACCGAACGTTGGCTAGCGCCGAATCTGGGGTATGACGAGTAACCGCTGGACAGACAAGTCGGTCGGCCCCGCTGACCGCGGAGCTCCGCGCTGAACATCAGTGTCTGTTCAGTGACCGGTTCAGCGCACTGCCTCGACCCGCTCAAAGGGGTACGCCACACCCGCCGGGCTGTGGCCACCCACGAACTGGCGCACATCGATGCCATAGTCGTCCTGGTTATTGGCCTGCATGAAGCGGACACTGTCGCTGCGTTCCCGAACCTGCATCGCCCGCACGCGCCAAGTGCCGATGGGCGAGCGAGTGCGGCTGTCGGCGCGGTCGTAATCGTTCAGTAACACCAGCGCCCAGCCTCCCAAGGTGAAATGGCCGCCGACCACCACACTCAATTGGCCTTGCACCAGCGCCTGCAACGCGGCCGTGGAGTCGTTGACGGTGCCAAGCGACACGTCGACCCCGGGGCGCTTTCCGCTTTCGCCCACTGCGTCGATCACGCCGAACGCCATCAAATCGCTGGCCGTCCAGATGAGGCTGATGGCCGGATAGCGCTTGAGCAGTACTTGCGCCTGTTCGTAAGCCCTGTCCCGCCGCCAGCCGCCCAGCACGATCTGGCGCAAGCGGACTTCAGGGTGTTCGGCCAGCGCCCGGTACAGACCTTGCTCCCGCTGCAGAGACACCGGTGTGGTGTTGGTGCCGGAAAAGGCGAGCATTTCCACTGGCTGGCCTGAGGCGTTCGACGGGCGGGATTCGATGAGGCGCTTGGCGACCAGGTAGCCGCCCTCTTCATCGTTGGCCACGACGCTGCCGAGAAAATCCGGGTAGCGAGTGCGCAGATCACCGAGGATGCTCAATTGATCCGCGGTGAAGGTGTTATTGACGGCCAGCAGCTTGACGCCGCTGCCCCGCGACAAGCGCAGGATTTCCGGGGCGACGTTCAGTTCGTTGGAAAATACCAGGTAGTCAGGCCGCGCACTGCCTTGCAACGCCTCGCGAGCAAAGGTCAGCAAAGTGCGGGTGTCACGGTTGGTGTAGTGAATGGTCAGGCCCATGCCCAGGCGATCCGCTGCAGCCTGCATGAAACGCGAGTAACTGTTCCAGTACGGGTCCGGCACCGAGCCGGGATTGAGAAATACCACCGAGGCCGCCCACGCTGCCCCGCCCCACAGCCAAGCCACGCCACACATGAGGCAGCCAATGAAACACCTGATCATGGACACCGAGCCTCATCACCCATAAGTCGTTCGCCGACCCGCTAGGTCTGCTTATACCTTATCGGCCGCTGGCGGGTAAGTCGTACCCCTGCGTGAAGCGGGTATCGCTGCTATTGATGGCTGACCCAGAAAACGGCGGCCCCCACCACGAGGATGATCAGGAAGAGAATCGCCCAGGCGTCTACGCGACTGTCGGACTTGGCAGTTTTAGGATGGGATCTACTCATTGCATCGCCTCTTGTGCTTCTTATGGGTGATTGCAGATGAACCGGTGACATCGAAATCATCGACGCACCTTGCGCAGCGGCACGGCCACTCAGCGAACCTGCGGCCCGCCCGCATCAGCCGCCTCAATCGCCTGGCTGCCGCGAACGGCCTTTCACAGGCTCCGGCGCCGACCGAAGACGGTTGACCTCGGCTCTTGACAGAGTAAAGTCGAGGCCTGTCCTTTGCACAAGTCAGGGCGAAAGCGGCTGACGAAGGGCTTATTACTTCCGGTTCTTTGCTTATATTCAAACTTCACTTTTGCGCATATCAGCAAACTGGTAACCTCCCCCGGCCTCGTTGGAGGCTGCGCGACCGTGCGCGCAGATTTGTTGGGACGCACCGAACGCAGGTGACATCGCATCGCCTCTCTGTGCGTCCAGGCAGCAGTGAATCGCCTGAGAACAGGACCACCATGTACGTATACGACGAGTACGATCAGCGGATCATCGAGGACCGCGTCAAGCAGTTCCGCGACCAGACCCGCCGCTATCTGGCCGGCGAGCTGAGCGAAGAAGAATTTCGCCCGCTTCGGCTGCAAAATGGCCTTTATATCCAGCGCTTCGCCCCGATGCTGCGCGTGGCTGTGCCCTACGGCCAACTGACGTCCCGTCAGGCCCGGATGCTGGCGAAAATCGCCCGCGACTACGACAAGGGCTACGCGCACATCAGCACCCGCCAGAACGTGCAGTTCAACTGGCCCGCGCTGGAAGACATTCCCGATATTCTCGCTGAACTGGCCACCGTGCAGATGCACGCGATCCAGACCAGCGGCAACTGCCTGCGCAACGTCACCACGGACCAGTTTGCCGGCGTCGCTGCCGACGAACTGGTTGACCCGCGCCCCTGGTGCGAAATCGTCCGTCAATGGACGACTTTCCACCCGGAATTCGCCTACCTGCCGCGCAAATTCAAGATCGCGATCAACGGCTCGACTTCTGACCGGGCCGCCATCGAGGTGCACGACATCGGCCTGGAGCCGGTGAAAAACGCTGCCGGCGAGCTGGGCTTCCGCGTGCTGGTGGGTGGCGGTCTGGGCCGTACCCCAGTGGTGGGGGCGTTCATCAATGAATTCCTGCCCTGGCAGGACCTGCTCAGCTACCTGGACGCCATCCTGCGGGTCTACAACCGCTATGGCCGTCGCGACAACAAGTACAAGGCGCGGATCAAGATTCTGGTCAAGGCACTGACCCCGGAAGTCTTTGCCGAGAAGGTCGAGGCGGAAATGGCTCACCTGCGTGGCGGCCAGACCACCCTCACCGAAGCCGAAGTGCACCGCGTGGCCCGGCACTTCGTCGACCCCGATTACAAGACGTTGCCCGACTTCAGCGCCGAACTGTCGGCACTGGACAAGGAACACCCGGGGTTTGCCCGCTGGCGCTCGCGCAATGTCCTGGCGCACAAGAAGCCTGGCTACGCCGCCGTCACCCTGTCGCTCAAGCCGACGGGCGTGGCGCCGGGCGATGTCACCGACAAGCAGTTGGACGGCATCGCCGATCTGGCCGACCGCTACAGCTTCGGCCAATTGCGTACCTCCCACGAGCAGAACGTGATTCTGGCCGACGTCGAACAGAGCCAACTGTTCGCGATGTGGGGCGAACTGCGCGAGCAAGGTTTCGCAACCCCGAACATCGGTCTGCTGACCGACATCATCTGCTGCCCCGGCGGTGACTTCTGCTCGCTGGCCAACGCCAAGTCGATTCCTATCGCCGAGTCCATCCAGCGCCGTTTCGATGACCTGGACTACCTGTTCGACATTGGCGAGCTGGACCTCAACATCTCCGGCTGCATGAACGCATGCGGCCACCACCACGTCGGCCACATCGGCATTCTGGGCGTGGACAAGAAAGGCGAAGAGTTCTACCAGGTGTCGCTGGGCGGCAGCGCCAGCCGCGACGCGAGCCTGGGCAAGATCCTTGGCCCGTCGTTCGCGCAGGACGACATGCCGGACGTGATCGAGAAACTGATCAACGTCTACGTCGAGAAACGCAACGAGGACGAGCGCTTCATCGACACGTACCAGCGTATCGGCATCGACCCTTTCAAGGAGCGCGTCTATGCAGCGAATCATTAAGAACAACGAAGTCGTGGACGAGACCTGGCACCTGCTGCCCAAGGACACCCCCCTGGACGGCCTGTCCAACTGCGACGATCTGATCGTGCCGCTGGCGCTGTGGCGTGAACATGCCCACGCGCTCAAGGCCCGTGACGGCGGCCTGGGCGTTTGGCTGGACAGCGACGAAGAGGCCGAGGAAATCGGGGACGACGCCAACCAGTTCCAGGTCATCGCCCTTAACTTCCCGGCCTTCACCGACGGCCGCAGTTACTCCAATGCGCGGCTGTTGCGCGACCGCTATGGCTTCAAAGGCGAATTGCGGGCCATTGGCGACGTGCTCCGCGATCAGTTGTTTTACCTGCGTCGCTGCGGGTTCGACGCCTTTGCCATCCGCGCGGACAAAGACCCGTACGAAGCGCTGGAGAGCCTCAAAGACTTCTCCGTGACGTACCAGGCTGCAACCGACGAGCCACTGCCGCTGTTCCGTCGTCGTTGATTCGACGCTGATTGGCGAGCAACAAAAAGCCCCGGCTTCTCACGAAGCCGGGGCTTTTTGTTATCACTCGTATCGTTGATCGTTCCCACGCTCCGCGTGGGAATGAATCGCGTGACGCTCCGCGTCACCGGACGCAGAACGTCCAAGGCTGCGTGCCCACGCAGAGCGTGGGAACGATCAACAACTCGTATCGTAGGAGCGCGCTTGCCCGCGATGGCGGCGTGCCTATGACACAGATGTCGCCTGGCACAACGTCATCGCGGGCAAGCGCGCTCCCACAACAAAATAATTACCAGAACCGCTGTTGAGTCAATCGGCTCCACCAGCCGGTCACCAAGCGATCCACTGACCCACTCGCAGCAAGCCCGACGCGCTCCTGCAGGCTCTTGCGTTCGGCATAGTGCAGATGAAACACATCAGCGGTTTTCGCCTTGTCGGCGAGGTATTCGTCGCTGGTCTGGAGGTCGTCTACCAGCAGCTTGTCCTTGGCCGCCATGCCCAGCCAGACCTCGCCCGTCGCCACTTCATCGATGTGCAACTGCGGGCGATAGCTGGCAACGAAGTTCTTGAACAGCTCATGGGTAATGTCCAGGTCCTGCTGGAATTTTTCACGACCTTTTTCGGTGTTTTCGCCGAAGACCGTCAGGGTTCGCTTGTACTCACCGGCGGTCAGGACTTCGAAGTCGATGTCGTGCTTTTTCAGCAGACGGTTCACGTTGGGCAGTTGCGCCACGACGCCGATTGAACCCAACACCGCAAACGGTGCGCTGATGATGCGATTGCCGATGCACGCCATCATGTAACCACCGCTGGCCGCGACCTTGTCGATGCACACCGTCAGCGGGATCCCCGCCTGACGGATACGCGCCAATTGCGAGGAGGCCAGGCCGTAGCTGTGGACCATGCCGCCGCCGCTTTCCAGGCGCAGCACCACTTCGTCCTTGCCCGTGGCGAGGCTGAGCAACGCGGTGATCTCATGGCGCATGCTTTCAGTAGCGGACGCTTTGATGTCGCCGTTGAAATCCAGCACATAGACCCGCTGTTTCACCTCGCCCTGCTTTCTGTCCTTCTTCTGCTCCTTGGCCTGGGCCTTGCGCAGTGCCTTGAGCTTGGCCTTGTCCAGCAGTGAACCTTCCAGGCGATCACGCAGGCCCTTGTAGAAATCGTTGAGCCGGGTCACGTGCAACTGCCCACCGCCGCCACGACGCCCGCGGCCCCGTAGCGAGGCGATCATGACCAGCACCACGATGATCGCTATGACCACGGTGACGGTTTTTGCCAGGAAGCTGGCGTAATCGAAGATGAACTCCACAGAGGCTCCTTACCTACATGTGCAGGGCCCGGATCGCAGGCCCGAGACAGAATCGCGAACGCCCCAGCATACCGTCGCACCCGGCGGGGAGCCAGCGAAGCGACGGCCAAAGGGGATGACAGTCGAACAATTCAAACAAGCGTATGTTTTTTCGTTGACAGACCCTGCACCGCCCTCCTAACCTCCCAACACTTTCAACGTACCGGGGCGAAGCGGACGTGGGCAGCATCTACCTCATTCGACATGGCCAGGCTTCTTTTGGTGCCGACGACTACGATGTCCTGTCGCCGACCGGTTATCGCCAGGCCGAAGTCCTCGGTGCGCACTTCGCCCACTTGGGCCTGACGTTCGACCGTTGCATTTGCGGCAGTCTGTTTCGCCAACGCCACACCGCCGAGACGGTCATGGCGCAGCTGGATGCCGCCGGGCTGACCACCCCAGCGCTGGACACCGATCCATCATTCAATGAGTTCGACGCCGAAGGCGTGATCCGCGCCCTGCTCCCGGCGATGCTGCCGGACGAACCCGAAGCGCTGGCGATCATGCGCAATGCCGCCCATAACCGCGCCGAGTTTCAGCGCCTGTTCGCGCTGATCATTGGCCGCTGGCTCGGCGGCCAACACGATACCCCGGCGCTGCAAACCTGGCTCGCGTTCGTCGAACAGGCCCGACGCGGCCTGGACGCTGTCCTGGATCAAGCGGCGCCAAGCGACCGCATCGCGGTCTTCACGTCGGGCGGCACCATCACCGCCCTGCTTCACCTGATCACCCGCATCCCTGCGGCCCAAGCATTCGAACTCAACTGGCAAATCGTCAACACCTCACTCAACCACCTGAAATTCAGAGGGCGCGAGGTGTCGCTGGCTTCCTTCAACAGTCATGCACATTTGCAACTGACGAAGGCGCCGGAGCTCATCACTTACCGGTGAGCCCGGCCAACTGCACCGCGAGGTGCCTGCAATCACTTCAATAAAAGGATGACACCATGACCTCCGTAGCCGACGCCGTACAAGCGATGAAAGCCAAGTTCGACCCAAGCGCCGCTGCAGGCCTGGACCTGGTTTTCGGCTTCCGTATCGACGAGGACAAACACTTCTCCCTGATCGTCAAGGACAAGACATGCGAGTTGCAGGAAGGCGAAAACCCTGATGCGCAAGTGACACTGGTCATGGATGGCGACACGCTCGCCGGCATCGTCAGCGGCGAAACCGACGGCATGCAAGCGTTCATGGCGGGCAAACTGCGCGCGGAAGGCGACATGATGCTGGCGATGAAACTGAGCCAGCTGTTTCCGTCCTAAGCGCGCAGGCGCCTCGCTCAACACCGAAGAACCGAAGCCGACCGGCTTCGGTTTTTTTTCGCCAGCCCTGGGTGAGTCGGGCATCAAAGCGGCTGATTACTTCGTAACACGCTCGCCTATAACGGCCGACATGCGCTGTTCCTCACCCTGAGCGCGCATTAGATTAGTCAATGATCCTGATCCTCCGAAATAAACGACAGGGATAAGCATGGCGCTCACCGACCAGTCCACTCAGGTCCGATCCGGCGAAGAACTCGACGCTGGTCTGATCGACCCCTATTTGAAAGCCCACATTCAGGGCCTGACCGGCAGCGCACGCATCAGTCAGTTTCCGGGAGGTGCGTCCAATCTCACCTACCTGCTGCAGTACCCCGAACAGGAATTCGTCCTGCGCCGCCCTCCCTTCGGCCACAAGGCCAAAAGCGCTCACGACATGGGGCGCGAATTTCGCATCCTCAATCAATTGAAGGAAGCGTTCCCTTACTGCCCCAAGGCGTATGTGCATTGCACCGATGAATCGGTGATGGGTGCCGAGTTTTACGTCATGGAGCGGGTCAAGGGCATCATTTTGCGGGCGGAGCTTCCGGCCGAACTGAACCTCGACGCGGCGCGCACCGAAGCCCTCTGCAAAAGCTTCATCGAGAAGCTGGTGGAGCTGCACCAGGTCGACTACAACGCCTGCGGTCTGGGAGACCTGGGTAAACCGCAAGGCTACGTCGAGCGGCAGATTCGTGGCTGGACCGAACGCTATGACAAGGCCCGGACGCCAGACGCGCCAAACTGGGAGCGCGCCGCGCGATGGCTGGCCGACAAGCAGCCCGCCGACCACCCCGCCCCCAGTCTGGTGCACAACGATTACCGGTTCGACAATGTGATTCTCGACCCCACCAATCCGATGCGGATCATCGGCGTGCTGGATTGGGAACTTACGACACTGGGCGATCCGCTGATGGACTTGGGCAACAGCCTGGCCTACTGGATCCAGGCCGATGATCCGGCGCCCGTGCAAATGATGCGTCGCCAGCCCAGCCATGCGCCCGGCATGTTGACCCGCGATCAATTCGTCGCGTACTACGCCGAGTGCTCGGGCATTCGCATCGACAATTTCGACTTCTACTACACCTACGGGCTGTTCCGCCTGGCAGGCATCGTCCAGCAAATCTATTACCGTTTCTATCACGGCCAGACCCAGGACAAGCGCTTCGCACCGTTCATCCACATGAACGCCTTGCTGGAGCAGATGGCCCTGCAGGTCATCGACCGCTCGGCGCTCTGAACCCTGTGTGCAGCCTCCGTTCGCGACACCCTAAGGAAGACACCATGTCCAAGACTCAACTGTTCGACCTCGACGGCAAGATCGCCTTCGTCTCCGGTGCCAGCCGCGGTATCGGCGAAGCCATCGCCAAGCTGCTGGCTCAGCAAGGGGCTCATGTCATCGTCTCCAGCCGTAAACTCGACGGCTGCCAGCAGGTGGCCGATGCCATCATCGCCGAGGGCGGTCAGGCGACGGCCATGGCCTGCCACATCGGTGAAATGGAACAGATCAATCAGGTGTTCGGGCGCATCCGGGAGGCCTTCGGGCGCCTCGATATCCTGGTCAACAACGCGGCGACCAATCCGCAATTCTGCAACGTGCTGGACACTGACCTGGGTGCGTTCCAGAAAACCGTCGACGTGAACATCCGCGGCTATTTCTTCATGTCGGTTGAGGCCGGCAAGCTGATGCGCGAACACGGCGGCGGCAGCATCATCAACGTCGCGTCGATCAATGGCGTTTCGCCGGGGGTGTTTCAGGGCATCTATTCGGTGACCAAGGCCGCAGTGATCAACATGACCAAGGTCTTCGCCAAAGAATGCGCCCCGTTCGGCATCCGGTGCAACGCCTTGCTGCCGGGGCTGACCGACACCAAGTTCGCTTCGGCACTGGTCAACAACGACACGATTCTGAAGACCGCACTGGCGCAGATTCCGCTGAAGCGGGTCGCCGCCCCGAGCGAAATGGCCGGCACGGTGTTGTACCTGGCCAGCGATGCATCGAGCTACACCACCGGCGTGGCGCTCAACGTGGACGGCGGGTTCCTGTCCTGAAGCCTGCGTGCATGACTCAGCAGGGGCGAGTCGACGGGCCAGCCCTCACGCGTCCCTTTCTGCAACGGCCAACCCGCCTGCGCACCGTCAGCTCATCGACTGCAGTGGCGACTGCAGCTCGGTGAACGGCCTTTGAGGTCAATCTGAGGTGCTGGTGAGGGAATATCGGTTCCCTCGAGCCCCGTCCCGGCATAGATTTTCAGCACAACAATGAGCCTTCAAGGACATGCGTCATGCGTGAATCTTCTCTGCCGGATTTGGGTGTCGGGCTGATCGGCACCGGCTTCATGGGGCGCGCCCATGCGCTGGCGTTTCATAGCGCGCGCACCGTCTTCGACCTGCCCGTTAACCTCCGACTCGTTGCCCTGGCCGATGCCGACGCCGCTCGCGCTGAGCAGTGCGCCCGATCCTGGGGCTTCGACCGCAGCCACGCCGCGTGGCAAGCACTGATCGACGACCCGGCGGTCGATCTGGTGGCGATCACCACACCCAATCACTTGCACTACCCGATGGCCATGGCCGCCCTGGAAGCGGGCAAGGCGGTGTATTGCGAGAAGCCGCTGGCGGTCAACCTGGCGCAAGCCCGCGAAATGCACAGCACGGCGAAGAAAGTCGGCGTCGTCACACGGGTGGGCTACAACTATCAACACAACCCGATTCTGGGCCTGGCGCGGCAGATGATTCAGGCAGGCGAACTGGGCCGGATCGTCAGTTTCCAGGGCGAATTCAGCGAAGACTTCATGGGTGATCCGCACGCCTCGTGGTCGTGGCGTTGCGAACACACCCATGCCGGGGGTGCGCTGGCCGACCTGGGCAGTCACCTGCTGGCCATGGCCCGGTACCTGGTGGGTGATGTCGACTCGGTGTGCGCGGACTCGCAAACGGTGCACCCCGAACGCCCTGCCCTCCACGGCAGCCCGGAACGCCGCCAGATCGCCATCGACGACCAGACGTACGCGTTGTTGCGCTTCAGCAATGGCGCGCGCGGTACCTTTTCCAGCAGTTGGCTCAAGCACGGCTACAAGAATCATTTGAGCTTCGAGGTCAGCGGCACGGGCGGCACGCTGTCGTTCGATCAGGAGCGCCTCAACGAACTGCGCTACTACCGCGCAGACGCGCCAGGGCGAGATGGCTTCCAACGGATTCTGGCCGGTCCGGCTCAGCCCGGTTACGCGGCCTTCTGCCCTGCGCCAGGCCATCAGTTGGGCTACAACGAGCTCAAGACGCTGGAAGTGCACGCCCTGATCCAGGCCATCTGCGGCGGCGGGAACGAAGGGCCGGATTTCGCCGAAGCGCTGGAAGTGGAACGCCTGGCCGCGGCCATCCGAGTGGCGGCCAGGGAAATGCGCTGGGTCAACGTGGCGGATATTTGAGCGCGCCGCCGGGAGAAGCCGGCCTTCACGCCTTGCAGGTTTCGAGAGCAGATGGGCCAGCCAAAGGCCATGGATCACAGGTAGAATGCGCCGCTTCCGGGCAGCCATTCTGCCCTGCTGCCAATAAGCCCTGACCCATGCCCTTCGAACTGTCCGTTGACCTCACTACATTGTGGGTACTTGCCCTCGTCGCCTTCGTGGCCGGTTTCATCGATGCCATCGCCGGTGGTGGCGGGCTGCTGACCACCCCCGCCCTGCTGACCGCGGGTCTACCGCCGCACCTGGTGCTGGGGACCAATAAACTCAGCTCCACCTTCGGCTCAGCGACCGCCAGCTTCACTTTCTATCGCCGCAAACTGTTTCACCCTCGACAGTGGACTCGCGCGTTGCTCGGCACCTTCGCCGGGGCACTGATCGGGGCGGTGGTCGCGCATTATCTGCCCGCCGAATGGCTCAACCAGATGCTACCGGTGATCGTCTTCGGTTGCGGGCTGTACCTCTTGTTTGGGGGCACGCCAAAGGCGCCGCTGGACAGCGATGTGCCGATCAAGACCCGATGGCAGGCAACGCAAGGGCTGGGCCTGGGTTTCTATGATGGCGTGGCAGGCCCGGGCACCGGGGCATTCTGGACGGTGAGCACGCTGTTGATGTACCCGGTTGACCTGGTCAAGGCCAGTGGCGTGGCCCGAAGCATGAATTTCGTCAGCAACGCAGCGGCGCTGACCGTCTTCGGGATCAATGGCACCGTGGACTGGGTGATCGGCCTGTCGATGGGCGCGGCCTTGATGGTCGGTGCCTTTCTCGGCGCGCGGACGGCCATTCAGGGCGGTGCCCGATTCATCCGCCCTGTGTTCATCAGTGTGGTGCTGGCGCTAACTGTCCGCCTGGCCTGGCAGCACTGGTTCAGTTAAGCCCAGTCGCTGTGCCAGATAGAGGTCGATCAGATAACGGGCAATGGAACGGCTCGCGGGCAAAGGCGGCATGGCATGAATGCTGAACCACTGGGCGTCCTCGATTTCGTCGGCCTGAGGCACGATCTCGCCGCTGTCGTATTCGGCGTGGAACCCCAGCATCATCGAATGCGGAAACGGCCAGCATTGGCTGCCCTTGTACTGGATATTCTTGACCTTGATCTGCACCTCCTCCATGACTTCGCGGCGCACGCAGTCTTCGGCGGACTCGCCGGGCTCAGCAAACCCGGCCAGGGTGCTGTAGACCCCGGTGACGAAACGCGGCGAACGCGCCAACAGCACCTCATCGCCACGGGTGATCAGGACAATCATGCTCGGTGAGATACGCGGGTAGGCGCGCAGGTCGCAGTGGCTGCAGTGCATGGCCCGCTCCCGCGGAATCTGCTGAGTGGGCCGTCCGCACTTGCCGCAAAAGCGATGCTCCCTGGCCCAGGTGCTGATCTGCGCGGCGTACCCGAGCAGTTGAAACAGATCGGCATCCTCGCCCAGCATGAACTGACGCAATGTCTGCCAACGGACGCCTTCCCGCTCGACCGGACGCTCCAGCGCGTAGAGGTACACCGGCTCACCGTCGAAATGGCCGATGCCGTGCTCGCTCAGCAGCGGCAGCTCTTGCCGCCTGAGCCACTCGCGAGGAAACATCGCACCGTTGTCATCCAGCAGAAAACCCTGATCGCTGTGGACCACGGCCCACCCGCCGGTGTCCAGAGGGTCGAGCACAGCGGTGGTCCAACGCCTGGGGCGCGTCATGAAAGCTCTCCTGTTCAGCGGCGACCCAAGCCCCCGACGCTCGGCTAAGGCCTGACGACGTCAGGCGGCGGGCTGCCTGGTATCACGGTCAATTATCGAACACCGGCTTTTGTTTGCTCATGTGCGCAGCCAGTGCCCGTTTCAGATCCGCCGATTGCAACATGGCAGCGTTCCATGTGGCAACGTATTCCAGGCCGTCGTCCACGCTGTGATCGCGCATGTAGCCGATCATGCGTTTGCTGCCGCTGACCGCGATCGGCGATTTCTCGGCGATATCCCGCGCGATGGCGAAGACGCCTTCCAGCAGTTGGTCGTTATCGGTAAACGTGCGATTGACCAGGCCGATGCGCAGTGCCTCGTCCGCCTTGACGTTGCGACCGGTGTAAGCCATTTCGCGCATCATGCCGTCGCCGATCAAGCGCGGCAGGCGTTGCAGGGTGCCCACGTCCGCGGCCATGCCCATGTCGATTTCGCGGATCGAAAACAAGGCATCGTCCGCGGCGTAACGCATGTCGCAGGCGCTGATCAAGTCGATGGCACCGCCGATGCAATAGCCTTGGATTGCCGCCAGCACCGGCTTGCTGCAACGGTCGACGGCGCTGAACGACGCCTGCATCTGCAGGATCTTGCGCCGCAGCATTCGCGCGTTGCGGCCGACATCCTCGCCCAGTTCATTGGCCACCGATGCCAGCATCATCAGGTCGATGCCCGAGGAGAAATGCTTGCCCGCGCCGCTGAGCACCACCACTCGCGCCTCATCGGTCGCGTCGACCCACTGGAAAATATCGATGATTTCGCTCCAGAATGCCGTGTTCATGGCGTTGACCTTTTCCGGGCGGTTGATCTGTACGTGGGCGATGTGGTCGGTCAAGTCGACCTTGAAGGCGCTGTAGTCGGACACGGCGATTATCCTGTTGAGAGAGGGTAAGGCAGCAAGGCCATCTCGCCGGACTATATCAATGGAGCGAAACCGACGCAGGCAACGGTTGCGCCATTTGCCGGACAATGGCAGCGTTGAAAGACTGAACGCCTGTGTACGGCCGGGGTCCAGAGAAGTGCCAGCGAATCGCCTATGAATCGCTGTGCGGGGCAACCGATTTCGCGATCTGCCCCTTTCCACTACAGGTCGCATGAGGGCGATTTTTGACTACATCAAAAGCGGCAACCGGCATCGAAGGTCTGGACGACGTCCTCTCTGGCGGTCTTTCCAGGAATCACGTCTTTCTTCTGGAAGGCGAGCCGGGCACCGGCAAGACCACCATCGCACTGCAGTTTCTGATGGCAGGTGCGGCGGCTGGCGAGCGCTGTCTGTACATCACCCTCTCTGAAACCGAGCAGGAATTGCGCGACGGCGCTCAGTCACACGGTTGGTCGCTGGGCCCGAACATCGACGTGTTCGAACTCACACCGCCGGAAGACCTGCTCGACGCCGAGCACCAGCAAAGCCTGCTGTACTCATCCGACCTGGAACTGGGCGAGGCCACCCGGCAGATTTTCGAAGTGGTCGAACGCGTACGTCCGAGCCGCGTGGTCATCGACAGCTTGTCGGAGATTCGCCTGCTGGCACAGGCTTCGCTTCGCTACCGTCGCCAGATACTGGCCATCAAACATTACTTTGTCCGCTATGACGCCACGGTCATCCTCCTTGACGATCTGACGGCGGAACACCAGGACAAGACGGTCCACAGCGTCGCCCATGGCGTGATACGCCTCCAACAGCTGACACCCAACTATGGCGCCGAACGCCGGCGCCTGCGGGTGCTGAAATACCGCGGCCAGAAGTACCGCGGCGGCTATCACGATTTCACGATCGCAACCGAAGGCGTCCAGGTATTCCCCCGCTTGATCGCGGCAGAATACAGGGCCAGCTACGAGAGTAGTGAGGTCAGCAGCGGTATTCCGGAGCTCGACTCGTTACTGGGCGGCGGTATCGACAGTGGCTCCAGCACGTTGATCATCGGGCCTTCGGGCACGGGCAAGACGCTGATTGCCCTGGTGTTCGGCGTGGCGGCCGCCCTTCGAGGCGAAAAGGTGGCAGTGTTCATTTTCGATGAGGAAAAGGGCCTGCTGATCAATCGAATCAATAAGCTCGGGATCGACCTGGCCGCGTTGCAGGCGTCCGGCAACCTGGTGGTCGAACAGGTCGATGCCGCCGAATTGTCGCCGGGGGAGTTTTCCCACCAAGTGCGCAGGCGTGTCGATGACGAGGGGATCACCACGGTAATCATCGACAGTCTCAATGGGTATCACGCCGCGATGCCTGAGGAGAATGCCCTGGTTCTGCATGTCCACGAACTGCTGCTGTACCTGAATCGTCGCGGCGCCTCGACCTTCCTGACGGTTGCCCAGCATGGACTGGTGGGCGAAATGGAGGCGCCGGTCGACATCACTTACCTGGCGGACACCGTGATCCTGTTGCGGTATTTCGAGGCCATGGGCAAGGTCCGCCGAGCCATTTCGATCATCAAGAAACGCACCGGGACCCACGAATCCAGCATCCGCGAATACCGTATCGGCGGTTCGGGCCTGAAAATCGGTGTGCCATTGGACGCGTTCCAGGGCGTATTGCGCGGCGTCCCGGACTACGCAGGTGAAAGCAGCCCCTTGCTGAGGGATGAGGACGCGTGAGTACACCGGGACAACTGTCAGAACGAGCCATCATCCTGGCCCCACTCGGCAGGGACAGCCAGATCGCTTTGCGGATTCTTCAGGAAGCCGGTTTTCCGGCATTGATCACCCATGACCTTGCAGGGCTGTGTCGGGAATTGATCTCCGGTGCCGGGCTGGCCATTGTGGCTGACGAAGCGTTGCGTGGAGTAGACATCAACCCGCTGATGAGCCTCTTGAGCAACCAACCTACGTGGTCGGATCTGCCCATCGTCCTCATGACCCGCCATGGCAGCCCGGAACAGAATCCTTCGTCGCGACTGGGCAAGTTGCTGGGCAATGTGACGTTTCTCGAGCGGCCTTTCCATCCAGTGACGCTGGTGAGCCTGGTGACCACTGCCGTGCGCAGCCGCCGTCGGCAATATGAAGCCCGCAGCCGAATGGAAGACCTGGCCGAAAGCGAGCAGCGTTTGCAACATGCGCTGAAGGCAGGCAGCCTCGGGCCGTGGCAATTGGAAGCGGAATACCTGGAACTGGACTGCTCAGCCCTCACCCGCTCCCACTTCGGTCGCGATGAGAACGCGCCATTCACCTACTCTGAATGGCTGGATGCGGTGTATTCCGAAGACCAGCCGCGTATGCAGTCGGCGCTTCAGCAGAGTCTCGACACCGGCAGCGATTTCGTCATGGAATTCCGTAACGTCTGGGCGGATGGCTCGCTGCATTGGGTCGACGTGCGCGCCCGTGCCCTGCGGGCCCGCAACGGCCGGGTGAGCCTGCTGGCTGGCGTGACCTCGGACATCACCGAACGCAAGCTGGCCGAAACCCAACTGCGCCGCCTCAACGAGACCCTGGAGCAACAGGTCGAGGAGCGCACCGCTCAATTGCGCCACAACGAAGAGGCGCTGCGTCAGTCGCAGAAAATGGAAGCCGTGGGGCAACTCACTGGCGGTATCGCCCACGATTTCAACAACATGCTCACCGGCATCATCGGCAGCCTGGAGCTGCTGCGCCGGCGGATCGCCAAGGGCCGCACCGACGACCTCGACGGGCTGATCGATCTGGGCGTGACCTCCGCCAATCGCGCGGCGGCATTGACCCACCGGTTGCTGGCGTTCTCCCGTCGCCAGTCGCTGGACGCCAAGCCGGTGGAGATGAACAGTCTGGTCATCTCCATGGGGGAGTTGCTGCACCGCAGCATCAATGAAAGCGTCAGCCTGGACATGTGCCTGGCACCAGAGCTGTGGACCGCGGAAGCCGATCCGAATCAGTTGGAGAGTGCACTGCTGAATCTGGTGCTCAATGCCCGAGACGCCATGCCCAGCGGCGGCATGCTGATGATCGAAACCTTCAACCGCCGGCTGGACCCCACCTTCACCGATGCCTATGAAAACCTCTTGCCTGGCGACTATGTGGTGTTGAGCGTGAGGGACACGGGCTCAGGCATGCCGGAAAACGTGATCAGCCGCGCGTTCGACCCCTTCTTCACGACCAAGCCGATTGGCCAGGGAACGGGCCTCGGGTTGTCGATGATCTATGGCTTCGCGAAGCAATCACGCGGGCATGTAGCAATCGAAAGTCAGGTGGGCCACGGCACGACCGTGCAGTTGTTCCTGCCGCGCTTCAAGGGTGACCAGGAGGCGCAGAACCCTCTGATCGATGCCCAGGCGCTGGAAGCCCGGGACGGTGAAACCATCTTGATTGTCGAAGACGACCCCGCGGTACGTGCGCTGGTCAGCCAAGTCCTCAGTGAACTGGGCTATGACTACCTTGAGGCGGGCGACGCCCTGGCCGCGGTGCCGATTCTCGAATCGGGTCAACGCATCGATCTGATGATCAGCGACGTGGGGCTGCCGGGCATGAATGGGCGGCAACTGGCGGACATCGGGCGGCAGTTGCGTCCCTCTCTGAAAGTGCTGTTCATTACGGGCTATGCGGAAAACGCCGGGACTCATGCTGGATTTCTGGACGTCGGCATGCAAATGATCACCAAACCGTTCGCCTTTGAGCAGTTAACCCTCAAGGTGCGGGAGATGATCGAAGGGTGAACCTGTCACCCTGCTGGCGGTGACCGGCGGTCGAGGGCTCGCACGCCGATCGGGCATTGCCTGCCCGGCTGCGAGCGCGTCGATCGCCATGGGCGTCCAGCAGCTCAAGCAGCCCTGCTAAACCCTCACCGCCCGTAACGGGGCAGGCTCAATTCAGCAGCGTCTGGATTTGCGAGTGCAGGCTGTCCATGGTGAACGGCTTGGCCAGAATGGGTGCCTTGCGTGCGATGGGGCTTCCGGATTCGACGATTTCCGCCGGGTAGCCACTGATGAAAATGACCTTGAGCTCCGGTCGCAGCTTCACCGCGGGCTCGGCGATCATGACACCGGACACGCCACCCGGGAGGCGGTAATCGGTAATCATCAGGTCCAGATGAGGTTTGGTGGCCAGGATTTCGAACGCCTGTTCACCGTTCTCCGCCTGGAGCACCCGGTACCCTTCTCCCGACAGATAGTCGGACAGCAGCATCAGGATCAGCGGCTCATCTTCGACGATCAAAACGACATTTTCTGCATCAGAGCTCATGGTAACGCCTTCAATCTTTAAATAGCTGCCATTACGACCATGGCGCGCTGTGGAGGTTGCGCAGGCAAATCAGATATTTAGCAGTCGCCGACAAAAGCCCGGTGACCGACCGCAACGGATAATCAGCGAAGCGCTCTGCCACGGGCCTCTGGGGTTCAAAGCGGCAGGCTGACCCTGAACGTCGAACCCTGGCCTTCTTCGCTTTCGACGCTGATGCTGCCACCGTGGGCCGCGACGATCTGGTCGGAAATGAACAGACCCAAGCCCAGGCCTGCCACGGCGTGACTGGCCGACACCCGCTCGAACTGCTGGAAGATGCGCTTCTGGTTTTCCGGGCTGATGCCAATGCCTTGGTCCTTGACCTCGACCCGCGCCTCGCTCTCTGCGGCGTAGACCCGCACGTCGATCGGTTTGTGGGCGCCGTAGCGCATGGCATTGGTTAGCAGATTCGCCACCACCTGTTCGATGCGGAACTCGTCCCAAATGCCGATCACGGGCTCGCTGGCGTGCAGTGTTACGACACAGTCGGCGGCAGCGATTTGCGCGGAGTAGCTCTCCACCAGATTGACCACCAGCTCGGACAGGTCGAACGCGCTGGTGCGGATCGACAACTTGCCGGTTCGGATGCGCGAGACGTCGAGCATGTCTTCGATCAGGCGAATCAGGCTCTGGATCTGGCGCTCGTCACGCTCGACCATCGCCTTGAGCTTGTCCAGGGTGAACGCCGAGGCGTTGTCCTTGGCCAGGTGCAGTTTGCGCAGTTGGGTTTCCAGAATCAGCCCGTTGAGCGGGGTACGCACTTCGTGAGAGACGATCGACATGAAGTCATCGCGCATGCGGATCGCATGCTCCAGCTCATTCTGGGTGGACTTCAGTTCGCGCAACAACGCCTCCTGCTCCTGCCGACTGCGCTCCAATTCCTCGACCTGCTGCTTCATCGCCTTGCGCTGGCGATACAGGTCGACGAATACGTTGACCTTGCTCTTGACCGCATGGATGTCCAACGGCTTGTGCAGGAAATCCACCGCTCCGCTTTCGTAGCCCTTGAACGCATAGTTGAGTTCACGGCCAGCGGCACTCACGAACACGATGGGAATGTTTTTGGTCTTTTCCGTGCCACGCATCATTTCGGCCAGTTCGAAGCCATTCATGCCCGGCATCTGCACGTCAAGAATCGCCATGGCGAACTCATGCTCCAACAGCAGCGACAACGCTTCGTCTGCCGAGGTGGCCTTGTAGACCTGACGGTCCTCGCGTTTGATCAGCGCTTCAAGGGCCAGCAGGTTTTCCGGCAAATCGTCGACGATCAACAACTTGGCTTTGATTTCACTCAGCATGCGATACGTTCCAGCTCAATGAGCAACAGGCCAATGTCGGCCAAAGACAGGAGAAAGTCAGGGGTGTGTAACGCCAATGCAGCGTCCGGCATCGCCCGTGCCAAGGCTTGCGCCGGGTCTTGGACCACGCTAAGACCGCCGTACTCGGCAATTCGTGCGATCCCTTTGGCACCATCGTTGTTGGCCCCCGTCAGCAGCACACCCGCGAGCCTGTCTTCGTAGGCATCGGCGGCGGACTCGAAGAGGATATCCACACTGGGCCGCGAGTGGTAAACACGCTCTTCCTGGCTGAATGAAAAGGTCAGGTCGCGCTCCACCGACAGGTGATAGCCAGGTGCGGCAAAGTACAAGGTGCCAGGGACGATGGGTTCTTTGTCGTCCGCCTCCTTGACCGGCATGTTCAACTGCGATCCGAACACCTCGGCGAGCAGGCTGCGGCGCTCGTCTGGCAGATGAAGCACGACGATGATCGGAAGACGAAAGCCCCTGCGCAGCGGTCGGAAAATGCGCAGCAACGCCTCGACGCCACCTGCGGAAGCGCCCACGACAACCGCATCGACCTTCGGCAGCGCGGGCATCCCCGGATCGGCTGCGGAAAACGACGTTCTCATGATTTACGGTAGATCCGCTCTTGTTTGACCAAGGGCTCGAACTGATCCTTGTAAGCGGAAAACTCCAGCGTTTCCTTGCTGCCCAGCACCAGAAAACCGCGATGGCACAGGGAATCGTGAAACAGTCCGAAGGCCCGATCCTGCAAGTTTTTGTTGAAGTAAATGAGCACGTTGCGACACGAAATCAGGTGCGTCTCGGAAAACACGCTGTCCGTGGCCAGGCTGTGGTCGGCGAACGTGACGTTCGCCCGCAGCGTCTTGTCGAAGATCGCGTAGTCATAGGCTGCCGTGTAGTAATCCGACAGCAGCCGTTTGCCGCCCGCCTTGAGGTAATTGTTGTGATAGTTGTGCACATGCTCCATGGAGAAAATGCCCTGTTTGGCCTTCTCCAACGAGCGGGGGTTGATGTCGGTGGCGTAGATGATCGTGCGGTCAAGCAGGCCCTCTTCGCGCAACAAAATGGCGGTCGAGTAGACCTCTTCCCCGGTGCTGCACCCGGCGATCCAGATTTTCAGCGACGGGTAGGTCTTGAGGATGGGCACGACTTCCTGGCGAATCGCCAGAAAATGGGAAGGGTCGCGAAACATTTCGCTGACCGGCACCGTCAGGAACTGCAACAGTTGCATGAACATCGCAGGGTCATGCAGCACGCGCTCCTGCAACGCGGAGATGGTCTTGAGCTCGAATTGACGCAACGCATGAGCGACGCGCCGTTTCATCGACGCGCCGGAATAATCACGAAAGTCATAGCTGTATTTCAGGTAGATCGCCTCGATCAACAGACGCAATTCGATCTCGGCGTTTCGCTCATGGGCCATCGGTAAAACCTGGTGTCTCTGCGGGCGTGGTCAATTGATCCGGCTCATTCAAATACGTTCCATTTTGGGCAGCCACACGCGGATCAGCGAGAACAGGCGATCCAGATCGATCGGTTTGGCCAGGTAGTCGTTGGAGCCTGCCTGCAAGCAGCGCTCCTGATCGTCCTTCATCGCCTTGGCGGTCACCGCAATGATCGGCAGCTTGCGCCAGCGCGGGTCCTTGCGGATTTGCAGGGTGGCCTCGTAGCCGTCCATTTCCGGCATCATCACGTCCATGAGCACCAGGTCGATATCCTCGACACTGTTCAGTTTGTCGATGGCCTCAAGGCCGTTACGACCCACTTCCACGATCGCGCCCTTGTGCTCCAATGCACTGGTGAGGGCAAAGATGTTGCGCACGTCATCGTCCACCACCAGAATCTTGCGCCCCTCGAAGACCCGGTCGCGGCTGCGCGCGGTCTTGAGCATTTTCTGACGCTCGTTGGACAGTTGCGACTCGACCTTGTGCAGGAACAGCGTCACCTCATCGAGCAGCCGCTCCGGGGAGCGCGCGCCCTTGATGATGATGGTTCTGGAGTACTTGAGCAGCTCGGCTTCTTCCTCACGCGTGAGGTTGCGTCCGGTGTAGACGATCACCGGCGGGAACGCGCGGATTTCATCCGTCGACATGCGCTTGAGCAGGTCATTGCCGAGCATGTCCGGCAGCTTCAGGTCGATGATCATGCAGTCGTAAGCGTTGTCGCGCAGCAACGCCAGGGCATCCTGAGCGAAGCCGACGGCGGTGATTTCGATGTCGTCGTCGCCGATCAGCCGGGCGATGCTGTCACGCTGCAGGGCGTCGTCTTCCACCAGCAGCACGCGCTTGACCTTCTGCGTCAGCTTGGCCTCGAGACGAGCGAACACGTCCTTGAGTTCTTCACGCGTCGTCGGCTTGACTGCATAGCCGATGGCCCCCATCTGCAAAGCCGCTTCCTGGCGGTCTTCCACGGAAATCACATGCACCGGGATATGGCGCGTCGTCGGCATTTCCTTCAAGCGTTGCAGGACGGTCAGCCCGGAATGGTCGGGCAGGCGCATGTCGAGCAGGATGGCGTCCGGCAGGAAATTGGACGCCAGGTCGAAGCCCTCATCGGCAGCATGGGCCACCAGGCAGTGATAGCCCAGTTCATGGGCCAGGTCGTAAAGAATGTGGGCAAAGCGCACTTCATCTTCGATGACCAGAATGCAGCGGTTGTCGAACGGCACCTTTTCCCGGTCGTCGGCGAACCGAGGGATGGGTTCGGCCACGGCTGCCGGCGCTGAAGCCATCGACGAGGGCTGTGCAACGACAGGCGACACGACCGGCGCAGGGACCGCGGGGGCTGGCGCGGCCTCGATAAGGGTAGCGTCCTCGACGTACTGTTCCGGGAGCACGAGGGTGAACACACTGCCCTGCCCCAACGCACTGGTGACCGAGATGGAACCGCCCAGCAGGCGCGCCAGATCGCGGGAGATCGACAGCCCCAGGCCGGTGCCGCCATAGCGGCGGTTAGTGGTGCCGTCTGCCTGATGGAAGGCTTCGAAGATGCTGTCCTGCTGGTCTTCGGCAATGCCGATGCCGGAGTCTCGCACCGTGAAGACGATCCCTTCGCCGGGCTGACGCGACACGGTCAGGCTGACCGAACCTGCCTCGGTAAATTTGATGGCATTGGACAGCAGATTCTTGAGCACCTGTTCCAGCCGCTGGCGGTCGGTGTACAGCGCCACGGGAGAGCCAGGCTGGATCTCTACCGAAAACTGCAGGCGCTTATCGGCCGCCAGCGGCTCGAACAGCATCCGCAGGCTATCGACCAGACGGCTGACGGAGCAGTTTTCCGGGCGCACATCGAGCTTGCCGGCCTCGACCTTGGCGATGTCGAGAATGTCGTTGATCAGGTTCAACAGGTCGTTGCCGGCGGAGTAGATCGATTCGGCGAATGTCACCTGTTCTTGCGTCAGGTTTTCCTGCGGGTTGTCCGCCAGCAACTTGGCCAGGATGAGCGAGCTGTTCAGCGGCGTGCGCAGCTCGTGGGACATGTTGGCGAGGAATTCGGATTTGTATTTGCTGGAGCGCTGCAACGCATCGGCGCGCGCTTCCAGTTCGATCTGGGCAATGTTCAGTTCTTCGTTGTTGCGATCCAGGGCGTCGCGTTGCTCGGCCAGTGCCTTGCTCTGCTCGGACAATTGCAGGTTGGTCTGCTCCAGCTCGACCTGTTGGGTTTCCAGGTGAGCCTGGGATTCCTTGAGGATGCGCGATTGCTCCTCCAGCTCTTCGTTGGCGGTGCGCAATTCTTCCTGCTGGACTTGCAGCTCTTCGTTGAGTTGCTGGGTCTCCGCCAGAACCTCCTGTAGCCGCTGCCGGTAACGGGCGGCTTCTATGGACGTGCCGACGTTGTCGGCGACCAGCTCCAGAAACTCCAGGTCGCGCTGGGTCAGCTCGCGCAGGAAGCCCAACTCGATGACGCCATTGACCTGGTCGTCATTGCTGGTCGGGACCACGACCACACTGCGCGGCGACCCCTCACCCAGGCCCGAAGTGACCTTGAAGTAATCCTGCGGCACGTTGTCCAGGGTGATGATCCGATCCTGTTCGGCGGCTTTGCCCACCACACCCTCACCGCTGTAGATCGACTGTTCCTGCTGCTCTTGCTCACGGGAAAAACCATAGGAGGCCACGCGCACCAGCCCCCCATGCTCCTGGCGGACATAGGCCGCGGCCACCACCGCCCCAAGGTGTTGGGCAAAGAACTGCAGCACATTGCGCCCCAGCAGGTTCAACGTCAGTTGCCCGATCACCTGCTCGGCCAGAGCGCTCTGGCCATTGCGCAGCCAGGCCACATGGGCCAGGCGCTCGGCATCTTCTTGCTGAGCCTTCATGTTGGCGTTGTAGGTCGTGGACAGCGCCGTCATGTCGCGTCGCCCGACCCAGGCCAGTATCCCGCTGACGATCAGGACGAACACCACGTAGAGCGAAACCGAGGTCACGGTGGTGCGGGTCACCTCTGCGTTGCGCGTCAGCCGCAGTTGGTGCTCGACATTGGCTGCCTGATCGTACTGCTCGCGAATCTCATCGGTCAGGCGCTTGCCCTGACGGTTCAGCACGGGCGTCGCGTAATCGCCATTGTTGCGGCGCAGATTGATCATGCTTTGCGCAAACTGGTTCCACGATTCCTGCATCGCCGCCAGACGGCGGAAGCGATCGACTTGATCGGGATTGTCGGCCACCAGCTCTTCCAGGCCCTTGAGCTCGGAGATGATGTTGGGCTTGGCCACTTCGTAAGGGTCGAGAAAACGTTCGTCGCCCGTCAGGAGGTAGCCGCGCATGCCGGTTTCCATGTCCACCGACAGCTTCAGCGAGCGGTTGATGTTGTTGATGACCCGATCGGTGTGCTCCACCCATTGAATCGCCGACAGCAGGTAACTGATTAAAATCACGAAAAACGCGGCACTGAGGACGCCGACCGCGAGGGGAAGACTCACATTGCGGCTCAGCAGTTTGCGGAAACGTTGCTCATTGACAGCAGAGGTTTGGATCATCGCAAGGCCCGGGACACATTCGGATAAACGTGGGAGTTTGCCGCATTTTGCGACAAAAAACTCTGACTTCATGGCACAGATCAAAGTTTTTATGAGCTGGAATCGACAGGGCCAGTGCGCGCACTATACGTTTGCATGATTTCTTTGCGCCATAACACTCAAATGAGGTGTGTTTTTGCGGCCTGGATGTTGTCACAATCACCCGCTTAGCTGTTTACACTGATCGGGGCACACTCCACCTGATCGATCAAACCATTTGAAGGAACCTTCCATGTCCGACCCAGCCCGCACGATTCTGGTGGTTGAAGATGACGACATCGTGCGCATGTTGATCGTCGATGTACTTGATGAGCTCGAATACACCGTGCTCGAAGCCGCCGACGGCAGCGAAGCGCTGACCTTTCTAAACAAGGAAGACCTCACCATCGACCTGATGATGACCGACCAGGGCTTGCCCGACATGCGAGGCACCGACCTGGCCATACAAGCCGCCGCGTTGCGTCCGTCCCTGCCCGTGCTGTTCGCCAGCGGGTATGCCGAGAACATCGATGTGCCGCCGGGCATGCACCTGATCGGCAAGCCGTTTTCCATCGACCAATTGCGCGACAAGGTCAACGGTATCCTTGTCCAGTCATAGTCACCCCGCCCGCGTACTGATCATCGGATACGTTTGGCCAGAGCCCCGCTCCTCGGCCGCCAGCGGCCATGTGATGCAACTGATCGACTGTTTCCTCGAGCAGGGCTGGCACATCACCTTCGCCAGCGCGGCCGCCGAGGGCGAGCACAAGGCCGACCTCGCCGCCCTCGGCATCGTCGAAGTGCCTATCGAACTGAACAACAGCAGCTTCGACGCCTTCATCGGCGAGCTGCAACCGGATGTGGTGCTGTTCGACCAGTTCCTGATGGAAGAACAGTTCGGCTGGCGCGTGGAACGGCACGCGCCGAACGCGGTGCGAGTGCTTGAGACGTCCGACCTGCAAAGCCTGCGTCATGCCCGTCACCGACGCGTCAAAGAACTCCTCGAAGGCCAATCGGACGTCGACCTGTCAAGCTACTTCGAGATGCCCCATGACGCGCTTTTTTCAAGCATGACGACCACCGATATCGCCCAGCGGGAAATCGCCGCCATCTACCGGTGCGACTTGAGCCTGATGGTCTCCGATCTGGAAATCGCCCTGTTGACCGAGCAATTCGGTGTGCCATCGTCGATCCTGCACTGGGCGCCGTTGTTGGTGCGCACTGTCCCACGGCAGGCGCCCGGCTATGCAGAGCGTGCGCATTTCTTGACCATTGGCAATTTCCGCCACGCTCCGAACTGGGATGCGGTGCTGTGGTTGAAAAACGCAATCTGGCCGCTGATCCGCCAGTGCCTGCCGACGGCTCAGTTGCATGTGTACGGTGCCTACACGCCGCCCAAAGCGACCGCGCTGCACAATGCGGCGCAGGGTTTTCACATCATGAGCCGGGCCGAAGATGCGCTGGCGGTGATGTCCGCCACCCGGGTGTCGCTGGCACCGCTGCGCTTCGGCGCCGGGATCAAGGGCAAGATCATCGATGCGATGATCTGCGGTACGCCCACGGTCACCACCCCCATCGGCGCCGAGGCCATGCACGGCGAGCTGCCCTTCCCAGGAGCCATCGCGCGGGATGCTCGCTCACTGGCGGAACAGGCCGTGCAGCTCTACACCGATCAGGCGCGCTGGGAAGCCTCGCAGCGTGACGCTTGGAAGGTGCTGGAGGCGCGCTTTCGCTTCGCACCGCACTGCCAGGCCTTGATCGAGCGCATCGACCACCTGCGCAGCGACTTGGGTGCGCACCGTGCGGCGAACTTCACCGGCGCCATGCTGCGTCACCACTTGCACAAGAGCACGCAGTACATGGCCCAGTGGATCGAGGCGAAGAACCGCAATCCCCAGCCTCTCAGCCGCGACTGACACCCATCGGAGCAGTTGGGCCATCGGCTGCGCTGTTTCCCAGAGAATCAGCCCAGCAGTTGGCTCAACACTGCCCGCAATTTTCCGGGCTTCACCGGCTTGTTCAACAGCGGCGCGTTGAGCGTCTGCAACGCGTGTCGACAACGGTCTGTTCGGTCGGCGGTGATCATCACGCAGGGAATCGCGACACCGAAGTGCGCGCGCAGGCGCGCCACCACGTCACACCCCAGCACGCCATGATCAAGATGAAAATCGAACAGAATCGTTTCGGGCGCCCGCCCCGCCAACACCTCCAGGGACGACGCTTCGTCGCTGGCGGTGAGCACCTCGCAGCCCCACTGGCCCAATAGCGCGGCCATGCTTTCCAGAATGCCGGTCTCGTTGTCGATGACCAGCAAACGACGGCCGGGCAAGGGATCACCGATACCGGCTTGTGGCTGAACGCTGACGGAGGCCGGAACAGGGACTTCGGCCGAGAGCGGCACGTCGAAAGCGAACACCGACCCTCGGCCTGGGCGGGAGCGCACCTGAATGCTTCCACCGAGAATCCGCCCGATACGCTCGACGATGGCCAGCCCCAACCCGACGCCCTTGCGGTCCGAGGTGCGCCCAACGTCAAGCTGATTGAATTCCAGAAAGATCGATGCCAAACGGTCTGCCGCAATGCCACATCCGGTGTCCCAGACCTCGATCCGCAGGTGAGCCCCGCGCTTGCGCGCCCCCAGCAAAATGCCGCCTCGCTCGGTATAACGGCAGGCGTTGCTGAGGAAATTGCGCAATATCCGCGTCAACAGGCGAAAGTCGGTGCGAACGGCAAATGCGCCGATGTGCGCCCGCAAGCTCAACCCCGCCGCCGCTGCCACAGGCTGGAATTCCGAAACAAGGGGCGCCAGCACCTCATCCAGTCGATACAGGTCGATGTCCGGCTGGATCGACGCCCGGTCGAACTTGGCGATGTCCAGCAGGTCGGTCAGCAAATCCTCTGCCCCTTCCAGCGCGTGGTGAGTGCGTTCGACCAGGGTCGCCTCCGCCTGCGGTAGGTGACGTTCGCGCAACGTCGAAATCAGCAAGCGGGCCGCGTTCAACGGCTGCAACAGATCGTGGCTGGCGGCCGCCAGGTATTTGTCCTTGCTGAGGTTGGCCGCTTCGGCAGCGTCCCGGGCGTCGCGCAAGTCGTGTTCGATCCGTTCGCGGCGAGCAATCTGCTGCTGAAGATTGAGGTTGGCCTCCCACAGCTCGTCGGTCCGCGCGGCCACCCGTTGCTCCAGCTGATCGTTGAGCTCCTGCAAGCGCTGTTGAGCCAGCTTGCGCTCGGTGATGTCCGCAACGAAACCCTCATACACGCCGTCTTCCTCGGGCTTGAGCAAGAGGCTCATCAGCACGTCGATGCAACGGCCGTCCTTGCGCTTCAGGCGAGTCTCGTAGCCTTGAACGCCGCCTTCGCGGGTCAAGGCCGTGACGATCCGGTCCATTTCAGGCTGACCGCCGACAAACAGGGCGCCGGCCAGGTCGTCGAGGGCCAGCAAGGCTTCTTGCGGATCGTCATACCCCAGCATGCGCGCCAGCGCTGGGTTCGCCGCCCGCAACCCCTCATTCACACGCGCCTGGAAAATACCATACACGGCATGTTCGAACAGCCATTTATAGCGATTGCGCTCGTTCTCCAGCTCCGCCAGACGCAGCGTCAGCTCCGGGTAATGGCTTTTGCGCGTCGAGTGATTGCCCAGACCGAGCAGCGCGGTCAGCGCGTTTTCCCGGGGATCAGAGGGCTTCGCCATACACCACTTCGACGTCGCGCTGACTCGAGGCCCGGGGGTTGGTCAGGATGCATGGATCACCCATGGCGTGGCGGGAGAGGAACGGGATGTCGCTGCTGCTCACACCATGCCGACCGAGGGTTTCGTGAAAGCCGATCTGGTGCTTGAGCGCGATCAGGTGCTCGACCAGGCGTTTGCTGATGGCCGCGTGGTTGAGCCCTCGGCAATCGATGCCCAGCGTCTCCGCGATGACCTTGAAGCGCTCCGGGGCGGAGCTGTAGTTGAAGGCCACCACGTGCTCGACCAACACCGCGTTGCACAAGCCGTGCGGCAGGTCAAGGAAGCCACCCAGGCTGTGGGACATGGCGTGCACCGCCCCCAGGATCGCGTTGGAAAATGCCAGGCCCGCCTGCATGCTGCCCAGCATGATTTTTTCTCGCAGGGCGAGGTCAGCAGGGTTGGCGATCATCTGTACCAGATGCCCATTGATCAGACGCATGGCCTCCAGTGCGTGAGGGTCGGTCAGCGGCCCGTGGCCGGTGGACACGAACGCCTCGATGGCATGGACCAACGCGTCGATCCCGGTACAGGCAGACAGGAACGTGTCCATGCTCAGGGTGGTTTGCGGGTCGATCAACGCCACATCCGGCACCACGGCCTTGCTCACGATGGAAAACTTCATTCGCTCCTGCTGATCGGAAATGATCACGAACTGCGAGACGTCCGCCGAGGTACCCGCGGTGGTCGGGATCAGAATCAGCGGCGGGCTGGGCACCCGGAGGGTATCCACGCCTTCGAACTCTAGAATGTTGCGCCCGTGCGCCACGGCAATGCCGATCGCCTTGCCGCAATCCATCGGGCTGCCGCCGCCGACGGCGACGATGACATCGCAGCCGTGTTCGCGATAGCACTCGGCCCCCCGCATCACTTCCTCGACTCGAGGATTGGGCGACACCTCGCTGTACAAGAAGGTATCAAGCCCCTGACCGTGCAGGCTGGCCTCAATGTCCGCGACCCAGCCGGCCGCGATGACCCCAGGGTCGCTGACGACCATCACCTTGCGCGCGCCGAACGTGCGGGCATAGTTGCCCACGCTGTGGCGGCTGCCCGCGCCGAAGATGATTTCCGGGGACACGAATTTACGCAGCGGGTTGAGGCTCTGGCTCATAGCGGGCAGGCGATCGATTAGGCAGTTGATCGCCAGCGTAGAGCATCCGAACGGCAAAGCAATAGCACCTTGGTGCCGCTTTGGCGTAACCCGTTCAAAACAGCGGGACCTGCCTCGAGGGCTCGTTTCGGCCTCGTCGGGTTGGCGTTCGAGGCAGCCAGCCCTCCAGCGTCAACAGCCATTCTTTGGCTTCCAATCCACCGGCGAAACCGGTCAGTGCGCCGGAACGGCCGATCACCCGATGGCAGGGGGCGACGATAGAGATCGGATTTCGGCCATTGGCTGCACCCACCGCCCGCACCGCGGCGGGGTTGCCCAATTGGGTGGCAATGTCCAGATAACTGCGGGTTTCGCCGAACGGAATCGTCAGCAACGCCTGCCAGACCTGCACCTGGAACGCGGTGCCGTGAAACGCCAGCGGCAGATCGAACCGATCACGCGCCCCTGCAAAGTACTCGGCCAGTTGCCGCTCGGTACGGTCCAGGATGTCACTGCCGCAATCCGGGTCCATTGCGCCGAGCAGTACCCGGCCAGGTCGGTCGTTTTCCCAGAGAATGGCCGCCAGTGCAGCGCCTTTGGCGACCAATTTCAATTGCCCGACCGGAGAATCGATGAAACGGTAAGTGAAGGTCATGCCAGGCTCCTCGCTGCGCGACGAGCGCCATATTACCGGGCGCCAAGGGCGAAACCATCCTGTTCTTGCGTTCGAATCACCCCGTGCAGAAGCGCCACCGGCTCAGGTGGGGCACCCCACCGCACCATCATTCAGATTTTGTTTGTAGTTTTCGTACTGCAAAGTCGCTTTGCCGTCGTTCCATTTCAGGGTCAGTACCATCACCGAATCGAAGTCATCGCCGGTCCAGTCCTGAACCAGTTTCAGGTCTTGGCCGGAGGCCCGCTCGGCGACCTTGTTGATCAGCTCAGGCAAGTAGCCGTGGGACCAGGCGGTGTAAATGGTCGCGTCGTGGTATTTGTCGCGCATGAGCTCACGGGCCAGGTCGCTGGTGTCGTTGGCCGCGAAGTCGATATTGACCGGCAATCCCAACTTGATGGCGCTGGGCCCTACGGTCATCAGAGGGCGCAGGTAGCTGTAGGAATGGTCGCCGTCACCTTCTTCCACCCTGCGGTTGGGGTTGGCGGCGAAGATGAAATCGGCGTTGCCGAACGTATTCGGCAAAACGGTGGACAGGTCAATGGCGCGGTTCAAGCCTTGGCAATTCAGCTGCCCCAGCCCACTCTCGGGTTTCTCGGCGTGGCGCAGGAAAACCAGCGTCTGCGTACCATCCTTCGGCTCGGCGTGCACCCCCTTGCCCGCGGCGAACCAGAACAGCGCAGAGCCCAGCAGCAGCAAAGGGAGGGAGAGACAAGCGAGACGTTGCAACGGCGTTGAAGCGTTTGTTTTGAAGAAGGTCATGGTGGCCCGGGTTCTGTGTGAAGGGCGGACGCGCCCTGAACAACTTCCCTGTCCGCTGGCATCACTGGCCAACGCAGTTTGGTGAAACTTTATGTCCGTATGAAGAATGACCATCAGAGGCGAAAACACATCAAAGGTTGCATGCAAGCCCCTGATCTCGCGCGGTAATCGCCGAACGGTAGGTAAGCGAATGTTACAGCGCGCTCAAGCCGTCGCTTCGCGCACCTTGTAACGGCTGCAGATGATCGCGCTGATGACCACCGCCAGGCCGGCCAGGCTGTACACCCAGGATGGGGACGCAATGGGCAGAAGCACCCCTGCCAGCAGCGGTCCGACACCGGCCCCCACGTCTCGCCACACCGCATTGCCCGCCAGGGCCTGCACCCGCGCCGCGCCGGGGTTGCGTTCGGCCACCAGCGTGGTGACCAACGGCAATTGCAGCGCCCGGAGGATCAAGACGCTGCCGGCGCCGATGATCAGCCAATGAAAACCAAAAGCAGTGAGCGCCAGCGTCGTGAGCCCGGAAAAGATCACCAACATGCGCACAGCGCCAAAGTGCGCCGCCGCCCGGCCACCCAAGGGGCTGAGCAGCATTTCCGAGGCATAGCGCAGGGCCAGCAGCACACCGGCAATGAACACGGCATTGCCTCCCAGCACCGATTGCGCTTGCAGGGAGAGGCCGAAAATGAACAGCCCGTCCAGTGCCACGCCTTCGACGAAGGACCACATGGCGATACTGTCCGGCGCCTTGAAACGCCGCCCGCCCGTGCTGGGCATCGCGTGGGCCAGGTCAGGCAAGCCTCTGGCGACCACCCAGGCAACCAGCGAGCAACAGCCCAGAATCAGGAAGATCACCCGAGGCCCGAAATGCAGGCTGATCAGGGCCCCCAATGGCAAAGCCAGCATCGGCCCGATGGCGATGATCGCCCGCGAAGTCCCCGACCGGCGAGCGGCCCCGGCGGGTTCGGAGGTGGCCAAGGCTTGGGTCGAGAGGTTCAGCGCACCGAAGGTCAGCCCCCACCCCAGCCGCAGGATCAGCAGCCACCAGAAACCGACGAAAAACGAATTGCCGAATGCACACAGCGCCGAGACCAGCGCCGCCAGCATCACCGTAGGGCGGTCCCCGTGGCGGGCGTAGAAGCGCACGACATAGCTGTAGCCGAAGATCCGCACCAATCGATTGGCGGCCAGCAAAATTCCGGCCTCCGGCAGGCTGATACCGAAGGCCTCGGCGTTCATCGGCAGCAACAGATACAACAGGACATCACTGGGCAGGCACAGACTGAGAACGGTCGCCGAACGGCGTGATGCGGCGTCGGCAGCTCGGGCAGGGGCAGACATGCGCAGAAAGGTCCTGTAACACAATTGAAAGATGCAGCATGCAGAACCCGCAGGCTCGCTGACAATGTTTATCTTTCCCGGTCGAGGTTCGCTGGTTCATTTCGCTATTTAGTTGAGTAGGCGCCATCCCCTTCCTCCGCCATCGTCAAACGACCTGCCCGCTGTTCGTCTGGCAACAGCGGTTCAGCATTGTGTTGCGCTTTTTGACCTCACTTATGCCCTTGATCAGGGCTCAGGTCAGGCGCTGGTCGTCTGGCCCGGTCGCCCTGCTGAATGACAGGGCCCGTTTCGAGTACTCCCCATCACCTTTCATCCGATCCCGAGTTGACGACGCGTTCGCTTTGGTGTTTCCTGAAACCGGTTTCAGAGCCACACACGCTCTGCCTCGAACGCCTGCTGACAACTCCAATAAGGGCCAGGCCATGAACAGCATTCCACTGCAGACGCGCGCCCGCGTCACCATGAACGATGTCGCCGACCTGGCCGGCGTGTCCAAGGCCAGCGTCTCGCGTTTCATCGGCGACGACCGCCAGCTCCTGTCCGAAGCCATCGCCCAGCGCATCGAGCAGGCCATCGACACCCTCGGCTACCGCCCCAATCAGATGGCCCGCGGCCTCAAACGCGGGCGTACCCGCCTGATCGGCATGCTGGTGGCGGACATTCGCAACCCCTATTCCATTGCCGTGATGCACGGCGTCGAAACCGCTTGCCGCAAGCACGGTTACAGCCTCGTGGTGTGCAATACCGATCGCGACGACGAGCAGGAACGCCTGCACCTCGCAGCGCTGCGCTCGTACAACATCGAAGGCCTGATCGTGAATACGCTGGGCCACCACCTCGACGAATTGCGCGAACTGCACGATGAGTTGCCGATGGTGTTGGTTGACCGCAAAGTCGATCAGTTGCAAAGCGATCTGGTGGGCCTCGACAACATTGACGCCGTCAATCAAGCACTCGACCACCTGCAAGCGTCGGGTTTCCGCGACATTCTCATGGTCACCGAGCCTCAGGACGGCACCAGCTCGCGCATCGAACGGGTCGAGGCCTTCAACGCGGGCATCGCCGCTCGCTCGGCGCTGCGGGGCGACGTGACGGAAACCGGCGACCACCTGGCGCAGGACCTGCGCGCCTTTCTCGCGAACACCGGCCACGGCCCAAAAGCGGTATTCACCGGCAACGGGGTCGCCACCCTCTGCACCACGCGTCACTTGCACGAGTTGGGCTGCCAGCTATTCGACGACATCGGCCTGATCGCACTCGACGACCTGGACTGGTACCCGTTGGTGGGGAGCGGCATCACCGCCCTCGCGCAACCGACCCACGACATTGGCGTCACGGCTTTCGAGTGCCTGCTCGATCGCTTACGCGGGGATCGAGAGCCCACGCGGCTGTATGACTTCTCGGCGCAACTGATCGTCCGCGGGTCCACTCGCCGACGCGGCTGAAAAGTGCCGCCGCAGGTCGCCCTGGCCTGCCAATTGAACGAACTTTGCTGAAAGGCGCGAGTTCGAACGAAAATGAAACCGGTTTCAGAGGACAATAACAATGAACCGATACCCCGTAGCCATTAGCCTGGGCGCCTACGGAGCCGATTTGGTCCGCGAACGTGGACAGGCGGCTTTCATACCGCTGCTGGCGGACGCCGGCGTGACGCGGATCGAATTGCGCGAAGAGCTCTTCACCGGTCGCGAGGACTTTTCCGCCCTCGCCGAAGCCATTCGCGCCCAAGACCTTGAATGCCTGTATTCGGCACCGTTGGAGCTCTGGCCAACGGATCGGCGCCACCCCAATCCGGAATTGGAATCTGCTCTGCAGCGGGCCCATGCCTGTGGCGCCACGTGGCTCAAAGTTTCGCTGGGCCACCTGACAGAAGACAGTGACGTCGCCGCACTGGCAGACCGACTGGCCCGCTACGACATCCAACTGCTGGTGGAAAACGACCAGACCGCGCAAGGGGGGCGCATCGAGCCGCTGGTGCGTTTCTTCGCGCGCGTCGAGGCCTTGCAAATGCCCATCAGCATGACCTTCGACATCGGCAACTGGATGTGGCAGGAGCAATCGGCCAGTGCCGCCGCGCGGCAGTTGGGTCGCCATGTCCGCTACGTGCATTGCAAGGCGGTCGCGCGCAACGCGGCGGGGAAACTGGTCGCCGTCCCGCCCCGCGCCGCGGACCTGCACCTGTGGGAGCAGTTGTTCAGGCACATGCCCAGCGGTGTGCCCCGCGCCGTCGAATACCCTTTACAGGGCGAAGACCTGCTTGAAATCACCCGGCTTCAGGTTCAGACCCTGGCGAGCCTGGGCCAGCCTGAACCGCAATCGACGGAGGCGTTGAGCCATGTCTGACATCGATATCCTCTCGTTCGGCGAAACCATGACCATGCTGGTGGCCGAGCAGGCCGGTGATCTGGCGGCTGTGCGGCATTTCGAGAAACGCATCGCCGGTGCTGACAGCAATGTGGCCATCGGCCTGTCGCGGCTGGGCTTCAAGGTGGCCTGGCTGAGCCGGGTAGGCAATGACTCCATGGGCCGCTTCGTGACCGACAGCCTTTCGAAAGAAGGCGTCGACTGCCGTCATGTCACCGTCGATCCGTCGCACCCGACCGGCTTTCAATTCAAGTCACTGGAGCTGGAAGGCGCCGATCCGGTGGTCGAGTACTTTCGACGCGGTTCAGCGGCCAGTCATCTGTCCATCCATGACATCGTGCCCGACCTGCTGAAAGCGCGGCACTTGCACGCGACGGGCATTCCCGCTGCGCTTTCCGACACCTGCCGCGACTTGTCCCACACGCTGATGAGCCAGATGCGCGATGCCGGGCGCAGCGTGTCGTTCGACCCCAACCTGCGCCCCTCGCTGTGGCCAAGCCAGGCCACGATGATCCGCGAGGTCAACCGCCTGGCCAGCCTCGCCCACTGGGTCATGCCGGGGCTGGCGGAAGGCGAAGTGCTCACCGGCTTCGACACCCCGGGCGACATCGCTCAGTTCTATCTGGACCTGGGCGTCGAAGCCGTGATCATCAAGCTCGGTGCCAAAGGCGCGTACTACCGCACGCAGCTCAACGAAGCGTTCATTCCGGGTGTACCGGTGGCGACAGTCATCGACACGGTTGGCGCAGGCGACGGCTTTGCAGTGGGCGTCATCAGCGCATTACTGGAAAACCTCGACTTCGCGCAGGCGACTGCCCGTGGCAACTGGATCGGCAGCCAGGCGGTGCAAAGTCGCGGCGACATGGAAGGCCTGCCGACCCAGGCAGCCTTGCGGTTGGCCGAGCGCGCACTTCGACGACAGAGCGCCTGAACGAGGTCAACGTTTACCTGCACATTTTTGCCCCATACCTGCTGCAACAAAAACAACATGCTCAGGAAGCCCGACATGAACACATCACTCGACAACGTGAAACACGCTGGCTTGAAACGCCGCTGGTGGCTGATCATGCCCATCGTGTTCATCACCTACAGCCTCGCCTATCTGGACCGCGCCAACTATGGCTTTGCCGCCGCCTCCGGTATGGCCGAGGACCTGCACATCACCCCTGGCATGTCGTCGTTGCTGGGGGCGCTGTTCTTCCTCGGCTACTTCTTCTTTCAGGTGCCGGGCGCCATTTATGCGCAGAAGCGCAGCGTGAAGAAACTGATCTTCGTCAGCCTCATTCTCTGGGGCAGCCTGGCGACCCTGACCGGCATCGTCTCGAACGCCTACATGCTGATTGGTATCCGGTTCATGCTCGGCGTGGTCGAAGCAGCCGTGATGCCGGCGATGCTGGTGTACCTGTGCTACTGGTTCACCAAGGCTGAGCGCTCCCGGGCCAACACGGTGCTGATTCTCGGCAACCCGGTCACCCTGCTGTGGATGTCCGTGGTCTCGGGTTACCTGGTTGCACATTTCAGCTGGCGCTGGATGTTCATCGTCGAAGGCCTGCCTGCGGTGATCTGGGCATTCATCTGGTGGCGGCTGGTGGACGAACGCCCGGCGCAGGCTGACTGGCTGACCACCGACGAGAAGACCGAGCTGCAGGCACGGCTCGATGCCGAACAAGTCGGTATCAAACCGGTGAAGAACTACGCCGAAGCCTTCCGGTCGCCTAAGGTGTTGCTGCTGGCTGCCCAGTATTTCTGTTGGAGCATCGGCGTCTATGGCTTCGTCCTGTGGCTACCGACCATCATCAAGAAAGGCATGGAAATGGACATGGTCGAGGCCGGTTGGCTGTCGGCGTTGCCTTACCTGGCTGCGGTGATCGGCATGGTGGTGGTGTCCTGGGCGTCGGACAAGGCGCAAAAACGCAAGCTGTTCGTCTGGCCCCCGCTGCTGTTGGCGGCCGTTGCGTTCTACGGCTCGTACGCGCTGGGCACCGAGCACTTCTGGTGGTCCTACACCCTGCTGGTGGTCGCGGGGGCCTGCATGTACGCCCCCTACGGTCCGTTCTTCGCCATCGTGCCGGAAATCCTGCCGGCCAACGTCGCTGGCGGGGCCATGGCGCTGATCAACAGCCTCGGCGCCTTGGGTTCGTTCGCTGGCTCCTACCTGGTGGGTTACCTGAATGGCGTCACCGGCACGCTCAGCGCTTCGTACCTGTTCATGAGCGGCGCGCTGTTGGTGTCGGTGGTGCTGACACTGCTGCTCAAACCCGATGCTGCCGCCACGCCTTTGCGCGAAGGGCCGAACGTTTCCCGTACTCCTGCGCACCCTTGACCTGGACTTCCACAATGAAAAAACACGTCGTTTTGTACAAAACCCTGTCCGCGCCTTTGATGGCGCGCTTGGAGGCGGTGGCGCAGGTCACTGTCGTGGAGAACCCGAAAAGCCAGGACGGCTTGGCTCATCTGCGCGATGCCTTGCCCGAGGCTGAGGGGCTGTTGGGCGCGAGCCTCACGCTGGATGCTGATTTATTGTCGCTCGCCCCCCGCTTGCAGGTGGTGTCCAGCGTCTCGGTGGGCGTCGATAATTACCCTATCGACGAGCTGACGCGGCGCGGGATCCTGCTGACCAACACCCCGGATGTGCTCACCGAAACCACCGCAGACACCGGCTTCGCGCTCATCATGGCGACCGCCCGGCGCGTGGTGGAACTGGCCGATTGGGTGCGCGACGGGCAATGGAAACAGAATATCGGCCCTGCCCATTTCGGCACCGATGTACACGGCAAGACGCTGGGCATCATCGGCATGGGGCGTATTGGTGAGGCGCTGGCGCAACGCGGCCATTTCGGGTTCGGCATGCGCGTGATTTACCACAGCCACTCGCAAAAACCGGCGGTGGACGCCCGCTTTGGCGCTGAATACCGAAACCTGGACGCGCTGCTGCAAGAAGCGGACTTCGTCTGCCTCACCCTGCCCTTGACCGCCCAAACCCAGGGATTGATCGGCGCCGAACAATTCGCTCGGATGCGCCCCGAGACGATCTTCATCAACATCGCTCGAGGCAAGGTGGTGGACGAGCAAGCGATGATCGAGGCCCTGCGAAGCGGCCAAATCCGTGCCGCGGGGCTGGATGTCTTCACGCAGGAGCCGCTGCCTGCGGATTCCCCATTGCTGACGTTCGACAATGTCGTCGCCACGCCCCACATGGGCTCTGCCACCCATGAAACCCGCGAAGCGATGGCCGCCTGTGCGGTGGACAACCTGATCAGCGCGCTGAACGGTCAGCGACCAAAGGATTTAGTGAATCCCGAAACCTGGCCGCGCGGATGAGGGCGTCGCAGCACTGCAGTGCTGCGACTTTCCCGACCATCCCTCCTTCACACTTTGAACCGGGTCACCATGGCCTTGAGGTCCACGGCCAATCGCGACAATTCATGGCTGGCAGCGCTGGTCTGATTGGCCCCTGCCGCGGACTGCGCCGCCAGATCGCGAATGTTCACCAGGTTACGGTCGACTTCGCGCGACACTTGCGCCTGCTCCTCGGAAGCGCTGGCGATCACCAGGTTGCGCTCGTTGATCTGCGCGATGGCCTCGGTAATGAGTTCCAACGCATCCCCCGCCGAACTCGCCAGGCTCAAGGTAGTTCGAGCGCTCTCGGTGTTGCGCGACATCGACTGCACAGCGTCCCCGGTCCGAGTCTGGATGCCCGCGACCATTTGCTCGATCTCGGTGGTCGATTGCGCGGTGCGGTGGGCCAGCGCCCGGACCTCGTCGGCCACCACGGCAAAGCCGCGCCCAGCCTCACCCGCCCTCGCCGCTTCAATGGCCGCGTTAAGCGCCAGCAGGTTGGTCTGTTCGGCAATGGCGCGAATCACATCCAGCACCTTCCCAATGTCACGGCCCTGCTCCGCCAACCCCTCGACGACCGCAGTGGTGGACTGAATCCGCTGGCTCATGTCCTGGATCGACTTGACGGTTTCCACGACTTGATCACGACCTTGGCCAGCGGTCCGACTGGATTGCTGAGACGCTTCCGAGGTCGAGACTGCATTGCGCGCCACTTCTTCCACGGCCGCCGTCATCTCATTGACCGCCGTAGCGGCTTGCTCGATCTCGTTGTTCTGCTGTTGCAGACCGCGCGACGACTCTTCAGTGACGGCGCTCAGTTCCTCGGCGGCTGAAGCCAACTGTGTGGCCGAGCCAGAGATCAACTCCAAGGTCTGGCGCAGGTTCTTCTGCATCGTCACCAGAGAATGCAGGAGTTGGGTAGCCTCGTCTTTACCATCCACCTCAATGGGTTGGGTCAAATCGCCGCCGGCAATGCTTTCCGCAGCCCGAACCGCTTTGGCCAGCGGGTTGACGATACTTTTGGTCAATAACCACGCCAGTAACACTGTCATGAGCGCTGCAATGACCGAGACACTGATGACACCAATGTTCGCCCCATCGTATTGCTGTTTGGACAACGCCGCCGCTGCTGTCGCGTTAGCCTTGTTAATTGTGATGAGTTGATTGAGTTGCACGCCCATAAGATCCGTGGCGTCCTTCATGCGCGTATTGATCATGTTGCGCATTTCTTCGACTTTATCCTGACGAGACAAGTCGAGCACCTGCGCCTGGACATCGAGGAACGTAGCCAGCGTCGCTTCGAATTGGTGGTAAGTCGCGAGCTCTTCGCCTTCGGCAGGCAACGCTGCGTAACTCTTCTTGGCGTCTTGCAACTTACCGATCAAATCCGCGATGCGCCCCTCGGTTTCACGCAATGCGGCGGGTTCGCGGTTGACCAACGTGCGGAAGGACGTGATACGCAACCGCAAGCTGCTCTCCAGCATGTTACCCAGGAACCCGACACTGGGAAGTTGATTGGTTTCCATGTCAATAGTGGCCTGGCGAATCACTGCCATGCGGTTAATGGAAAAGAAGCCCAGCCCGATTACCAGAACGGCAATGAACGCGAACCCCAGAAATGCACGCGGCGCAATATTCA
Organism: Pseudomonas sp. GD03842; assembly: GCF_029841165.1. NCBI lineage: Bacteria > Pseudomonadati > Pseudomonadota > Gammaproteobacteria > Pseudomonadales > Pseudomonadaceae > Pseudomonas > Pseudomonas sp. GD03842. The sequence goes on along the minus strand of NZ_JAOCEA010000001.1, from coordinate 343,467 downwards.
TGTTTCTTATTGACATGGAAAGTCTCTCTTTTCAGTCTGCGGAGCGCATCCATGCCGGGTTATGCCTCAGCCGCTATCCACTGCACACCTCGAGGGGGCGCAAAAATAAGTTGGCCTTTGACGCCTCTAATTCTCTATCGGCTGGCGGTATGAACAGGACCAGTGGATTTTAGGAATTTTTTTTAAACGTGCGTTTTTGCGGATCCAATTGCGAAAAATGACTTGAAAAGCTGTGTGCGTTATTACACACGTGAATACTGCTACAGAGCCCAACTAATATAGTGGCCACGTGCCTTATTATTGACGTCAAAAAATTAATAACACCCTAATAACTTCAACGAATAAGCGCAGGTGACGTTCATCAAAGAAACGTAAAGTTTTTCGTTTCGTAGGAATTTTTTCTCATCGTTGTAAGAAGTCAGTGCTACTTTTACCTGACTCGTGATCTGCACCGCCTGATTCGACCCACGAAGGACGACCCACAAAGCACCGCCCTGCTCTGGCATGCGCGTTGCGCCGTTCCTCGGATCCGGGCGACAGACACTGTTTTCCTGCCCTGCGGAGCTTTGGAATTGCTCGATTGATGAGGTGGGTCCCATGAACAAAGTCACGTTTCCCAACGCCTGCCAACTGATGCGCTGGCATTTTCACCCGGTGGGCTTCGAAGCCAGCATGGATGCGCCTGGCAGCATGGTGGCGCGCCTGTTCGACCGCGCCAGCGGCGAGACGATGATCGCCATCGCGGGCATTCCCTGCGCAACGGTCATGAATGCAATGGACGTCGAGCACATCATCGAGGCCATTGAGTTGGAATTGGAGACGTTCGTGCCGCATCAACCGTCGTATGACCGTCAGGCGTGATCGCCACCCTGCATTGAATTGGCCGGCGGCAGCCAGCGTCCCCACCGCCTGCCACCCTTGATCAGGCGTAACTCAGCCTTCCAGCATCGTCACGCCGCCGCGCCGGTCGTCGAAAAACGCCTTGTCTGACGCAATCCGCGCTGACGCTTTCGGCACATTGGCGTCCTCGTTGCCCGCCGCGTCGATGAACCAGTAACACTGCCGGACGGCACGAGTGATCGCCACATAGGCCAGGCGCAACACTTCGTCTTTCTGGGCATTGTCGAACGCTTCGAGGTCGCCTGCCGTTCCCAGCCCTGCCAACTGGTACACCTGGTTCTTGTAAGGCGACTGCGTCAGGTGCTGGCAATCGCCCAGCAGAAACACGGCGTCCGCCTGTAGCCCCTTGGCGCTGTGATAGGTCAGTTGTTTCAGACGCCGCGCGTGGGGTGGCAGTGCCCGGTCAGCGTCGATCAATGCCTGAAGCGTCTCCGGCAAGCGGTTGCGCTCGCTGCCCTTGCGGTACAGCAACAACACCGATTCGCCGGCCTCGTAATGTTTCACAAGGCTGGCCACCAGCAGCTCGTCGTTGCGGTCCAGCACGGTGACCGGCAGCAGGTCCTGAACCGGCCCGCTCGCCTTGGCCTTCTTCCCCGGAATGGCAGGTGCAGCGCGTACGATGTGCTCTGCGGCATCGATGATGTGTTGGTGGCTGCGAAAGTTGTCGCTGAGCATCACGCGCGTGGTAGAAGGCGCCGGGAATTCCTTGGCGAATTCCATGAAGAATTTCGGCGAACTGCCCCGCCAACCGTAGATGGACTGCCAGTCATCACCCACGCACAGCAGCGAGGAACGCTGGGCTCCCCTGCCTTGATGCAGCGACGCGCCACGGCTGCGCACCTCGCGCAGGCTGGCGCGCAGCCAGGAGACGATCTGCGGCGACACATCCTGGAATTCGTCGATCATCAAGTGGGACAGCGGCCGCAGGCCGGCATCGCTGACCAACTTGAGATTTTCCGGCGCATTTTCGCCGAACAGCGCGAACATCCGGTTGTAAGTCATCACCGGTGGCGACATCCCCAGCAGGTGATCCTCGAACGCCCTCCAGTACAGACTCAAGGCCTCGAAAAAGAAGCGATCCGGATCCTGATCGGAGAAGCGCATGCGAGCAACCGCGTCGGGCACGTCCAGGCCCAGGTTTTCGATGAATCCTGCAGCGGCAACGAAGCTGTCCAGCAACGGCGCCGCACTCAGCTCGCCCTTGACCTTGTACTCGAAGCCCGGCCCAGCCACCGCCGCCCCGGACAAGGATTGCATCATGCCCCGTGACGCTTCGTAGTTCTCCAGCCAGATCACCGGTTTACGGCAAAACGCCTGAAACAGCGTGCGTTTGATGGCCCACTCGGCGCGCACGGGAAGCTTGGCGTCGACTCGGCGCAGTTGCTGATCCTCGCTGGGGTCGAAGCCCAGAACGATCCAGGCATCGAGTTCGGCCGCATAGCCGTGGACGTGGAAAGTCAACCCGCTGACTTCGACGGCCTGACGCATGGGCTCCACCCCCTGGATCGGCCACATCCCTTTGCGGATCCACAGGTCCTCGATGACATCGCACAGTTCTTCGTCCCGTGAAGACGACAGCCCCATGACCGTGATGCGTTTCTGCACGTCCGGATGGTCGCGGTCCAGCGTCTTGAGCTGCATGGATTGTCGGTACAGCGGCGCAATGAGCTCGCGAAAGCGGGGGTTGGCCGCGTACAGGTCGCGATAGCAGAGGTTCATCTGCTGACGCTGTGCATCATTGATGCGCAGATCGAACGGGTTGGTGTCGACCTCGGTGTCCGTCATTGGATGGCCGAACAGATCCTGATTCTGACTGCTCAGCGTCTCGAATGCCTGCAACTGCTCGAAGCCCGGCAAGCTGCGCACCAACGGCAGAATGCGCGAATGAAAGGTGCGAACCACCTCGCGGGCCTGCCGCGGCGACAGCTCATGGCCCCACAGGCCCAAGACCTCGATCAGCTTGCCGATGAAATCCTTGCGCGACTCACGGGTGAACGTCACGACGGTCATGGCATCCAGCTCGAACCCCAAGTAGTGGTGCAGCAACAGTACCCGCAGCACCAGCGAAGTCGACTTCCCAGCGCCCGCGCCGGCAATGACGTACGTGGACGGCGTATCGCTGAAGATCATCTTCCATTGCGCCGTCGTGGGCTGAGCATGGGCAGGCAGCTTTTGCGCCACGTCGGCCTTGATGCGCTTCTTCAGTTCAGGGGTCAGCGGCAAGCGCCAGTCATCGAACAGGTGGTCATCCACCTGAGGTCCGCGATGAGCTTGCGGGCGGGTATCACGGATGACCAGTACCCGGCGCCCCTCCTCGACACCGTCAAGCCGACCCTCCGCATACCCCTCATCCATGCCCTGTGCATGCCCATTGAGAAACCCATCGGCATGGCCCAACTCCCAGGACGGCAGATGCTGCGCCTGCAGGCGTGTCAGCCCTCGTCCGATCAGGCGGGCGAGCAGACGTTTGAGGAAGGGCAATCGATGCGGCGATTTGAGATCTGGGGGCAGGTCATGGGCAGGTTCGGCTGGAAAATCGTGTGACACGCAGGCTCCGAATATCAGCTTGGATCGAGAGGTCGCTATGGTCGCCTCATTCAGCGCCGAGCTCCAGCGAAAAGCTTGTGGGTCATGGAGTTAGCCGATCAACTGCAAGTGAGATCACGCGAGACCGCGAGGGTTACTATCTGATATTTCGATCATAATCACGCAAATCTTACGCTTTTTATCGATATTTAGTTGATGGATCATGGGCTCATCAACTAACAGCGGCGCCCCACCTCAACGGCCCGGCACTGCTAATGGAGGAACTGAATCATGCTGCAACTTCGCCCTTTCAAATCCCTTGGCGGCGCGGACCACGGCTGGCTGAACGCGCATCACCATTTTTCATTCGCCAACTATTACGATCCTGCCCGTATGAACTGGGGCCAACTGCGCGTCTGGAACGACGACGTGATCGAAGCCGGCACCGGCTTCCCGCGCCATCCGCACCGGGACATGGAAATCATCACCTACGTCCGGGAAGGCGCGATTACCCACGAAGACAGCCTGGGCAACCGTGGCCGCACCGAAGCGGGTGACGTGCAAGTGATGAGCGCGGGCACCGGCGTGGCTCACAGCGAATACAATCTGGAAGCCAAAGACACCAAGATCTTTCAGATCTGGATCATGCCGGACGAGGTCGGTGCACCGCCTTCCTGGGGTGCCAAACCCTTCCCGAAAGGCAATCGTGAGGGCTTCGTGACGCTGGCCAGTGGCAAGGCAGACGATGACATCGAATTGCGCATCCGCGCCAATGCACGGCTGGTGGCCGCGAACCTGAAAGCCGGTGAAACCGCCGAGTACGCCATGGACGAAGGGCGCCGCGCATACCTGGTGCCGGCCACTGGCCTGATCGAAGTCAACGGGTTGCGTGCCGAAGCCCGCGACGGTGTGGCGGTCGCCGAGGAGCGTGTGCTGCGAGTGACCGCCCTCGAGGACAGCGAGATTGTGCTGGTGGATGTCGCGTAAAGCGTCCCTGAGAGGCTCGAAACAAAGGCGCCGGTGTCACTTGATACCGGCGCCTTTTTTTGTGGATCAGTCCATTGGCCGACGCAGCAGGTAGCTGTCCATGATCCAGCCCTTTTCGCGCCTGGCAACGTCCCGGGTGTGCCTGATCCGCTCGCTGACCTCGCTCAACGGGCCTGCAATCAGGATTTCGTCCGGCGTGCCCACGTAGGCTCCCCAGTAAATCCAGAGTTGCTCATCGACGAAGCGCGTGAACGTGCATTTGGCATCGAGCATCACCCAGACGTTATCGAGCGAATCGACCGGGTCCCGCTCGAGCCGTCGGCCGGTGGTGATGCGGATCGGCTCGCCAATGCGGTTTAGAGCAACCCGATGCCGGGCGGCCAGCGATTGCACACTGGTGATGCCGGGAATCACTTCGTAGTCGAAAGACGTCCGACCGCGGGCCAATACCTGCTCCAGAATACGCAGTGTGCTGTCGTACAGCCCCGGATCACCCCAGACGAGAAAGCCGCCGGTCTCACCGTCATTCAGCTCGTCGGCAATCAATTGCTCGAACAGTATCGCGCGTTGAGCATGCCAGCGCGCGATGCCCTCCCGGTACGAAGCCGGATCTTCTTCACGCTGAGGGTCACGCACTTGCACCCACCGGTAGTCGTCCCCCTCGATGAAGCGTTCGCACATGTCCCGCCTCAGGCGCAGCAGATCGTCGCTGTCGTAGCCTTTATCGAGAACGAAGAAGGCCTGCACCCGGTTCAGCGCCTTGATCGCTTGAAGCGTGATGTGGTCCGGATCTCCGGCGCCGATACCGATGAGGAGGATTTTTTTCATGAAGGGGGCGTCCGGTGCTGCCGCAGGGTAATCGGGGTGGCCGAGGTGTGTAGTATCCACCAACCCGAAGCGGTTCGGGCGAGAGCGGCGAGTTTTGTCAGATCGGATGCAACGCCTGGCAGAAATAGTGCACATTAAGGGTCAAGCGTCCCCTGCTACCTAGGCCTTTCGCATGACCAAAACAACAAAAGTCACCGACCCTTCCTACGAGTTGATGGACGACCACAATGGTCTATCGATCATCTACCGCGAACACGGATTCCCCTGCCCGCTGGTCCGCTGGCATTTCCACAAGGAATACGAGCTGCACCTGATCGTCGCCAGCTCCGGCAAGGTATTCGTCGGCGACTACATCGGCAACTTCCACCCAGGCACCCTGTTTCTCACCGGGCCAAACCTGCCACATAACTGGATCAGCCAGGTCGGGGAGGACGAGGTGGTGCCCAAGCGCGACATGCTGGTGAACTTCACCGAGGAATTACTGGAAAGTGGCAATCAGGTGTTCGCCGAGTTGAAGACCTTGACGCCCCTGCTGGAGCGGGCGCAATACGGGATCGAGTTCCGCTGCAAACGGACGATCCGCCAGGCCAGCAAACTGATGCAGAAGATAGCCGACTCCAGCGGCATGACCCGACTGGGGCATTTTTTCATCCTGTTGGAGTTGTTGGCGGCGAGCGACGACTTCCAGTTGCTGTCAGGCACCACAGCGTCGCAGCTGTCGGACGATCATGCAGTAGAGCGCACCAACAAAGCGGTGGATTACATCTTCAGCCACTACGCCCGCGAGCTGACCCTGGAAGAGGTCGCGGAGCATCTGGGGATGAAACCGACCTATTTCTCGCGGGTATTCAAGCAGGCCACCGGCCGCACCTTCGTCGAATTCGTCAATCGCCTGCGTATCAGCAAGTCCTGCGAGTTGCTCGCCGACGGCGAGAAACCGGTGACCGACGTGTGCTTCGAATCCGGCTTCAACAACATTTCCAACTTCAACCGGCGCTTCCAGCAACTCAAAGGCATGACGCCATCGCATTACCGACGCCTCGCCGTGCAGCGTTTGACCGAACAAAACCTGTACTGATTCGCCGCCTGCCCGCCCCCATCGACTACGCTGGCACTGCGCCGCGCCATGCCGGAACGCGATTCCGTCGCGTTGCCACTTGAACTCTGAGTGCAAGAAAGTATCAGTTCAAGTGTGTCGCAGGATTTGTCATCGTCTGTGCGGACCGTTGTAATCAACGGACTTCTTCCAGGTCTTTTGGAAGGAACAAAAACAATAAACCAACCTTCTGTTGCCGCGAGGCGCAGAAGAGGAGAGATACATGAAGACCTCTGCAAACGTTCTGCTTGCTTGCGCCTCTCTGTCACTCGGCCTGACCCTCAGCACCACAGCCTCAGCGGGCGACGTGACCATCGCCACGGTCAACAACAGCGACATGATCCGCATGCAGCGGCTGTCGAAAACCTTCGAAGAACAGCATCCCGACATCAAACTCAAATGGGTCGTCCTGGAAGAGAACGTCCTGCGTCAGCGCTTGACCACGGACATCGCGACCAAAGGCGGTCAGTTCGACGTGTTGACCATCGGCATGTACGAAGCCTCACTCTGGGGCGCCAAGGGCTGGCTCAAAGAGATGGACAACCTGCCAGCGTCCTACGCGCTGGACGACGTATTCCCCTCGGTGCGTGATGGGCTTTCAGTCGACGGCAAGCTCTTCGCCCTGCCGTTCTACGCAGAAAGTTCGATCACTTACTACCGCAAGGACTTGTTCAAGGCCGCGGGCCTGACCATGCCTGAGCGGCCGACCTGGACCCAGATCGCCGAATTCGCCGACAAGCTCACCGATAAGTCCAAGGAGCAATACGGCATCTGCCTGCGCGGCAAGGCCGGCTGGGGCGAAAACATGGCGTTGATCACCACCGTCGCCAACGCGTTCGGTGCCCGCTGGTTCGACGAACAGTGGAAGCCACAATTCGATCAGCCAGAATGGAAAAACGCGCTGACCTTCTATACCAACGTGATGAAGAAGGACGGCCCACCCGGCGCCTCCAGCAACGGCTTCAACGAAAACCTGGCCCTGTTCAACAGCGGCAAGTGCGCCATCTGGGTCGATGCCAGCGTCGCCGGCTCATTCGTGACCGACAAATCCCAGAGCAAGGTCGCCGACAACGTAGGGTTCACCTACGCGCCCCATGAAGTCACCGACAAAGGCTCGGCCTGGCTGTACTCCTGGGCCCTTGCCATTCCCACCAGTGCCAAGAACGACAAGGACGCACGTACCTTCACTGAATGGGCGACTTCCAAAGAATACGCGGCCCTCGTCGCCGAGAAAGACGGCGTCTCCAACGTGCCGCCAGGCACGCGTGCCTCGACCTACACCGACGCCTATAAAAAAGCCGCGCCATTCGCTGACATCACCTTGGAATCGCTCAAGGCGGTCACGCCGAAAGCACCGACGCTCAAGCCTGTGCCTTACGTCGGCATCCAGCTGGTGACCATTCCCGAGTTCCAGTCGATCGGCACCTCGGTGGGTCAGCAATTCTCGGCCGCCCTGGTGGGCACCGCCTCGGTCGACCAGGCGCTGACCAACGCCCAGAGCGTCTCGGAACGTGAAATGAAGCGCGCCGGTTACCCTAAAAAGGGCTGATCCCGCTCGTTTCCAGGCAGCGCCCGGCTCAGTTGGGTCGCTGCCCCGCTTCCGCCCATGCCCCGGTTCGGAGTCACCATGAACACCTCAACCCTTCCGCCTCCTGCGTCTTCTGTCGCCGGAAAAGACCCGAAAAAAGCCAGCGTCACCAAACCTGGCTGGTTTCTGGTCAGCCCCTCTGTGGCCTTGCTGCTGGTCTGGATGATCGTCCCGCTGGGCATGACCATCTACTTTTCGCTGATCCGCTACAACCTGCTCAACCCGGGTGAAAACGAGTTCGTCGGCCTCGAGAACTTCGAGTTTTTCGTCACCGATTCAGGCTTTTTTCCGGGCGCCATGAACACCTTGCTGCTGGTTGGCAGCGTGCTGGCCATCAGCGTCATCCTCGGCGTGCTGATTTCAGCGCTGCTGGAAGCGACGGAGTTTTTCGGTCGCGGCATCGTCCGTGTGCTGCTGATTTCCCCGTTTTTCATCATGCCCACGGTCAGCGCGCTGATCTGGAAGAACCTGATTTTTCACCCGGTGTCCGGCATCCTCGCCTGGGTCTGGAAGCTGTTCGGGGCCCAGCCGGTAGACTGGCTGGCCAATTATCCGATGTTGTCCATCATCATCATCGTGTCATGGCAATGGCTGCCGTTCGCCATCCTGATTCTGATGACCGCCATGCAATCGCTCGACCAGGAACAGAAAGAAGCGGCGCGCCTGGACGGTGCGGGCCCCATCGCCATTTTCTGGCATTTGACCCTGCCCCACTTGGCGCGCCCCATCGCGGTCGTGCTGATGATCGAGACCATTTTCCTGCTCTCGGTGTTCGCTGAAATCTACACCACCACCAACGGCGGCCCGGGCTTCGCGTCGACCAACCTGGCGTATCTGATCTACAACCAGGCGCTGCTGCAATTCGACGTGGGCATGGCATCGGCGGGCGGCTTGATTGCCGTGGTCATCGCCAACATCGCAGCGATCATCCTGGTACGGATGATCGGCAAAAACCTCACTGAAAAATCCTGAGGGCACGGACATGATGACGCTCAAGCAATCCCGTCGCCTGCAAAGCCTGCTGCTCGGCAGTTTGTCCTGGTTGATCGCAGCGCTGATCTTCTTCCCCATCTTCTGGATGGTGCTGACCAGCTTCAAGACCGAGATCGACGCCTTCGCGACACCGCCGCAATTGTTCTTCACCCCGACGCTGGAGAATTATCTGCACATCCAGGAACGCAGCGATTACTTTCACTTCGCCTGGAACTCGATCCTGATCTCGTTCAGCGCCACGATCCTGTGCCTGCTGATCGCCGTGCCGGCCGCTTACTCCATGGCCTTCTTCGAAACCAAGCGCACCAAGAAAACCTTGCTGTGGATGCTCTCGACGAAAATGCTGCCGCCGGTGGGCGTGCTCATGCCGATTTACCTGCTGGCCAAGAGTTTCAGCCTGCTGGATTCGCGCATCGCGCTGATTGTGATCTACACCCTGATCAACCTGCCGATCGTGGTCTGGATGATTTACACCTACTTCAAGGACATCCCCGGCGAAATCCTGGAGGCCTCGCGTCTGGATGGCGCAAGCACCGGGCAGGAAATCTTCAGGGTGCTGATTCCGATCTGCAAGGGTGGCCTGGCCTCGACCGCATTGCTGTCGTTGATCCTGTGCTGGAACGAGGCGTTCTGGTCGTTGAACCTGACTTCCTCAAGCGCCGCGCCGCTGACCGCGTTGATCGCCTCCTATTCGAGCCCCGAAGGCTTGTTCTGGGCCAAGCTCTCGGCGGTGTCGACCCTGGCTTGCGCGCCGATCCTGATTTTCGGCTGGATCAGCCAGAAGCAGTTGGTTCGCGGGTTGTCGTTTGGTGCGGTGAAATGAGTCAAGCCACGATCTCACCCTGTAAATGATGGTTCCCACGCTCCGCGTGGTAACCGTGACCCGGACGCTCCGCGTCCACAGGCCGACGCACAGCGTCAAGGGCGGCATTCCCACGCAGAGCGTGGGAACGATCTCCTAAACGCAATCGCGGGCAAGCGCGCTCCTACGGGCCGTGTTTTCCGCCGTATTGGAAGAATAAAACTGGAGCCCCACATGGCTAACCTGACCATCAGAAATCTGCAAAAAGGCTTTGACGGCCACCAAATCATCAAAGGCATCGACCTGGACGTCAAAGACCGTGAATTCGTCGTTTTCGTCGGTCCGTCCGGCTGTGGCAAGTCCACCCTGCTGCGGCTGATCGCCGGGCTGGAAGACGTCACCAGTGGCAGCATCGAGCTCGATGGGCGGGAGATCACCGAAGTCACCCCGGCCAAACGCGACCTGGCGATGGTGTTCCAGACCTACGCGCTTTACCCCCACATGACCGTGAGCAAGAACTTGTCCTTCGCCCTGGACCTGGCAGGCACGCCCAAGGCCGAGGTGGAGAAAAAGGTCGCCGAGGCGGCACGCATTCTGGAACTGGGCCCGCTGCTGGAACGCAAGCCCAAACAGCTTTCGGGCGGCCAGCGCCAGCGTGTAGCCATCGGACGTGCCATCGTGCGCAACCCGAAAATCTTCCTGTTCGACGAACCCCTGTCTAACCTCGATGCCGCGCTGCGGGTGCAGACACGCCTGGAGCTGTCGCGACTGCACAAGGAGCTGGAAGCCACCATGATCTACGTCACTCACGATCAGGTGGAAGCCATGACCCTGGCCGACAAGGTGGTGGTGCTCAACGGCGGCCGCGTGGAACAAGTGGGCTCTCCGCTTGAGCTTTATCACCACCCCGCGAACCTGTTCGTGGCAGGTTTTCTCGGGACACCCAAGATGGGCTTCCTCAAAGGCAAGGTCAGCCGGGTCGAGGCCAGCGGCTGTGAAGTCACGTTGGACGCGGGAACCACCATCAGCCTGCCCTTCACCAACGCTCAACAGAGCGTCGGTGATGCCGTCACCCTGGGTATCCGTCCTGAGCATCTGGAAATCGCCAAACCCGGCGAATGCCAGCTGCAGGTGGTGGCCGATGTCAGCGAGCGGCTAGGCAGCGACACCTATTGCCACCTCCGGACGGCTTCCGGCGAAGCCCTCACCATGCGGATTCGCGGTGACCTGGCCAGCCAGTATGGGGAAACCCTCAACCTGCACCTGGACAGCACCCATTGCCACCTGTTCGACGCTCAGGGGCAGGTCATCCGCAAAGCCATGCAAGCCGCGGCCTGAAACCGCGGCATTTACCCGAATCGAGAACGCCGTCATGAAACTGAACAAACAGAACCTGTCGAATCTGGGCCCTGGTATCGCGGTGCCCGGCTACGCCCTCGAAGACCGCCGCCAGGGCATCGCGCATATCGGCGTGGGCGGCTTCCATCGCGCTCACCAGGCGTTTTACACCGATGCGCTCATGAACACCGGCGAGGGCCTGGACTGGGCCATTTGCGGCGTCAGCCTGCGCGAAGAGGACCGCAACAATTTCGAAGCCCTGAAAGGCCAGGATTTTCTCTACACCCTGTTCGAACTGGGCGACACACCCGATACCGAGACCCGGGTCATCGGTGCCATGAGTCAGATGTTGATGTCCACCGACAACGATCTGGCATTGATCGACAAACTGGCCAGCCCCGAGATTCGCATTGTCTCGCTGACCATCACCGAGGGCGGCTACTGCATCGACGACAGCAGCGGCGAGTTCATGAGCCATCTGCCGCAGATCCAGCATGACCTGACCCATCCGGCCACCCCGAAGACGGTGTTCGGCTACCTGTGCGCGGCCCTGGCCAAGCGCCGAGCCCAAGGCATACCGGCATTCACGTTGATGTCCTGCGATAACCTGCCGCACAACGGCGCCGTGACTCGCAAGGCGCTGCTGGCCTTCGCCCGGCTGCGCGACACGGAACTGCATGACTGGATCGCCGAAAACGTCAGCTTCCCCAATGCCATGGTCGACCGCATCACGCCGATGACCAGCACCGCCCACCGCTTGCAGTTGCATGACACCAAGGGCATCGACGACGCCTGGCCAGTGGTCTGCGAGCCCTTCGTGCAGTGGGTGCTGGAGGACAAGTTCGTCAATGGCCGCCCGGCGTGGGAAAAAGTCGGCGTGCAGTTCACCGACGACGTGACCCCTTACGAAGAAATGAAGATCAAGCTGCTTAACGGCAGCCACTTGGCGCTGACCTACCTGGGCGCGCTGAAGGGCTACCGCTTCGTCCATGAAACCATGAACGATCCGCTGTTCGTCGAGTACATCCGCACCTACATGGACCTGGACGTCACGCCGCAATTGGCGCCAGTGCCCGGCATCGACCTGACGGAGTACAAGCAGACGCTCATCGAGCGTTTTTCCAACCAGGCGATCGCGGACCAATTGGAGCGTGTCTGTTCCGATGGTTCGTCGAAATTTCCAAAATTCACTGTCCCGACGATCAACCGGCTGATTGTCGATCAAGGCAACCTGGACCGCGCCTCACTGGTCGTCGCGGCCTGGGCCCTCTATCTGCAGGGCAACAGGAACGGGGATTTCAAAGGCGAGAACGGTGTGGAGTACAAGGTGGTCGACCCGCGTGCCGAGTTCTGCAAGGCGCTGGTGGCCGATGACGTGCTGATCACCCAGCGTCTGTTGGAGGTCGAAGAGATCTTCGGCGCCGCGATTCCCAAGTCGGCGGCGTTCGTCGCCTCGTTCGAAAAGAACCTGAATAGCCTGAAGCAGCTGGGCGTCAGCAAAACCCTGGAAAACCTGTTGGCGAAAACCGTGTGAGGTGAACATGTTTCTCGGCATCGATTGCGGCACTCAAGGCACCAAGGCGATCGTCCTGGATGCCACCAGCGGCAAGGTTCTGGGCGAAGGCTCGGGCGCGCATCACATGATCAGCGGGGCCAACGGGCGGCGCGAGCAAGATGTGCAGGAATGGCTCGACGCGTTCGAACAGGCGACGGCCGCCGCATTGAAGCAGGCGGGCGTTTCCGGTGCCGAGATTCAGGGCATTGGCGTGTCCGGCCAGCAGCACGGGCTGGTGATGATTGACTCACACGGCGAGGTCTTGCGTCCGGCGAAGCTGTGGTGCGACACCGAGTCCGCCCCCGAGAATGACCGCCTGCTGGCGTACCTCGGCGGCGAAACCGGATCGCTGGAGCGGCTGGGCATTGCCATCGCCCCCGGCTATACCGTTTCCAAGCTGCTCTGGACCAAGGAGCAGTTTCCCGACCTGTTCGCTCGGATCGACAAGATCCTGCTGCCCCACGATTACCTCAATTACTGGCTGACCGGGCGCTGTTGCAGTGAATTCGGCGACGCCTCCGGGACCGGCTATTTCAATGTACGGACCCGGCAGTGGGACCTGGACATCCTTAACCACATCGATCCCGCGGGGCGCTTGGTCAACGCCTTGCCGACCCTGCTGGAAGCCCATGCGCCGGTCGGCAGAATTCTGCCTGCGATCGCCGAGCGCCTGGGCCTCAACCCTAAAGCCATCGTCTCCAGTGGAGGCGGCGACAACATGATGGGCGCCATCGGCACCGGCAACATCGCGCCGGGTTCCATCACCATGAGCCTGGGCTCGTCAGGGACGGTGTATGCCTTCAGCGACGAGGGCACCGTCAGCGACCAACCGTCGGTCGCGACATTCTGCTCGTCGTCGGGTGGATGGCTGCCGCTGATCTGCACCATGAACCTGACCAACGCCACCAGCGCCATCCGCGAACTGTTCGCACTGGACATCGGCGCCTTCAACGCCGCCATCGCCTCGTCGTCAATTGGTGCGCAAGGCGTACTGATGCTCCCGTTCCTCAACGGCGAGCGCGTGCCTGCCCTGCCCCATGCCACTGGCAGCATCCTGGGCCTGGACAGCACCAACCTGACACAAGCCAACCTGTGCCGCGCAGTGGTCGAAGGCACCACCTTCGGCTTGCGCTACGGCCTCGACCTGCTGCGCGACAGCGGCATCAAAAGCGCCACTATCCGCCTGATCGGCGGGGGTGCGAAAAGCGCGATCTGGCGGCAGATCGTCGCTGATATCATGGACACACCGGTCATCTGCACCACCGGGACCGAAGCGGCCGCACTGGGCGCTGCGATTCAGGCGGCCTGGTGTCACGCCCATAGCGTCGGCGGCAACGAGTCGCTGCAGGCGCTGAGCGAGCGATGCGTCAGCCTCGATCCGGACAGTGAAACGCAACCGATCGCCGAACATGTGGCCGCCTATCAACAGGTTTATCAGCATTATCGCAATCAATTGCAGGGCCTCTGACGCTGGCCGTCTGCCCTTAATGGAGCACCTATGTATCTGGTCTGTGGCGAAGCACTGTTCGACTTTTTCAGTCAGCCGGACGCTAACGGAGCGAGTAACAGCAACAAAGTCGCCTTTCAGGCCATTGCCGGCGGCTCGCCGTTCAACGTCGCCGTAGGGTTGCGCCGCCTGGGAGTGGACGCTGGCTTCTTTGCCGGCCTCTCCACCGACTACCTCGGCAAGCGCCTGGAAGCGGTACTGGATGAAGAAGGTGTGCGCGATGACTTCCTGGTTCACTTCGATGCGCCCACCACCTTGGCGATGGTCGCGGTCGGAGCGGACGGCTCACCCCATTACAGCTTCCGGGGCGAAGGCTGCGCCGACCGCTTGCTCGCGCCCAAGCATCTGCCGGCATTGGACGACAACGTGCGCGGGCTGCACGTCGGCTCCTTCTCGCTGGTGGTGCAGCCGGTCGCCGACACCCTCCTCGCGCTCGTCGAGCGTGAGAGCGGCAAGCGCCTGATTACTTTCGACCCCAACGTGCGCCTGAATCCGGCACCGAGCATCGAACGCTGGCGCGGCCAAGTGGCGAAGTTCGCCCAGCACGCACACATCATTAAAGTCAGCGACGAGGACCTCGGCCTGCTGTACCCGGACATCGAGCCGGCAACGGTAGCCAAGGGCTGGCTGCAGCATAACTGCCAACTGGTGATCATGACCCGAGGACGGCAGGGCGCGACCGTCTTCACCCGCGAACTCGGCCACTGGTCGGTGCCCGCGCGCGAAGTGAAGACCGCCGATACCGTCGGTGCCGGCGACACGTTCCAGGCGGCGCTGATTACCTTCCTCACCGAACGGCAGCTCGACAACCCGGCAAGCCTGACGACACTGAGCCGTGAAACCCTGACCGACATGCTGAATTTCGCCGTGGCCGCCGCTGCGGTGACCTGCACCCGGGTCGGACCGGATCTGCCGTATCGGGATCAGGTGATCTAGGTTCTGCAGGAAAAGCCTTGATACTTGGTGATGCCGCGTTGGAAAGCCTTTTTACAGACCCAGGGTAAGTTCATACCGCTGCAGCCTCGCCAGAATGGCGCGACCTTACCATTCATCCATGAAAAAGGGGCAGCCGGTCCAAGAGCGCTGCCCCTTTTTCTTTCATGCTTATCGACTTCAGGCCATTTCGGCCTTCGCCATGGCAATCCTGGCCTTGACCTCTTGCTCGGCGATCTGCTGCTCCTGTTTCTGCTGTTGCAACTCGGCGACTTTCTTGTCCACGGCCGCCTGCTGCTCGGGCGTCATCTTGTCGTACTCCTCCTTCGAGACACCGGTCAATTGCTGGCGCATTTTCTCGGCATCGGTCTGGTTCATGTACGCCAAGAACCTTGCCTGGGCAAAGGTGCTGGAAGCGCCGCCATCACTGACGCCATCGACGGCCGCCATTTCCTGATCAACCGTTTGACTCACGCTGTCCGAGGCCGCCACCTGCTTGTCGCTGCTGGCGGAGAACGCCGCAGCGGCTGCTGCCTTGTCGTCGTCCGACACCGAAGCGGTGGTGTTGGCCAGCGCTGCTTTGAGGTTCACCATCATTTTGGCGAAGGACTCGTTGTAGCCTGAGTCGTTGCTGCTCTGGGTCGAGCCGTCAGCGATGTTCGCCACGCCTGTCACCGGCGCCGATGCGCCCGCCAATGCCGCGGCGGTGTACGCATCCCGGTCTGTCGTGTCGTGCGGCGTGTGAGACACGACTCTGGACACGAAATGCTGAATGGCACTGCTGCCAATGATCATCTTTCACCTCCTTATCAGGTCATCGATGCGAATGGGGTGCAGCAAAAGCAGTGCCATATGAGCTGAGAGACGCCGTGCGCCCCGTGCGGGTGAGTTTCACCGATCGATGCCCCCTCGGCGAGGGCCTGGCGCACGGCCCTTTGTTGCCGCTGGCGGCAGCCGCTGGCCGCCCCTCACGTGGGGCGGCAAACTCGCTCTCTCGCCGGATGACCGGGCGCTCATCCCGTGTACCTCTCGGGCACAGCGCCAGGTGACGCGAAAAAAACGTCTGCCAGGGTCACGGGGCGAGCGGGAAGAACACTTATCGCGGCGGGTTTTGTGCCTGCAGCAGCAGACCCCAGTCACGCAAGGAGGCGACCACCGGACCCACCTCGCGACCTTTGGCAGTCAGCAAGTATTCCAGGCGCGGCGGGTGCTGCTCATACATACGACGCTCGATCAAGCCATGGGCTTCGAGCGCCTTGAGCCGCGTGGACAGCGTGCTCGGCGCACAGCCCTTGAGCGACGCCTGCAGGTCCTGAAAGCGGCGAGCGGGGTTGCGCAGGAGGTCTCGCAGAATGAGGATGACCCAGCGTTCGCCGATCACGTCCAGCGCAGTCATCACCGGGCAAAAGGCGTAGGTGGGAAAGGTTTCCGAGGGGTCGAGTTCGATGTCAGGCATGGGTCGGAGTCTAGCAAGGGTCTGCCGGGCAGGAAAGCTTGAGGCCTGGCAGACCGACCGAGTCTGCCGCCACGGGTCATGCCACCGCCGTGCGGTTACGGCCCTGCGCCTTGGCGCAGAACAGCGCCTTGTCGGCGTCATTGAGCAACGTCTGGAACGTCTGATCACGGGCCGTCATCGTTGCAACACCCAGGCTGGCGGTGATGACCTCGCCGTGATCGCAAGTCAATCGAGCGATGGCATCGCGCAACTGCTCAGCTCGCTTCTGCGCGTCGTCAGCCGCGGCATCGGTCAGCAGCAGCGCGAACTCTTCGCCGCCGAGCCGGCCGCTGATGTCGACGTCCCGAACCGAGTCGCGGATGGCCGCGCCGATCTGCCGCAGCACCTGGTCCCCCGCCTGGTGGCCGTACGAGTCGTTGATCCGCTTGAAGTGATCGATATCCAACATCACCACGCTCAGCGCCAGACAGTGGCGCTTGCAATGGTCGAAGGTCTTCTCGGCCTGCCTTATAAAAGCCCGGCGGTTTTTCAAGCCCGTGAGTTCGTCGGTTTGCGCAGCATGGCTGGCGAGGCGGTGGGCATATTCCATTTCCCGCGTCGTGTAGAAAGCTCTTTCCATGGCTTCCGAGAGTTTGCGCGTTGCGCTAACCACGAAAGAGGCGAACACCAGAGACGCCACGGCCATGCCGACCTGAATGCCACCCGGCTGGCACAATAGCCACAATGTGCAGGGCAGCAGCACAAGGCCGATGGCGACGATGGTCATGGACCGGTAAGCCGAGTAACAGGACACCGCACTCACCGACATACCCACGGCGAATAACAGCACCAACGCCTGCGTCACCACGTCCACCGGCCCCATCAGTGATACGGCGCCACCGCCCCAGATGCCCGCGGACAAGGCCAGGGTGAGCCAATACTTCATCTCCCAACGTTCCGGCGTGCGCAGGTTGAGCGGGCTGCGGAACCACGCCCAGAGCAACAGCCCGCGCAGCAGCGTCGAGCCGCTGAGCAGGGACAGCCAGGTAATGACCAGCGCGTGGTCAACGCGCGCCCAGCACAAGCCGCTCAGCATCAGCGCGCCTAGCAGGCTGCCGGTCACCGAGAACACGCTTTGGCGAAACAGCAAATGCAAACGATCCGCTCTGACCTGAGCGTTTATCAGGCCATCGCGCTCGTGTTGAAACTCTAGGAGATACATCGGATAGGCCTGCCTACGTCACCCTGACTGACAGAGATTGTGGCACCCTGCCATAACGCTAGACAACGTGCCAAGCGATAAACGAAGAAGAAAGGACGGTGAAAGCGCTAACGCCCGTTACATTACCCTCGAAACGCGCCTCCATTTCCCGCCCTGCATCCGAATGAGGGGCTCCCTTCAGACGTCCAACTCCTTCATGCGGTGATAGAGCGTGCGCCGGGGAATGTTCAACTCCTGACTCACGGCATCGATGCTGTTGTTGTGACGCTTGAGGGCGGCCTGGATCAAGACCTTCTCGATCACCCGCAGCTGTGACTTGAGCCCAGTCGACGATTCGGTTTCTTCCTCTGTCGCGCTGCCAAGCAGCGGTACACCCAATACGAAGCGCTTGGCGGACGATTTCAGTTCCCGGATGTTGCCCGGCCAGTCGTGGTTCAACAGGACATGGCTCAGCACCGTCCCAACCTCAGGCATGGCCAGCCCTGCATCCCTCGCCGCAGCCAGGGCAAAGCGGCGAAATAAAGGCAAAATCCGTTCGCGGCGGGCACGCAAGGGGGGAAGCTTGAGCGTCAATACGTTAAGACGGAAATAGAGATCTCGACGAAAACGCCCCGCCTCCACCAGTTCGTCCAGCGAATGCTGCGCGGACGCGATGATGCACACGTCCAAGGCAATCGGGGACGTTGAACCGAGCCGCTCCACGGACCGAGTCTCCAGCACCCGCAACAGCTTGGCTTGCAAACTCAAGGGCATGCTGTCTATTTCGTCGAGGTACAGCGTTCCGCCTTGGGCGGCTTCGATATAGCCAACCCGGGAACGGTCCGCGCCGGTGTAAGCCCCGGTAACGACGCCAAACAACTCGCTTTCCGCCAGCGATTCCGGAATTGCCGCGCAGTTCATCGCGACCAGCCGCCCCTTGCGCCCGGACAACTCGTGGATGCGCTGGGCCGCGGTGTCCTTCCCGGTACCGGTTTCGCCCGACAGCAGCACGTCAATCCCCAGTTGCGAAATGCTTTGAGCCACGACCGTCAGGTTCGGCAGATGACGATCGTCCTCCAATTGCTCATCGAAAAAATCGTACACACTCATTCACGACCTCTGGCAGTTCAAGCGCCGGCAGCCTCACGGGCATAGCAGACCTTTGACACGGATCACGAGA
The DNA here is from genome assembly GCF_029841165.1 of Pseudomonas sp. GD03842. NCBI lineage: Bacteria > Pseudomonadati > Pseudomonadota > Gammaproteobacteria > Pseudomonadales > Pseudomonadaceae > Pseudomonas > Pseudomonas sp. GD03842. Next base: position 324,598 of record NZ_JAOCEA010000001.1, on the reverse strand, counting down.
CCACAAGGCTTGCGCGATTAAGACAGCAAGGGGTCGGCCGCGCCTTGGCACGACAGGCCCAGTTCCTTCATACGGTGGTACAGCGTCCGGCGAGGAATCTCGAGTTCCTGCAGCACGGCATCCAGGCGATGCTTGTGACGCTTCAAGGCGTCCTCGATGAGCATCTTCTCGATCACCCGCAACTGGGTTTTCAGCCCCGTCTCAGGATCGCGGTCCGGCTCGATGTCGGCGCCCAGCAGCGGAAACCCGAGAACGAAACGCTTGGCCGCTGATTTCAGCTCACGGATGTTGCCCGGCCAGGCATGGCTGAGCAGCAACTGCACGAGACCGTTACTCAATACAGGCACCGCGCGGCCAAATTCGCGAGCGATCGTCTGGGTGAACTGGTCGAACAACGGCAAAATCTGTTCGCGGCGATTGCGCAGGGCTGGCGTTTGAATGGTCAGCACGTTGAGCCGGAAAAACAGATCACGACGAAAATGCCCTTGTTCCACGAGTTCATCCAGCGGCCTCTGAGATGAGGCGATGACCCGCAGGTCTACCGGAATGAAGGTAGTGGAGCCCAACCGCTCGATGCCTCGAGTTTCCAGGATCCTCAACAGCTTGGCCTGTAGGCTCAGCGGCATGCTGTCGATCTCGTCCAGATAGAGGGTGCCGCCGCTGGACGCCTCGATGTACCCCTCTCGCGCACGGTTGACCCCGGTGTAGGCGCCATTCACCACGCCGAACAGTTGACTCTCGGCCAGCCCCTCAGGGATGGCGGCGCAGTTCATGCCAACGAAGGCACCGGTGCGACCTGACAGCGCGTGAACACACTTGGCCAGCGTATCCTTCCCCGTTCCGGTTTCACCGCACAACAACAGATCCATACTCAAGTTCGCAGTGTTCATTGCGATCTGATGAATATCGAGTGCTGCGTTTCCCCCAAATGACGCCCAACCGCTTACATCGATTTCTTCCTTCATCGATACCTCTCAAGTGGGTGCAAGCGAGTTATTAGTATCACGCTTTACAAAGGCAGCAATATTTAATTTTAGTTCCCGTACTTGATGAGAACCCTGTCACAGCTCAGTAAGTGATATCAGTATGATTTCACTGAAACCTTTACCCCTGTCCGAGGCTGCCGTTCAAACGTTTATTTAAAATTTCAGCTTGCCTTATTTTGCGGGTTGACTTAATGGGAATCCGACCACAGCACAGGATATCGAAATCGATTTATACCCTTTGATATCAATGACTTACGGCACTTTATTGTCAATTCTTCCATGCTCGTCCAAGCCCGCGCCGATGAGTCAGACCGGGTCACGAGATGTTTACCCTTATCTTAAGCAATCGCTCTCATGCCGAGCGCAAACCGAGAAAGCTTTATATATCAGCGGCACATTAAAGATTAATAAAAAGCCACCCCGAAGTTTTAAATTATCCTGATCAGCAGTTGAAATGACCTGTCAGAAATTTCCGAGCGTGCGCTTTCTTAAATAAATTAATTCAGACACATCGAAAGCGCGCCCGAAGATTAATCAACTCATGCGTTCGGAAAACCAACTAAGCCTATTCGGTTTTCCGAACGAAACATGGACGGGTGTTAGATCATGGCGCGAAGCCCCCATTTTTAGGGGGGCTGGCGCCTCACTCAGGTCAGACTTTCGATGAGCACCTGCTAAATCGTTTGTGCATCGAAGCGACGCCGGGCCCTTGGGATCCAACTAAGATGGCCATCTGGAAGTGTGGTGGGAGCATGTCGCCGCATTCATTAGTAGGCTAACGACCAAGAAAACGATGTTTCAGGATATGTCGAACTAAGCCACTTCCCATGGTATCGACGTAGGGTTGCGCGGGTCGCAAAAAGTTCACCGCAAAAAACAGGCTTCTACAGCGATAATTGCCGTTACTGAACGCTTGTCGGAACGTCAGCAAAAATGTCGGCGAAAAATCGCCCCGTTTCGGTGCTTCGCGCGAGGGAATCGCGCATTTTTGCGCAGGTTCGAATCATTCCACTGGTGGCGAAGAGGCCGGCTTCAGGGCAGCGACCTGACGGACGGTGTCACCGGGGTGCCGCTGACAGCCAGTGCTTCGCCTTGCGCTGGGCTCAACCTGGCAAGGCCCGCCTTGACCTGACTCGCCTGTTCCCTGGGTACCAGCAAATGTGCGGGGCCGTCCACCGTTCGTTGCCGCAGGAACGCTGGGTTGAGCCTCAAGAGCACCGCTTCGTCGATTCCCGCCGTGGAGGCCAGTTGTCGAAGGTCCACGGGGCGGGACAGTTCGATGGCCATGAAATAAGGCGAATTGGCCACAGGGTTGAGGTCGACCCCGTACGCGCCCGGCTCGCGTACCAACATCGAGAGCGCGAGCAACCGGGGCACGTAGTCTTGTGTTTCTCGCGGCAGACTCAAATGCCAATAGTCGGTGGGCAAACCGCGTTGTCGATTGGCGGCAATGGCGCGCCCCACCGTACCTTCACCGGCGTTATAGGCGGCCATCGCCAGCAGCCAGTCTCCGTCGAATTGGTCATGCAGCCGAGTCAGGTAGTCCATCGCCGCTTTGCTGGACGCGACCACGTCGCGCCGCCCGTCGTACCACGCCGTCTGCCGCAGATTGAAATCACGACCGGTGGCCGCCATGAACTGCCAAAGACCGGCGGCATCCCGTACTGAATTGGCTTGAGGGTTGTAGGCGCTTTCCACGATGGGCAGCAATGCCAGTTCGGGAGGCATGCCCCGAACGTCCAGGCTCTCGGCGATGAAATGCAGATAAGGGCCCGCCCGCAGACTGGCAGTGCGCAAAAACCCCGGCTTGCTCAGCAGCCAGTCGCGCTGACGTTCGATACGCGCATTCAGGCCGTTCTGGTCCACCAGGGTGAACCCCTGCCCCAACCGACCCCAGATGTCGTTGCCATCGTACGCCACGGGAACGGCGCGCCTTGGCGCGACGTCCCTTTCGGACGAGCGGTTGAGGCCCGCCACCAGCCGGGGGGTGCGCTCCACCGACGGTGCAGGTGGATAGCCCACCATTGCCGAATAGTCGACTGCCTGACAGGCCGCCGTGCACATCAGCGTGACGCTCAGCGCGCTGCCGCGCAGTTGACGAAGGAACCTGAAGGGGGTGCTGAAGGGAAGCGGAACGGGTGGCATGGCGTGCGGGTCCGGAAAGCGATCTCCTTGGGTGGCCCGCGCGGCCAAGCGGTTCCCTGCGGTTACGCCAGCCGCGCATCAGCCCTTCGACCAGCGTTCCACAGTGCGCACCAGTTCGGTGAGGTCCCGGTCGCCGCCATCCTGCTGAGCGGCGACGGCCCACAATTGCCGCGCAGCGTTGCCTAACCACATTGGCACGCCCAAGGCCTGGCACTCTTCCACTGCCAGCCCTATGTCCTTGCAGACGCTGGCAACCGGGAAGCCGAAATCAAAGCTCCCTGGCAGCACATGTTTGGGGAATTTGTCCAACGTGGCGCCGTTCTTGCCGCTGCCGGCATTGATCACCGCCATCATCACCTCGGGGTCGAGCCCGCCTTTGACACCGGCCACGAAGGCCTCGCTGGTGATCGCGAACGCCGTGGTGGACAGCATGTTGTTCAGCAGCTTGAGCAGTTGCCCCTGCCCGGGCTGCTCGCCGACGATGAACACCTTGCCAAAGACGTCGAACAGCGGGCGCACGTGCTCGACCACGGCGGGCTTGCCCGCGATCATCAGCGCCAGGGTGCCTTTGCTCGCGCCCGCAGCACCGCCACTCACGGGCGCGTCCACGGTTTCGATCCCGTGGGCGGCCAGACCGGCAGCGACCTCGCGTTCGGCACGCGAACCGACCGTCGATAGGTCCACAAGGATGCGCACCGCGCGTCCCTCGACGATCCCGCCGGCGCCCAGCGCCACGGTCTTGAAGATAGCCGGGCTCGGGAGGCTGGTGAAAATCACGGACGCCGTGTCCGCGACTTCTTTAACGCTCCCGGCGACCTGAGCACCGAGCGTGCCCAATTCAGCGACGGCATTGGCATCCTGGTCATAGATGACCAAGGCATGTCCTTGCTCCAATAGACGGCGAGCCATGGGCCGCCCCATGACCCCCACGCCGATGAAGCCCAAGGGTTGATCAGCCATGATGAATTCCTGCGAATGAGTGACTGGCCAAGCGCATGACGGCGCCCGCGTCGGATGAATGTTCCAGCGCCCACACGGCATCGATCAAGGGGTCAGGCAGGCAGCCCGAACCTCCGAGCGCCGCCAGTTCGCGCAGTTTGTCTTCGAGAAAACGGTCGCTGAGAGGGGCACCAAGGCTGCCCAATGACGCCTCGACCCGATGGGTCAACGGTTCTCGATGATGAAAGTGGATCTGAACCTGTGCTGCCTCGACCCGGTAACGGTCGTCGTCAATGAAGTGCACCCGTTCATGCAGCGCCCGCAGGCGGGCGTCGTTCACCGCCGCATCGCTGAACTCCGCCAGCCCTGCCTTGCCTGTTGCCAGGGCGACGGCCACGGCATGCTGGGCACTGACCTGTGACTGCCGGCCCTCCCGGACGCCGGGCCGGTCGGTGCGTTGCCGCAGCAGCGGATGCCCAGTCAGCTCGATCCGGGCGATGTCATCCAGCGACCAGGTTCGCCCGTGGGCCAGCGCCAGGCAGGCTTCGATGACGGGGTTGAGCACCACGCCGCAGGGCCAGGGCTTGTAGGTGTTGGCCATCAAGGCCCAGTGCTCGCCCCAACCGGCACAGATCGTGTCGACGCGTGGCTGTTCACCGAACACGCGCAGGAACCCATGCTCGCCTTCCAGCGGCTGATCAGGTCCGGCAAAGCCGTCCTGCGCGAGCAAGGCCGACAGCAATCCATTGCGGGCTGCATTGCCCACCCCCATGCTTTTTGCCGCAGTGCCGAGCGTTTCCACCAGGCCAGAGGCCTGCGCACTGGCATTGCCCAGCGCCCACCGCAGTTGCGTTGCGGTCAGGCCTAGCAATTTCCCCACGGCCATCGCCGCGCCGAACACACCGCACGTTGCGGTGATGTGCCAACCCCGTCGGTAATGCTCGGGAGAAATGGCCATGGCCAACCGGCATTCCGCTTCGACACCCAACGCGAAGGCCAGCAACAGTTGCGGCCCGGATACCTTCCGGGTTTCTGCCACTGCGAACAGCGCTGCCGCGACAGGTGCGGTGGGGTGCAGGATGGTGGGCATGTGAGTGTCGTCGTAATCGAACACATTGGCGCTCATTGCGTTCAGCGATGCGGCGCCGAGCATGTCCAGTGTCCCTTCCCGACCCACGACGTGAGCCGGTCCCAACGCGCTGAAACGGCTGATCAACCGGGTCGCCGTAGCCATATCGGGGTCGCTGCAGCCGGCCAGCGCCGCTGCGAAATAATTGATCAATGCCCGCTGGGCCTCGTGCCGTACCGCCGTGGGCAGATCGGCCCAGCAGCTACGCTCGATGAACTCAGCCAACTGGAGGCTCAGGGTGCTGCTCATGGGCTTTTTCACCGTTGTCAGGGGGTCCATATCAAAGGCTATCCGGGCCTAGCCGGCCATCCACCCGTCGTCCACGGGCAGGGTCGCGCCGGTGATCGAGCCGGCCGACTCGCTGCACAGGTAGACGATCAAATCCGCCACGTGAGAGGCGTCGACGAAGCGGCCGGTCGCCTGCTTGCCTTGCAGGAACATCCGCGTCGCGGTGTCACGGTCCAGCTGCTTGTCTGCCATCAGCGCCCTCAGGCGCCCTTCGATGTTGGGTGTCAGGACCGAGCCAGGACTGACCGCATTGCAGGTGATGCCTTGGCCTTGGGTTTCCACCGCCACTGCCCGGGTCATCCCGAGCAGCGCGGTCTTGGTGGTGACGTAATCGACACGATTGGCAATGCCGCGCGCGCCGTACGCCGAGGACAGATTGACGATCCGTCCCCACTGGCGAGCACGCATACCCGGCAGCACGCTCTGAATGGCACGCAAAGCGGCGGTCAGGTTCACCGCCAGCGCCTGATTCCAGTGGGCCAGCGGGAAGTCTTCGATCGGCGAGAAATACCGCACCACGGCGTTATTGACCAACACATCGACGGGGCCTGCCTCGGCAAACAAGTGCTCGATCTGATCGATGTCCGACAGATCGGCATACACGTAGCGCACATTCACCCCATGCTTGCTCATCAATTCATCACAGGTGTGGCCCATCGTGTCCGCTGCCGCCAATCCATGCAGCACCACCTGGCAACCCGCCGCCGCCAGGCGCGCGCCGATGGCCAGCCCGAGCCCATCGGACGACCCGGTCACCAGGGCCGTTTTGCCTTTCATACCCCGGCCCCATGCGCATCGATGCGCACCGCGAACTGGGGGTCTTGGGGATCGACCGGCGCGAAACGGTTCATCACTTGCGGGTCATGGCCCGGAATTACCAAGGCGCCAGGCCGCTTCATCCATTCGCGCATCTGCTCATAGCCGCGGTACATGTCCGCCAGGCTGTCGAGCACTGCGAACGGACGATCCAGCGTCAGTTCCTCGTAATAATGGATGGCATCCGAGGCAAGAATCACAGGCCCTTCGGGCATTTCCACGACCACGGCCATCTGCCCAGGGGTGTGGCCGCCGATCACATGCAGTTCGATACCGGGAATCAAGGTGTGACGCGGTCCGTCGAGTAAGGTGATGCGACCTTCTCGATGCAGCGCCTGGATACGCTCGATGTCCAGCGGGTCGATGTGATGGCCATATTGCGGACGTTTGCCCATGTCGGTGCCCCAGAACTCATACTCGGTGCGCGACATGACGATCTTGGCATTGGGGTACAGCCCCAGGTTCCCAGCGTGGTCGTAATGGGCGTGGGTGAGGACCAGCAGATGGACGTCTGCCGGATCGATGCCCAGCCGTGCCAGCGCATCCGCTGGCGCAACCACCGGCTGTCGCCGCCGGGCCACAGCCGCTTCGGGGCTGAAGCCGGTGTCGATGACGATGGTTTGCTCGGCGTTGCGGAAAATCCAGAAGAAGTAATCCATGGTGATTTCCGCATCGGGCTCGCGATAGGCGCGGAAGTTGTAATAACACTCGCTTTTGGTGGTCTGTCGGGTGCCGTATCGCACAACGATGACTTCGGGGTCGGTCCAGTCCGGCTTGGCGGGCTGTATGGGCGCGTTCATTATTCGTTCTCCCTGCTCGGGTTTTCAGGTATCGGGACTGGGACGGCGTACTCGCCTAAATGGCGCGCCGTGGCGATGTGTGCAGCGGATCACTGCGGGGCGGCGCTGCGTTCCAAGGCCTGTTCCAGCAATGGCGCCGCTTCCAGTGCGCCGTGGATGCCGATCAGGCTGACGATTTCCAGCAGTTCCATGAGTTGGGCCGCCGTGGCGCCATAACGCAGCGCGTTGCGCATGTGCAACTTGAGCCCCGGTACATACAGATGCGTGGCGGCGGCATCGAAGGCGCAATACATAAACTCCTTCACCACGGGCTCGAGAACGCCGGTACGCCACGGCACCGAGGAGAACGACACGTAGGCCTCGAACAGTTCCGGGTCCAGCTCCAGCAGCCCTTCCCAGGACGAATGCCAGTAGCCGCGGTTGTCGATGAAGCGGGCCTTCAGCGCTTCGCGGCGCGCATCCAAAGGCACAGGCCCCTCGCGCATGCCTTCCTCCTCGAGCACCTCCAGCAAGACCGGAACCCCAACGTTGGAGGCATGGATGCCGACGGTGCTGATCAACTCGATTACTTCAACCAATTCTTCCCGCGTCGCACCGTGACGAATGGCCATCGCGAGATGCTCTTGCATGCCCGGCCGATACAGGTGCGTCGCCGCAGCGTCTGCCGCGAGGGCAATGAAGGCTTTCACCTTCCCCGACAAGTGATTGTTCTGCCAGGGCACACCGGCAAAGTCGGCATAGGCTGCCACGAAGGCAGGGTCCAGACGCAGGAGGCTGTCCCACCCGGCATTCCAGGTGCCTTGGCTGCGTTCGAAGGCCGCCTTGGCGCTTTCCTGTTGTTCATTCAAGGTCATGATCGTTCTCTTTTATCGGGGGTAACCGACCCGACGCGGACCACCGAGGGCCCCGCCACACTTGGACGCCTGGCGGGCTCCGCATCGCGCCATGAGCCGGCTCACTCCGCGCTGCGCAGGTAGTCGGAATCGGCCACCGCCTCTTGCCACACGGTGTTGCCGATGGACGTCGCGGTGTGGACCATGAAATTTTTCGTGTTGGCGCCGTGCCAGTGCCGCTCATGGGGGCCGATCCACACCGTGTCACCCTGGCGGATCGGTTGCGGGTCGTTGCCTTCCAGACAAATCCAGCCGCTGCCCGCCGTGACGTAGAGCACCTGGCCCTGTTCGTGGTAATGCCAATGGGTGCGCGCACCGGGGTTGAACGACACATTGTTGATGGTCACGCCATCGGTGGTCGGCATCACCGGATCGGCCCAGACCACGCCGGTGAACGTGGCGCCACGCTGCTCGGAAATCGCGCCTTCGACGCTGCCGTGAAACACCTTCATGCTTTGTCTCCTTCTTTTGATGCGTAAAGCCGCACGCCACCGGACATGTCACCGATGGCATCTACCACGCGATTGCTGATCAGGTCGCCATAACCCAATGCCGTCTGCAGCCCGAAACTGGCCAGCGGCCCGGACGCATTGAGCGACGCCACCCCCAACTCGCGAACGCGGTCCAGATAGAGCACCACGTCCTTGCTCATCAACTTGCCGGTCAGGCCGCCTTCCAGGTAGTTGCCGTCGACGATGTGCGGAAAGCGGTTGAGCGTGGCGAAGTTCACCCCGCTGCTGTTGTTGAGCACGTCGAGCAGCCGATGCAGGTCCAGGCCGGCCTTCTTGCCTGCGACCATCACCTCCGCCGTGGCTGCGAGGCTGACGGCATTGAGAAAGTTGTTGAGCAGTTTGGTGGTATGCCCGGCGCCGCTGTCGCCCATCAGAAACACCTTGCTGGCGATGGGTTCGAACACCCAGGCCAGTGCCTCGACCGTGGCTGCGTCGCCGCCGACCATCAGGGTCAACGCACCCTTTTCCGCCGCCGCAGCGCCCCCGGAAATCCCGGCATCGACGTACTGCACGCCGCGCTCGGCAAATAGACCGTGCAGGCGAATCGTCGAACTGGCCGCCGCCGTGCTCAGATCCACGACAATCTGACCTTCACGACAATGCGCCAGCAAGCCGTCGGCGCCCTCGACCACCGCTTCCACCACCTTGCTGTCCGGTAGTGACAGCAGCACCACATTCGCCTCGGCCATCACATCGGCCATCGACGCAGCCACCTGGGCCCCTGCGGCCTTGGCGCGCAGGGGGTCAGTGTCGAAACCCAGCACAGGCAGCCCGGCGTTCACCAGGCAGCGCGTCATGCGCCCGCCCATGTTGCCCAGCCCAATGAAACCCACGGTTTTGCTCTTCACGACAGCTCTCCTCGTGGATTAGAAATCAACGTCTTTGGTTTCTGGCCCCATGTAGGCGCCGATGGTCGCGATCACCCCGCCAATCACCAGCAGCACGGCGGGCGTCACGGTGAACGGGATGAACTGGCCCAGCCAGGCCATATAGAAGGCGTAGAAAGAAGGAATGATTACCGACAGGCTGAAGCCGACGCCGAAGCCCGTGGCGCGCACGTCGGTCACGAACCGCTCGTTGATGTAGGTCACGATCACGCCCCAGGGAGCGGTCACCAGGACTGACAACACGCAGACCAGCGCCATGATCGCTGGCAGTGACAAGCCGGGTACGTTGGCCAGGACGTACATGATCCCTGCCCCCACGGTGGCGATGATCGGCCCCAGGGTGATGAAAAACCGTCGCCGTCCCATCTTTTGCCCAAGGATCCCTGAAGCGATGTAGCTGAAGAACAGAATCGAATAGGCCAGCAGCAACGTCCCGGTCACCTGCAACCCGGACAGGTGCAGGGTATTCACCAGCAGGCCGGTGGGCAGGAAGATGGTGATGATGTTCTGGGTCAACCAGAAGCCGGTCATCATCAACAGCACTTGCAGCAGATTGCGCCCGCTCTTGCCCTTGACCAGATCGGTCAGCGGCAATTTTTCCCGAGGCTTGTTGCCGGTTTCGCTTTCCCAGATTTCCGATTCGGAAACCGCATAGACGTAATACAGCGCCAGCACCCCCGCCAACAGCGCGCCGATGACGAACGGAATCCGCCAGCCCCACTGCACGTACGGCGAGCCAGAGCCGTCCAGCGGGAACAGCATGAACATCAGCATCGCCACCAGGTTGATACTGACGTAGGCCAATGGAAAGCCGGCGATGATCAAACCGCCCACGAAGCCCCGCTGGTGTTTCTTCGAGTACTCGATGGCCAGCGGCATGGCACCGGTGTAGCCACCGCCGAGAAAAATGCCGTCGACGAAACGCAATAACACCAACGCCCAGTAAGACGCGATGCCGATGGTCTCGTAGCCAGGCAAGAGCGCAATCAGCAGGGTGACCACGCCAAAACCGGACACCGAATAGATCGACGCCATGCGTCGTCCGGTTTTGTCGGCGATCATCCCGAACAACAAGGCGCCGATCGGGCGTCCCAGCAGCGTGGTGATGAACACCAGCGACGCGAGTATCGCGGCCATGCCGGGCGAGAGCTGGGCGGGCTGGAAGTAAAACAGGACCGGTGACAACACCACCACCGGTAGGTAGATGTCGAACATGTCGATGTATTCGGAAAAGAACGCCCCTTTGATGGCATTCCTTCTTTTCTTTTCGATCGACTGCTCGGTTTCAGCCACCGCAGTGGCCGGGGCGTATGTGCTCATGACGTTTCCTTGTAGTTATTGTTGAACGCATGTTCGGGGTCGAACCACGGCCCTGAAGCCGCGCGAAGGGTCAGCTGCTTCCGATTTCGGCCTCATAGGCCTTGATGGCCTCCGATGCGACTCGGAACGCCGCCAGGCCCAGCGGCGCGCCGCAATACACCGCGGCCTGCATCAACACGGCGCGAATCTCGTCCTGGGTCACCCCGTTGCGCAAGGCACCGCGCACATGAACGCTCAATTCATGGTGCTGACTCATGGCGGTGAGCATGGCGATGTTGATCATGCTGCGGGTCTTGAAGGGCAGCGTCGGGTCGCCCCAGATTTCGCCCCAGCAGTATTCGGTGACCAGCTTCTGCATCGGGCGGTTGAAGTCGTCCGCCGCCGCCCAGGACTTTTCCACATGCCGGTCACCCAGCACTTCCTTGCGGTTGTTGAAGCCCTGATTGAAACGCTCGTTATCTTCCATCGTCATTCCACCCTATTCCGTACTATCGACAGATTGTCATACAGATAAAATCGTCAAATTTTTTTGGACTGCAGTGTGCTCGACGGAATACGCGTCAAGCGCCGTAACCCACCATTGACTTCACCTCCAGGTATTCGCGCAACCCGTATTCGCCCCATTCCCGACCGTTGCCGGAGCGCTTGACCCCACCGAAGGGCGCCGCAAAATCCGCTGGCGGGTAATTCAGGTGCACGGTGCCGGCCTGCAGTCGTCGGCCCACGTCGCGGGCCCGCTGGTGATCGGCCGACTGCACGTACGCGGCCAACCCATAGTGAGTGCCGTTAGCGATCGCAATGGCTTGCGCCTCGGTGTCATAAGGGATCATCGACAGCACCGGGCCGAAGATTTCCTCCTGCGCGATGGTCATGCCAGGAGTGACGTCCGTGAACACCGTCGGCTTGGTGTAATAGCCACGATCAATGCCGTCGGGCAGGCCAGTGCCCCCGGTGACCAGTCGCGCGCCTTCATCGATGCCGTTCTGGATGAGCGCCTGCACGCGACGGAACTGGGCGCGATTGACCAGCGGGCCGAGTTGAGTGGTCTCATCGGTCGTGGCGCCGACGCGGTAGCCCTCGGCGGCGACTTTGGCGATATGTGCGGCGTCGTGCATCAGCGTCCGGGGCACCAGCATGCGGGTCGGAATCGAGCAGGACTGGCCGCTGTTGGTGAAACACGCCGCCACCCCGCGCGTCACGGCGTCCTGCAGGTCGACGTCATCCAGGAGAATGTTGGCGGACTTGCCGCCCAATTCCTGAGCGACGCGTTTGACCGTATCCGCAGCGGATTTCGCGACCAGCACCCCGGCCCGGGTCGAGCCGGTGAATGACAGCATGTCGATGTCCGGATGCGCCGACAGCGCCGCCCCCACGCCCGGTCCGTCGCCGTTGACCAGATTGAAGACGCCGGGCGGTACACCTGCTTCGTCCAGCACCTCCGCGAACAGCAGGCTGCTCAAAGGTGAATATTCGCTGGGCTTGAGCACCATGGTGCAGCCAGCCGCCAAGGCGGGGCCGACTTTTACCACGATCTGATTGATCGGCCAGTTCCAGGGCGTAATCAGCCCGCACACGCCGACAGGCTCGTGGCGAATCAGGGTGGTGCCGCGCGTTTCCTCGAAGGCGAACCGCTCCAGCACCTCGATCAATGCGTTGAGGTGCAGCCAACCCCGGGGAACCTGGAACTGGCGAGAAAAGGTGATCGGCGCGCCCATCTCCAGGCGCATGGCCTGGGCAAATTCTTCCTGCCGCCGTTGGTAGATGGACACGATGCGCCTGAGCAACGCGACACGTTCTGCAACCGGCGTCTGGGAATAGGCTGGAAGGGCCGCACGGGCGGCGGCAACGGCACGATCGACATCCGTGGCGTTACCCAATGCCAGCCGCTCGACCACACGTTCACTGGCCGGATCGATCACGTCGAACCAACTGGGTGCCACCGGTTCGACCCATCGTCCGTCGATGTAAAAAGAAGCAGTGTGTGACATGGCTCGGCTCCCTTCACTCGCCTTCATTGGCCAGCATGCGGTACATCTCGGTGTGATCGGTGGCCGGGGTCGCCTGTTGCGCGACATCGTTCCAGACCTTGATCGCGCTCCGGCCGAAGATCAGCGGGTAATCCAAGGCGTCGGACAGTCCTTTGGCGATCTTGAGGTCCTTGTTCATCAGTTGCATGGAGAACCCGGAGCCAAAGGTGCCACTGAGCATGAATTGCCTGGCCTTGTTCAGGGAGGTGTTGCTGCCCCCGCTGGAGGCATTGAGCACGTCCACCATGACATCGGGATCGATGCCGAACCGTTTGGCGACATGCAGGGCTTCGACCGTGGCCATCAGCCCGGCTGCCGATACGAAATTGTTCAACGCCTTGGCGGCGTGGCCCGAACCTGCCCCGCCAATGGACAGAATGTTCTTGCCCATTGCCTCGAGCAGCCGGCGACAGCGCTGCAGCACGTCAGGTTCGCCGCCGACCAGGATGGCCAGGCTGCCGTCGACGGCACGTTTCACGCCCCCTGACACCGGTGCATCCAGATAATGGAGGTCAAGGGTCTCAAGGGTTTGGCCCAGCTCGCGCGAACGGGCGGGCTCCGATGAGCTCATGTCGATGACCACCGCGTGGCGCGACAGCAGGCGGGCCCAGCCTCCCTCGCCCAGCAGCACACGCTCGACAATGTCCGAGTTGGGCAGCATGGTGATCAGCACGTCGAGGTCCGACGCATTTTCCGGGGTCAAGGCGCTGGCATTGAGCGTAGCCTGCACCTCAGCCAGGCGCTTGGCATCAGCGTCGGCGAGAAACAGTTGGAAGCCAGCAGCGGCCAAGCGAGCGGTCATCGGTGTGCCCATCATGCCCAATCCGATGAAGCCGATCCGTTGAGGTTGCGTCATGTTCGTGCCCTTTGATTTTTGTGTTCTTGTCAATCGGGTCGAGGCGATGCCTGCTAACGCTGCGGGACCATCGCCAGCAATGAGACAAAATTATAGGACTGTCATACAATCGGTCAATAGGCTAATTTACAGTTTTCTACCCGCAGCACTTCACGAGGAGTTGAATGCATGATCGTCGAACTCAGGATTTACCACTGTGCACCCGGCCGACTGCCCGCGTTGCATGACCGCTTTACCGGCACGACCTTGGGCTTTTTCGAGAAATACGGGATCCGGCAGATCGGCTTCTGGACCAACCTGACCGGCGCGACCAACCAGTCGTTGACCTACCTGCTGCAATGGGAAAGCCTGGCGGAACGGGAAGCCAAGTGGAATGCGTTTCAAAGCGACGCAGAATGGATTGCCAAACGCGCGCAGAGCGAGGCGCAGGCTATCATCGTCGAGCGGATAGAAACCCAGTTCCTGACCCCGACCGCGTATTCGGCATTGCGCTGATGGGCAGTGCTTGCCCGTGGTAGCGGACGACCCTGCCCACGCTCGGCGCGGGCAGGTTCAGCAGAAGACTTGCGGCTGACAGCGCGCCCGGCAAGGAGGTGAAAACAGCGGGCTCATTCTCCCGAATGCCCGCCGTTCTCCGCCAGCAGCGCCAGCACGTTTTTCGAAGCATTCGCCACATGGAGCAAGGCCGCGGCGCAGGCGCCCTCTTCATCTCGACGTTCGATGTTGCGCACGATTTCCTTGAGCTCTGCCAAGGTGTGCGGCATCCGGCCTTCCCTGCCCAGCGACAATGCGCGCAACAGGCTCACCCGATTGTTCAATTGTTCCAGCATGCCGCCGACCACCCGGCTTTGCTCGATATCCAGCAGCACATGGTAGAAACGGCGCTTGATGTCCAGCAACGCTGTGCCGTCGACGCAGCGGGTATGGGACTGCTGCTCGAATTCGTCGAAGACTTCCACCAATTCACCCACGTCTTCATCGGTGGCATGACGGACGAAATTGCGCACCGCCAGCACCTCCAGGGCGCCGCGCACATCGTAGATCTGCACGGCATCCTTGGCGTCGACCGAAGCGACGTAGGCGCCTCGGTGGGGCACTTGCTCGACCAGCCCCTCGGCCTCCAATTGCCGCAAGGCTTCGCGCAATGAGGTGCGGCTGACATCCAGCGCGGTGTACAACTGCTGCTCCACCAGACGATCGCCGGGCTTGAAACGGCCCGAGATGATTTCGTTGCGCAGTGCATCCTGCACTTGATGCCGCAAAGAAGACGCTTGGCGTAGTACTTTCATGCTGTATTCCCGAAGACCTGTGGATGCGATGAGGCTGAAGGGCGCGCACGGCCACCCTTCAATCGATCAAGGGGCCGATCCTCATGATTCAGCCCCGCTGAAGCCATCGTATTGTATTACAGGCCATTTCGGAAAAATAATTCCGCTGCTGACGGATCACCAGGCCGCGATGCTCGAGTCCGCCCTCGGCTCGGTGCCCCCGCACAGAACACCCGTCATCGGGTCTCGCACGATGATCTGTCCACGGCCGTAGTCCGTGGAGTCGTAGGCGATGCTGATGTCGTGTCCTCGGCGGGCCAACGCTGCGGCCAGGTCCGCAGAAGCGCCCTGCTCGATCCCGACCTTCTTCGCGCCCAGCCACTGCCAGCGGGGCGCGTCCAGCGCCGCTTGCGGGTTGAGGCCGAAGTCCACGAGGTTCATCACCATCTGCACATGCCCTTGAGGCTGCATATAACCGCCCATCACCCCAAAAGGCCCGACGGGTTGGCCATCCTTGCTCAGGAAGCCGGGGATGATCGTGTGGAAGGTTTTCTTGCCCGGCACCAGGCAGTTGACGTGGCCGGGATCGAGGCTGAATTCCTGCCCGCGGTTCTGTAACGCGACGCCGCTGTCCGGCAGGACCACGCCAGAGCCGAAGCCGTGGTAGTTGCTTTGGATGAACGACACCATGTTGCCTTCGGCGTCGGCGGTGGCCAGGTAGACGGTGCCACTGGCATGCGGGTCGCCCGGGTTCGGGGCTTGTGCCTGCTCGCCGATCAAGGCCCGACGCCGCTCGGTGTAGCGGTCGCTCAACAGATCGGCCACCGCCACGCGCATGTGCAGAGGGTCGGTGATGTGATGCAGGCCGTCACTGTACGCCAGCTTCATCGCTTCCAACTGACGGTGCCAGGTGAGTTGGCTGTCGCGATGATCGAATTCGAACCCCTCCAGAATTTTCAGCGTCATCAAGGCCACCAGGCCCTGGCCGCTGGGCGGAATTTCCCAGACATCGTACCCCCGGTAGTTGATGCTGATCGGGTCCACCCATTGAGGGTGATAACTGGCCAGGTCCTCGGCGCGCAGGTAGCCCCCCGTCGCTCGAGCATGCGCGTCGATCCGCTGCGCCAGTTCGCCCCGATAGAGGCTTTCGCATTCGGTGCGGGCCAGTTCCTGGAGGGTTCGCGCCTGAGCCGGGTTGGCGAACAGTTCGCCCGCCTTCGGCGCCCGTCCATCCAGGAGAAAGGTGTCGAACCAGCTTTGCAGCGCCGGGCTGCGGTGGGCGCTGAATTCGTCCAGCGCGATCTGCCACTGATGGGCGACCACCGGCGACACCGGGAAACCGTCCCGCGCCAGCGCGATCGCCGGTTGCAGCAGCTCAGCGAAGGGCAGCGCGCCGAAGCGCCGTGACAGCTCGGCCCAGGCCGAAGGGCATCCGGGGACTGTCACCGGCGTCCAGCCGTACAATGGCATCTGCTCATGACCCGACGCCTTGACGGCGTCGATATTGAGTGCTGCCGGCGCATGACCATTGGCGTTCAGGCCATGCAACTGGCCCTTGCACCAGACCAGCGCGAACGCGTCGCCGCCAATGCCGCACCCGGTGGGTTCGACCACGGTCAGGGCGGCGGCAGTGGCAATGGCCGCATCGATGGCATTGCCACCTTTTTGCATCGTTTCGATGCCGGCCTGCGCCGCAAGCGGTTGGGACGCCGCCACCATCCCGCGGCGTGCGAAAACGCTCTGGCGACGGGAGGGATACGGGTATTCATGGGCTGAAAAATTCAACATGCGCAAGACTCTTCGAAAACGTCAATCATTGGCCGGACTTGATGCGGTTCCATTCGCGGGTGATCAACCGCTGAATGGTGTCCGGCAGATCCGCAGAAACGAAGGCGTGGTCGATGACCTCGTCACTGGGGTAAATGCTGGGATTACCGCTGACTTTACTGTCCATCAGGGGCGTCGCGTCCTTGTTCGGGTTGGCGTAGCCCACGTAATCGCTGACGCTGGCAATCACCTCTGGCCGTAATAGGTAGTCGATGAACGCGTGGGCATTGGCGACATTGGTGGCGTCCTTGGGAATGGCCAGCATGTCGAACCACAGGTTCACTCCTTCCTTGGGCATCAGGTAGCGAATGTCGATGTTCTTACCGGCCTCGTGCGCACGGCTCTGGGCCTGCATCACGTCCCCGGAATACCCCACCGCCACACAAATGTCGCCGTTGGCCAGGTCGGCCGTGTATTTGGAGGAATTGAAGTAGGTCACCGATGGGCGCAGCTTCATCAGCAGTGCCGAGGCTTTCTTGTAGTCCTCCGGCCGCGTGCTGTTGGGGTCCAGCCCCAAGTACTGCAAGGTCTGGGGAATGATTTTCACCGGGGCATCGAGAAAAGCCACGCCGCAGGACTTGAGCTTGGCCAGATTGGCGGGGTCGAGGACCATCGACCAGGAGTCGAGCACGGCATCCTTGCCGAGCACCGCGCGCACTTTCGCTTCGTTATAGCCGATGCCAACCGTGCCCCACAGGTAGGGCACGGCATAACGGTTGCCCGGATCGGCTGCTTCGAGGCGCTGCAGCAAACGCGGGTCCAGGTGGTTCCAGTGGGTCAACAGCGAACGTTGCAAGGGCTGATAAGCGCCGGCGCGAATCTGCTTGGACAGGAATTGGCTCGAAGGCACCACCAAGTCGTAACCCGAATGCCCGGACAGCATCTTGGCTTCGAGCATTTCATTGGTGTCGAAAATGTCGTATTCGACCTTGATGCCGGTCTCCTGCTGGAAATTTTTCAAGGTGTCCGGCCCGATGTAATCGGACCAGTTGTACATTTTCATCACCCCCTCGGCGGCCTGGGCGACGGGCAGGAAGACAGCGGTACACAAAGCAGCGACACAGCAGAATGAACGCATGACGGTTTTCCTTGTGAACGTTAGAGAACGCGGCTCAGAAACGCCTGGGTACGCGGGTGCCGAGGGCGACTGAATATCTGCTCGGGCGGCCCCTGCTCGATCAGTTCACCCTGATCCAGCACCACCACCCGGTCGGCCACCTCGCGGGCGAAGCCCATTTCATGGGTCACGACGACCATGGTCATGCCGTCTTCAGCGAGGGCTTTCATCACCTGCAATACGTCGCCGACGGTTTCCGGGTCAAGGGCACTGGTGGGCTCATCGAAGAGCATGGCCTTGGGTTTCATCGCCAGGGCACGGGCAATCGCCACGCGCTGTTGCTGCCCGCCGGAAAGCATGGACGGATAGTGCCCGGCCTTGTCGGCCAGCCCGACCCTGGCCAACAGCGCGCGCCCCTCGTCGAGGGCGGCTTCCCTGGTCATGCCCAACACGTGAATCGGTGCCTCGATGATGTTTTCCAGCGCGGTCATGTGAGCAAAGAGATTGAAACGCTGGAACACCATACCGATGTCTCGCCGCTGGCGGGCGATGTTGCGCTCCGAATCCCGGACCAGACGGCCGTCGGCCCGCTCACGGTAACCCATGAGCTGACCGTTGACCCGGATGCGCCCGGACTGGATGTCCTCCAGCAGGTTGATGCAGCGGATGAACGTGGTCTTGCCCGAGCCGGACGCGCCGATCAGGACCACCACTTCGCCTCGCCGCACGTGCAGCGAAACGCCTTTGAGAATCTGCAGATCACCGAAGGACTTGTGCACGTCCAGCGCCTCGATGATCCACTCGTCGTTCTGATTCGCCATTTCAACGCCCCCTCAGCAGTTTCATCGCGCTGCGTCCGAACAGGCGCCTGGCTGCCGGCGGCTGACGATCCGACTGGCCGAACCGCTGTTCCAGCCAGCGCTGGAAAAAGCCCCACACGGTGGTGAGCATCAGGAAATAGATCGCGACCACCAGGTACAGCTCGAACACACGGAACGTGGCCGACGTAATAATCTGTGTGCTCAACAGCAATTCCTGCACGCCGATTACGCTGACCAGCGTGGTGTTTTTCAACATCACATTGAATTCGTTGCCCAAGGGCGGGACGATCACCCGGAACGCCTGGGGCAGTACGATGCGGCGCATCAGCTTGCCGAAGGTCATGCCCAGTGACCGACCGGCTTCGTACTGGCCTTTGTCCACGGCGCCGATGCCGGCGCGGATGATCTCGGCCATGTACGCCCCTTCATTGAGGCCTAGGGCGATGATCGCCGCCTGGATATTGCCCGGCACGACCACCCAACCCAGGTCAATGTCCTCGAAGCGGAAGATCCCGCCCGCCGCCAGCGCGGTGTAGAGAAACACGATCTGCACCAGCAACGGCGTGCCCCGCATCAGCCAGATGTAAAAGCGCACGGGCAGGTTCAACAATGGATTTTTCGAGAGCCGCATCAACGCTGCGATCAACCCCAGTGCGCACCCGATCAGCATCGCCAGCACGCTGATCAGGCAGGTCAGCCACAAGCCGGTCAGGTACACGCCGCTGGGCTGCGACAGGTACTGCCAGAACACTTCCCAATTGAAATTCATCGGTCTTTTCCGTTCCGCCGTGAATCAGTCGAGTTTGTCGCTTTCGACGTGCCATTTGGCGAGCAACTGGCTGTAGCTGCCATCGCTGCGCATGTCGTTGAGGACCTGCTGCACGGCGGTCGTCAATTGCGGGTCGTCCTTGCGAATGCCCAACCCGGTCAATATGCGGCTGAACGCAGGCACGCCTTCCTGGAACAGGTCAGGCGCCATCGCCGCGTAATAGCCCGCCGTTTCGACGGTCGTGCCGTAGGCGTCGACTTGATGAATGCGCAACGCCTGGAAAGCGTCCGTATCGGTGTTGTAGACCACCAGTTTCAACGGCGGCTTGCCGGCTTTGGTCAGGGATTCATTCTGGGCATCGAGCAGCGACTTGATGGTCGAGCCATTGAGCACCGCCACTTTGTTCCCGGACAGATCGTCGAGTGACGTGATGCCTTTCGGGTTGCCTTTGGGCACGACCACCGACTGGCTGGAGTACATGTAGTTGACGATGTTGATCACTTCCCGGCGCTCAGGCTTGTCGAACAGTTGGTCGACGATCATGTCGCACTGCTGCGCGAGAAGCGCAGGCACCAGACCGGAAAAAGGAATCACTCGCCACTCGACCTTTTTGCCACCCAGCCGCTTGGCGATTTCGAGGCCCAAGTCGATGGTCAGGCCCACCGGTTTCTGCGCGGCATCGAAGGACACCAGCGGCGGCGAATCCATGCCCGAACAATATGTGAGCTTGTCGACCTTCTGCAGACGGTCTGGCACGGCCACAGCAGCGGATACGAGCGGTGTGCACAGGCTCAAGGACACAAGCGCAGCCAGCGCGGCGATTTTATGCATGACGAAAGCTCCGGTTTCGGTAAGAAAGTAAGGGCAGTTCTGAACGTCACAGGGGTACGGGTTGCGGGGCGGATGGGGGCCGCTCTGGTTTGGTTTTCAGGGTGAGGGTCTGGCCTGTTGCTCGAGAAAAGCGATGAGGCTGGGGACAGTGCCCTCGATGTGATCCTTCAGGACGCGTTCGGCCTGCTCTGGATCACCGGCCCGCACGGCGTCAAGGATCACTGCGTGCTCATCCCGCGCACTGAGCGGCTTCTCGCCGTGTTCGAGCCAGACGCGCATGTGCGGCTCGATGACGGTGTAGAGCGCCGATATCTGACGCATCAAGCGCGACCGCCCACTCAGGCTGCAGAGGAACTCATGGAATGCACGGTGCCGACTGACCCACTCCGAGCTGTCGTGGCGGTAATCGTCCATGTCATCCAGCAGGCGCTCCAGGTGAACCCAGTGCCGCTCGGTAACGTTCGGCACCGCGACACGAATCGCCAGCCCTTCCAAGGCGCTGCGCATCTCGAAGACCTCTCGCATCTCCTCGATGTTCAGGCCACTGACGACCGCGCCCCGATTGGGGCGCAGCGTCACCAACCCTTCCGCCGCGAGGCGCCGGAATGCCTCGCGCACTGGCATGCGGCTCATCCCGATCTCGGTGGCGATGTCTTCGGCAATCAGGCGCTCCCCCATCCGGTAGGTGCCCTTGCAAATGGCATCGAGCAGAAACGCGTACGCCTCTTCTTCGGCGGTCGCGGGTGCAGACGGGGTGTATCCAGAGACGAGACGCATGGCGTTACCTTTGAATTTTTGTATCCAATTATCCACGGATACATCAAAGCAAAAGCGATGCCAGTCTCACCCTGTCGAGCTAAGTGACTGATGTTGGGAGCAATGGACCGAAGGGTTGAGCCAAACCGGCTCGGTGGGCTGCTACTTAACGGACCAGCCGCGAACGAACTCGCACAACAAGTGTGCGCTGGGAAACCGCTTCAGAGGGGACGCCATGGCCAGCGCGGATGGCGTCGAACGGATGTCACGCGATCCGTGCAGGAGTGAGCGATGATCTGCCCACCCTGCTCGCGGTCGGCTCAGCGCCTTTCAGCAGCAAGCGCTGAGGACGGTTTGCGCTTTACGTCAATTCGCCCAGGCAAGCCTCGAGAATGTCCAATCCTTCCTCCATGACCTGCGGCTCGATGGTCAGCGGTGCCAGCAATCGGACGATGTGCCGGGACTTACCGCTGGGCATCAATAGCAGACCCCGCTCGCGGGCGCTCTCCAGCAGTTGGGCCATTTGCGCAGTGCCCGGTTTCCCGTCAGCGGTGCACAGCTCAATGCCGCGCATCGCGCCCACGCCGGTCAAGCGCCCCAGACAGGGCGTCAAGTTCTGACTTTTCCAGCGCTCGTAGCGCTGCACCACTGCTGTGGAATAGGCCTCACCCCAGGTGGCCAGGCGCTCGTCGCTCATTTGGTCGAGGGTCGCCAGCCCGGCCGCGCAGGCGATGGGGTTGCCCGAATAGGTCCCGCCAAGCCCGCCCTTGGGCAGCGTATCCATCAACGCCTTGCGTCCCACCACCGCGCCCAGTGGCACGCCCCCTGCGATGCTTTTACCGAGCAACAAAAGGTCCGGTTCGAGGCCCAGGCGGCTGAAGGCGAAGCGGTCCCCGGTGCGTCCGAACCCGGATTGGATTTCGTCGACGATCAGCACGATGCCTTTTTCATCGCACAGTGCGCGCAGCACGCGAGCGAACTCGGGGTCCAGCGCGAGGAAGCCACCCTCGCCCTGCACAGGCTCGATGATGAAGCACGCCACCTCGTCAATGTCGATTTCCACACTGAACAGGCGATCCATGGCCTTGACCGCCTCCGCCACCGAGACCCCGCTGTCCACGCTGGGGTACGGCAGGTGATAAACGGGCCCAGGCAGCAGGCCGACCTTCTGCTTATACGGCGCCACCTTACCGTTGAGGTTCAAGGTGGCCAGCGTCCGCCCATGAAAGGCGCCGTCGAACGCAATCACTGCGGACTTGCCGGTGTGACCTCGCACGATCTTCAAGGCGTTCTCCGCCGCCTCGGCACCGCTATTGGTCAGCATGCCGCTCACCGGGTAATTAACCGGGATGAATGCGGCTAGGCGTTCGATGAATCGTTGGTAGGGCACGTGGGGCGCGGCGTTGAACGCATAGTGGGTCATGCGTTGTGCCTGTTCGCAGATGGCGCTGACGATCGCCGGATGGCAATGCCCCAGGTTCAAGACGCCAATGCCGCCGACGAAATCGATGTACCGCTTGCCCTCGTCATCCCAGACCTCTGCATTTTTGCCGTGGGTCAGGCTGACGGGATGAACGAAGGAAATGGAATGACTGACCGCAGGAAAAGCCATGTTCGGGCCCTGTTAACGATGAGGATGGCGGTATCAAGCAATGAATCCGGCCGGCCGACAAGCGAAATAAATGCAGGGGTTTATTCCACGAAGGACTGACGTGTAAGGCTGAAAAGCTTTGATCCAGACCCTGGACAGAGCGCTCACGTGTCCCACGACGCTACGCACTCTCTTCAGCGGGGTCACAACTTTTAATAACGGACTTGTTCGTGCTGAACAGGCACGGCTTAGTTGATTCACTACTTGACTCGACGCCCTACCCATGCCCGAAGATTTCGGAAAGGTTTTCAGTTTGCGTTCAGCTTGACCGGCGTACGCTTTCATTCAAGTTCAGGGATTCCCATTCATGGCGATGCGGGCATACGCGCCCCGGAGAACGCTCACCCTCGGTGGCCAAAGCCTTTGTGAGCCGGCGCCGTCGGGCAATAGCGACCCCTGAGCATAAGGGCGAAAGATGACTGTAGCGTTTCACGATAAAGAACATTAGATGAGGCAGTCGCGTTTCAAGACTTCAATAAAAAACCCACGAGGCGTCAACGGAATTTTCATCTTTATCCTTTTATCTTGCGCATGGGGCCTATTAGAAAACGCGCCCTCACGCAGGAAGTTTTAAAAAACTTTTGATCACTTCGCACATTAACTTAGTTGCCATTTTCAATATAAACAGCGGCCCTTTCCTGGCGTAAGGATCGACCGCGGATGCCTGCGCGCCCGCTTATCGGCGGCGTGCCCGAGGGGATGGATATGAATCAGGACTTTCTGCCGTTTTCCCGCCCGAACATCGGTGACGAGGAAGTGGCTGCGGCGAGTCGCGTGCTGCGCTCGGGCTGGATCACCACCGGTCCCGAAGCCCAACGTCTGGAGAGAGAATTCGCCGAGCGCTGCGGCGCAGAGCAGGCGGTTGCCCTGTCGTCTGCCACCGGCGCGATGCACATCACCTTGCTCGCCCTGGGTGTCGGCCCGGGCGACGAAGTCATTACCCCATCGCAGACTTGGGTGTCCACCGCCAACATGATTTGCCTGCTGGGGGCCACACCCGTTTTCGTCGACGTGGACCGCGACACGCTCATGGTGGATGCGACGCGCATCGAGGCGGCGATTACCCCTCGAACCAAAGCCATTGTCCCGGTGCACTACGCGGGTGCCGCACTGGACCTGGACCCGCTGTACGCACTCGCCCGTCGCCATCGGATCGCCCTGATCGAAGACGCCGCCCACGCCACCGGCACTCGTTATAAGGGCAGGCCGGTGGGGGCAGAAGGCACCGCTATTTTCTCCTTCCACGCGATCAAGAACATGACCTGCGCCGAGGGTGCGATGCTGGTCACCGACGACGCAGAACTTGCCGATCGGGTGCGCCGCTTGAAATTCCATGGGCTGGGTGTCGATGCCTATGACCGCATGACCCACGGCCGCAAGCCCCAGGCCGAGGTGATCGAACCGGGGTTCAAATACAACCTGGCGGACGTGAATGCCGCGGTGGCGCGGGTCCAGCTGCAGCGCCTGGATGCCATCAAT
The DNA here is from genome assembly GCF_029841165.1 of Pseudomonas sp. GD03842. Classification (NCBI taxonomy): domain Bacteria; kingdom Pseudomonadati; phylum Pseudomonadota; class Gammaproteobacteria; order Pseudomonadales; family Pseudomonadaceae; genus Pseudomonas; species Pseudomonas sp. GD03842. The sequence goes on along the minus strand of NZ_JAOCEA010000001.1, from coordinate 300,541 downwards.
GAACGGCGCACAGCACTTGCACACCGCTACCTCGACCGCCTGGCCGGCAGCCCTGCGCTGCCCCTCGCGACGCCGAGCCACCCCCATCGGCACGCCTGGCACCTGTTCATCCTGCGCATCGATCCACAACGCTGCGGGCTGGACCGCGACACCTTCATGAAGGCCCTGCAAGCGCAGAACATCGGCAGTGGCATTCATTTCATCGCCACCCACCTGCACCGCTATTACCGGCAACGCTTTCCCGACGTCAGCCTGCCAGACACCGAATGGAATTCTGCTCGGCTGTGCTCCATCCCGCTGTTCCCGGACATGACCGAGGCCGATGTCGACCGCGTCGTCGGCAGCATCGAAACGATTCTTGCCCCAGCAGGTGGCGCCCGCCGATGAAGCCCTACCCCATCGAACGCGTGTCGATCGTCATTCCCGTCTACAACGAACAGCAGAGCCTGCCCGAGCTGCTGCGACGGACCGAGGCCGCCTGCAGGCAACTGAGCGTCCCGGCGGAAATCATTCTGGTGGACGACGGCAGTCGCGACCAATCCGCCGAACTTCTGGTGCAGGCCAGTCAAAGGCCAGGCAGCCCGGTGGTCGCCGTCATTCTCAACCGCAATTATGGCCAGCACGCCGCGATCATGGCCGGCTTCGGCCAGTGCACGGGCGATCTGGTCATCACCCTGGATGCGGATCTGCAGAACCCGCCCGAGGAAATTCCGCGCCTGGTCAGCCTTGCCCGTGAGGGTTATGACGTCATCGGCACCGTACGCGGCGACCGTCAGGATTCTGCGCTGCGACGCTGGCCCTCGAAACTCATCAACCTGGCGGTGCAACGCTCCACCGGCGTGGCCATGACCGACTACGGCTGCATGTTGCGCGCTTACCGGCGCACCATCGTCGACGCCATGCTGGCCTGCAGCGAGCGCAGCACCTTCATTCCGATTCTGGCCAACAGCTTCGCCCGCCACACCACCGAAGTGGTGGTCCGGCATGCCGAGCGCGAACACGGCGAATCGAAGTACAGCGCGATGAAGCTGATCAACCTGATGTTCGACCTGGTGACCTGCATGACCACCACGCCGCTGCGCCTGTTGAGCGTCATCGGTTTCGGCATGGCGTTTCTGGGCCTGGCATTCGCCACGATGCTGATTGTGCTGCGCCTGATCTTCGGTGCCCCTTGGGCCGGGCACGGCACCTTCGTGCTGTTCGCTGTGCTGTTCGTGTTCACCGGCGGCCAGTTCATCGGCATGGGCCTGCTGGGCGAATACCTGGGCCGCATGTACAGCGACGTGCGCGCTCGGCCCCGTTACTTCATCGAAAAGGTCGTGCGCAGTGCGTCCGTCGTGCCGGTCAGCCAAGACGACTCCCCTACCCCTGTGTTGAATAAGGTTGCGCCATGAGCCTCAGAGCCGTCGTTTTCGCCTATCACGATATCGGTTGCGTGGGCATCGAAGCCCTGCTGAACGCGGGTTATGACGTTGCGGCCGTGTTCACCCACGCCGACGACCCGAGGGAAAACACCTTCTTCGACTCGGTTGCGCAACTGTGCGCCCGCCACGAGATACCGGTGCACGCCCCGGACGATCCCAATCACCCGCTGTGGGTCGAGCGCATCGGCAGCCTGGCGCCGGATTTCATCTTCTCGTTCTACTACCGGCACCTGCTCGGCGAGCCGCTGCTGGCCTGCGCCCGTCAGGGCGGTTTCAACCTGCACGGTTCGCTGCTGCCACGCTACCGTGGCCGGGCACCGGCCAACTGGGTGCTGGTCAACGGCGAAACCGAAACCGGTGTGACCCTGCACCGCATGGTCAAACGCGCCGACGCCGGCGCCATCGTGGCACAACAACGCATCGCCATCAGCCCGACCGACACCGCTCTGAGCCTGCACGGCAAGCTGCGCACCACGGCCGCCGACCTGCTATTGGAGACCTTGCCGCTGCTGGCCAGAAACCTGTTGCCCGGCGCCGCGCAGGACGAATCCAAAGCCTCGTATTTCGGACGGCGCACCGCCGCTGATGGCCAGATCGATTGGCAGCGACCGGCCTCGGCGCTGTACAACCTGGTGCGTGCCGTCACGCAGCCCTATCCGGGGGCATTCTGTGCAGTGGGTGAGCACAAGTTGATCGTGTGGGCGGCGAAGGTGCAGGCGGGCAACGGCGGTCAGGCACCCGGCACAGTGATCGGTTGCGAGCCGCTGCGCATCGCCTGCGGTGAAGATTCCCTGGTGATCAGCGCGGGGCAGCGTGGCGATCAGGGCCTGTTCCTGAGCGGGCCGCAACTGGCGCGCGAGTTCGGTCTGGTCGACGGCTCGCGCCTGTCGGGCGCCGGCATGCGCCGGGCCACGCGCCGCACCCGCGTGTTGATCCTCGGCGTCAACGGTTTCATCGGCAATCACCTGTCCGAGCGCCTGTTGCAGGATGACCGTTACGAAATCTACGGCATGGACATCGGTTGCGATGCAATCGACCGGCTGCGCAGCCACCCGAATTTTCACTTCATCGAAGGCGATATCAGCATCCACACCGAGTGGATCGAGTACCACATCAAGAAATGCGATGTCGTGCTGCCGCTGGTGGCGATCGCGACGCCAATCGAATACACCCGTAACCCGCTGCGGGTGTTCGAGCTCGACTTCGAGGAAAACCTGAAGATCGTCCGCTACTGCGTCAAATACAACAAACGCGTGATCTTTCCCTCGACCTCGGAAGTCTATGGCATGTGCCAGGACCCGAGCTTCGATGAAGACACCTCGAATCTGGTCGTCGGGCCGATCAATAAACAGCGCTGGATCTACTCGGTGTCCAAGCAACTGCTGGACCGGGTCATCTGGGCCTATGGCCAGAAAGGCCTGCCCTTCACGCTGTTTCGTCCGTTCAACTGGATGGGGCCCCGCCTGGACCGTCTGGACTCGGCGCGCATCGGCAGCTCCCGGGCGATTACGCAACTGATCCTGCACTTGGTCGAGGGCACCCCCATTCGGTTGGTGGACGGTGGCGCGCAGAAGCGCTGCTTCACCGACGTGGCCGACGGCATCGAAGCCCTGGCGCGCATCATCGAGAACCGCGACGGCCGCTGCGACGGCCAGATCATCAACATTGGCAACCCGGACAACGAAGCGAGCATTCGTCAGTTGGGCGAAGCGTTGCTGCGTCAGTTCGAGGCGCACCCCTTGCGCGGACACTTTCCACCCTTCGCCGGTTTCCGCGATGTTGAGAGCCAGTCGTTCTACGGCAAAGGCTATCAAGACGTCAGCCACCGCAAGCCCAGCATCGACAATGCCCGGCGTCTGATCGACTGGCAGCCGAGCATCGAATTGGGCGAAACCATCGCCAAGACCCTGGATTTCTTCCTGCGTGAGGCCATGGCTGAAAAGGCGTGCGCGCAGTGATTCCCGCCGGCCTGCGCATTGACGTGGACACCTACCGCGGCACCCGTGATGGCGTGCCGCGGATGTTGGAGCTGCTGGACGAAGCCCAGGTCAAGGCGACGTTCTTTTTCAGCGTCGGGCCGGACAACATGGGGCGCCATCTGTGGCGCCTTATGCGGCCGCGGTTCTTCTGGAAAATGCTGCGCTCCCGCGCCGCCAGCCTGTATGGCTGGGACATTCTGCTGGCGGGGACCGCCTGGCCAGGCAAACCGATCGCCCGCGACCTCGGGCCGCTGATGCGCCGCGCACAGGAGGCCGGCCATGAAATCGGCCTGCACGCTTGGGATCATCACGGCTGGCAGGCCCATGCCGGGCAGTGGTCTGTGTCGCAACTGACCCGCCAGATCGAGCGAGGGGTCGATTGCCTGGCCGACATCCTCGGGCAACCGGTGACCTGCTCGGCCGCCGCCGGTTGGCGTGCCGATGAGCACGTGGTGCAGGCCAAACAGGCCTTCGCGTTTCGCTACAACAGTGACTGCCGGGGCCGCAGCGTGTTTCGTCCGCTGCTGGCCGACGGCCGGGCGGGCACCCCGCAGATTCCGGTGGACCTGCCGACGTTCGATGAAGTGATCGGGCCCCATCTGGACGCTGCCGCCTTCAACGACTACCTGCTGCGACAGTTCCAGCCCTCGAAACTGAACGTCTACACCGTGCACGCGGAGGTCGAAGGCATCGTCATGGCCGACGCGTTTCGTCATCTGCTTCGCCAGGCGAAGCACCGTGGTGTGCAGTTCCGCCCTCTGGGCCACTCGCTCCCCGACACCCTCGAGCGTGTGCCCACCGGGCATCTGGTACGCGGCACGCTGCCAGGGCGTGAGGGTTGGTTGGGAGTGCAGCACCCATGACCCGTGCCCAGTCGATCGGAATGCTCGCCGTTGCGTTCGGGCTTGCTTATCTGCTGCCACTGGGTTTTCACGGCCTGTGGATTCCCGACGAAACCCGGTACGCCCAGGTCGCCCAAGAGATGTTGCACAGTGGCAACTGGGCCGCGCCCCATTTCATGGGGTTGCGTTATTTCGAGAAACCCGCCGCCGGTTACTGGCTGATTGCAGTCTCCCAGGCCATCTTTGGAGAGAATCTGTTCGGGGTGCGCTTCGCCTCGGCGCTGACCACGGGCCTGACAGGCGTGCTGGTCTACCTGCTTGCCAGCCAGCTGTGGGAGGACGCGCAAAAACGCTTCGCCTGCGCGCTGCTGTTCTTGAGCTTCATGTTCGTGGCCGGTCAAGCTGGCTATGCCAACCTCGATCCGCAGTTCACCTTGTGGGTCAGCCTGTCGCTGGCGGCTTTCTGGCTCGCGGTGCATCGGACCGGGAACATCAGGCTGCTGTACTGGGCGCTGCTGGGTGTCGCCTGCGCCTTGGGCTTCATGACCAAAGGCTTCCTGGCCCTGGCCATGCCAGTGCTCGTCGCACTGCCTTATATGCTCTGGCAGCGCCGTTTGCGCGAGCTGTTCACCTTCGGCCCGCTCGCGGTGCTGGTGGCGACGCTCATCAGTTTGCCCTGGGTGCTGACGGTGCAGGTGCGCGAGCCGGACTTCTGGCACTTCTTCTTTTGGCACGAGCACATCCGCCGCTTCGCCGGCGAGGACGCCCAACATGCGCAACCCTGGTGGTTTTATCTGCCGTTGCTGATAGCCGCTTGCGTGCCCTGGGCCGTGCTGCTTCCCGCCACGTTGCGTCAAGCGTGGCACCAGCGCCGACTGGACGCGACCGGCTTCCTCCTGCTGTGGTTGTGGGTGCCGCTGATCTTTTTGAGTGCCGCGAAGGGCAAACTGCCCACCTACATTCTGCCCTGCCTCGTGCCCTTGGCCCTGCTGATGGGCAGCGCGCTGGTGGACCGTTTGCGCACAGGGGCCATGGCGTCGGTACGCTGCAACGGCCTGTTCAATGCGGCACTGGGTGGCCTTGCACTGGCTGCCTTGGGATTCATGCAGATCAAAAAGCCGCTCTACTTTCATGAGCCGCAGCACCTGACCTTGGCCGTGACGCTGCTGTTGCTGTGGGTCGCCTGCAACGTAATGCAAGCGCTCAGGCCGAGGCGCTTCTGGGCCCTGCCCGCCCTGGGCGGAGGGTTACTGGTGGCCCTGCTGCCCATGGCCCTGCCCCATGACGTCGTGTTCAACAAGACGCCAGACCGGTTCATCGCCCGATATCAGCAACCGTTGGCCGCCACCCGGCACCTGCTCAGCAATGACCTGGGCGTTGCCGCCGCGCTGTCTTGGCGGCTGCAACGTCAGGACGTGGTGTTCTACGACACCCGAGGCGAGCTGGAATACGGCTTGAGTTATCCGCAGGCCACGCCCCGCGAAGTGGACTGGACCCAGGTGCAGGCCTGGATGCGCCAGGCCCGGCGGGAGGGTTCGGTCGGTGTAGTCATGCGTGGCGATGGCCCCGATCAACAACATGCGCTGAGTTTGCTACCCACCGACGGACAGCAATATCGGGAAGGCAATCTGTTGATTCTGATCTTTGACAGGACGCCGTCATGACCTTCGTTCTGCTGTTTTGCGCCAGTCTGTTGACCTGCTTGGGCCAACTGGCACAGAAGCTGACCGTCGAGCGCTGGGGCACTGGTTTCCCTGGCGTGCGCAGGGGGTGGCGCTGCCTCTGGCTCTGGGTCGGCCTGGCGTGCCTGGGCGCGGGGCTGGCGCTGTGGCTGCTGGTGTTGCAACGCCTGGACGTCGGCCTGGCCTATCCCATGCTGGCGCTTAACGTCGTACTGATCACCCTGATCGGGCGCTACGCCTTCGATGAGCCCGTCGACGCTCGCCACTGGCTGGGGGTGGCGCTGATCCTGCTGGGCGTGACCCTGCTGGGGCGTCAGGCATGAGCCTGCGGCAAGGCCTGCTGCTGGCAACGAGCAGCGTGGCGTTGGTCAGTGCTGCGCAATTGGCGATGCGCTGGAGCATGCTCAGACTTCCCTCCCCGACCCAGTGGCTGGACGCCGTGCAGGCTGGCCGTGTCGATCCAGTCGCACTGGCAGTCCTCGCCGGGGCGATCACCGCCTATGGCCTGTCGATGCTCTGCTGGCTCGGCGCCCTGCGCGACATGCCCCTGAGCCGTGCGTATGCGTGGCTGAGCATCAGCTATGCGCTGGTGTACCTGCTTGCGGCCACTCTGCCCTTTTTCAACGAGACACTCACCGTCCCGCGAACGGTGGGTGTGGCCCTGATCGTCCTCGGTGTGGTGACGATCAATTTCCGGCGTGACCTGAGTCACAGCGCCAAGGAGTGTTCCCGATGAAAATCAGTGTATTCGGCAGTGGTTATGTGGGCCTGGTGCAGGCGACGGTCTTGGCGGAAGTCGGCCACGACGTGGTGTGCATGGACATCGACCCCGCCAAGGTGGAGCGGTTGAGCAAGGGCCACGTGACGATCTACGAACCGGGCCTTGAGACGCTGGTACGGGAGAATCTGGAGGCCGGCCGGTTGCACTTCACCACGCAGGAGCAATGGGCGGTGGAGCACGGCGAGGTGTTGTTCATTGCCGTGGGTACGCCGTCACGCCCGGACGGCTCGGCGGACCTCAGCGGGTTCTTCGCCGTAGGCGAAGCCATCGCACGGCATCGTGTGGCGCCGGTGATCGTCGTGGAAAAGTCCACCGTGCCGGTGGGCAGCGGGGACGCGCTGCGCAGTCATATCGACCATCATTTGCGCCAGTCGGCGCGGCTGCTGAAATTCGATGTCGTCTCCAACCCCGAATTTCTCAAGGAAGGCTCGGCGGTCAAGGACTGTCGCCGCCCTGACCGTATTGTCATCGGCTGCGGCAACCCGGAGGTGTTTGCGGTCATGCGCGAACTCTACGCGCCGTTCAACCGCAACCATGACCGCATCCTGTTCATGGACCTGCGCAGTGCCGAGCTGACCAAATACGCCGCCAATTGCATGCTGGCGACCAAAATCAGTTTCATCAACCAGATCGCCGAACTGGCCGAACACCTGGGCGCAGACGTGGAGTCGGTGCGGCTGGGCATCGGCGCCGACTCGCGAATCGGCTATGACTTCATCTATCCCGGCTGTGGCTATGGCGGCTCATGCTTCGGCAAGGACATCCGCGCGTTGATCCACAGCGCGCGCGAAGCGGGCTGTTCCAACGACCTGCTGAACGTGGTGGAAGACATCAACGAGCGGCAGAAGCACAAGCTGTTCGACCGCATCAACGCGTTCTATCAGGGCGAGCTGAAGGGCAAGACCTTCGCCCTGTGGGGCCTGGCATTCAAGCCCAACACCGACGACATGCGCGATGCCCCCAGCCGTGTCCTGATGGAGGCCCTGTGGGCGGCGGGGGCCACCGTGCGGGCGTTCGATCCGGAAGCCATGCAGGAAACCCAGCGGCTGTACGCCGACCAGCCGAATCTGGTGCTGATGGGGACGCCGGAATCGGTCCTGTCAGGGGCTGACGCGTTGATCGTGTGCACGGAGTGGCAGCAATTCAAGGCACCGGATTTCGACTTGATCCACCAACGTCTGAAAGCGCCCGTGGTGTTCGACGGGCGCAATCTGTACGACACCGAACGCATGGCCCGACGGGGCTTCCAGTACTTTCCGATCGGACGCGGCGACTCCTGTCACTTGCCCATCCCGTTGCAGCAGTGGGCCCCGTACGAATTGCTGGCCAATCATCACGCGGTCTAGGCAACCGACACAGGCTGTGCCTGGGCAGCGCAACTCCCTGCCGCCTGTTTGACGCGCTGGCATGAACTCAACGCCCCGGCACCCGTAGCAGAACGTAGTCCTCCTTGTCGAACCGTCCGCTGAGCAGGACCGGCAGTTCCGCGGAATAGGTGCCTTGAAGCTGCTGCAGGTCGTTATTGCTCATCACCACGTAAGCCGGGCCGGCAATTGCCTGCAGTTGTTCGGGTGTCTCGGTGAAGACCGGTTGCAGGTCTTCATCGACGTTGACCATGAACTTGATGCCCTTGGCATCCCTGCCCATGCCGTGCAGCACCAGCGGCGCATGTTCCGAACGGGTCACATCACGCACCGCCTGGGTGAAGTGACGGGTGTCGTACAGGATGCGCTCGGCTTTCTCGAAGACGCCGATGTAACCGATCCACACGGCCAGCACGGCACAGGCCGGTAGGCCATACAGCCTCAGGCGGGGGCGCATCAGCAGCGGCAAGGCAATGAGTTGCAACAGCCCCAGCGCCGTCAGCACCGGCCCGATATCGCTCAAGCCTTCGGGAAACCGAGGGCGCACCGCCAACAGGCCGGCGAGCAATGCACCCGGAATGAAGCAGCACAGCGTCAGAATCACGCCACGCATCCACGCGTATGCACGCCCCGCCCGGACCTGAAACGGATACGCCGCGACCACGGCGGCCAGCGGCAGCATGGGCAGGATGTAGCGCGCTTTCTTCGCCTGCGGGATCGACAGGCCGACCATGACCGTCAACCCCGCGAATGCACACAGGTACACCAGGCTGCGCGCCTCGCTCGGGGACCTGCGCCCCGACAGCAGGACGATGCCCATCACCGCCAGCGCCAAGGGATAGGCCAGCGCGTAGTTGCCCAACGAGCTGCCGAAATACCACAGCAGCGGGCTGGCCCCTTCGCTACCGTCCAGCCGTGAAGTGATTTGCATGCGGATCACTTCATCGAAAAACGCCGGCCCACCGCTGAACCAGGCCAACAGCAGCAACAGCGCCATGCAGGCGATCAACAACCCCAACGCCGTGGCTGCAAAGGTCGCTAGCCGTCGCCATTGCCGGCTCAGCAGGTAATAACTGCACAGTACCCCGGCGGGCACCACCAAACCGATCGGGCCGCGAATCGCGAACCCCAGCACCAGCAAGCCCAGCATCCAGCCCAGCCGTCGGCGGGCAGCGAAATGGTCGTGGGAATAGGCCAGGTAGAAGGCGGAGAAAGAGACCGTCGCCAGCATCTGATCCAGCGACACCGCCCGGGTTTCGGTGATGAACGTGTTGCTCAGCAACAGCAAGGCGATGCTCAACCATGCCCAGCGTCGCGAATAGGGTGCGAGCAGGCGATACATCAGCCCCACCGTCACGGCGGATGCGATGCACGTCGGCAGCCAGGCGCAAAAGCTGGAGACCTCGCCGAACGGCAGGGAAAACAGGTAAATCAGCCAGGTCGATAACCCCGAATAATCCGGGTACGGCGCGCCGTAAGTGGTGGGAAAGGCGCTAGGGCCGTGGCGCAGCATTTCCTGGGCGAACAGCACGAAACGCGAGTCGAAGCCGATGATGCTCAGGTGCCAGCTGGCTGCCATGAACAGCAACAAGGCCAGCCCGCCCGCCTGAATCGCGTGGCGTCTGGCCCGCTGCGGGGTGACGCCAGACAGGAACTCGGAAGCAACGGCAGTCAATACTTACCCCTTATAGCGGCATCGGCACTCGATGGTTGACAACAGAGTAGCCCCGATCCGCAGACCGCGGCAGCGCTGGACGCCCAACGGCAACGGATCCCGCCATCGTCGCAAGCCGTTTTTACAACGCCAGCGCCGCGGGGGTGCCCAGCCCTACCGAGAAGCAACACCCCGCCGGTTCACGGCTGGTCAGCTCGACGCTCCAATGCTGACTGGCGCAGATACGCTGGACCAGCGACAGCCCCAGCCCCAGCCCCTCGCCGCGTTGCTCATCGCCGCGCACGAACGGCTGAAACATTGCCCTCTGTTTTTCCAGCGGGATGCCGATCCCGCTGTCTTCCACCTTGAAACCGTCAGCGCTCAGGGTCAGCCGGATGAAACCTTCGTCGGTGTAGTGCCAGGCATTACGCAGCAGGTTGCCCATCACCGAGCGCAGTAATGCCGCGTTGTAACGGCTGGCCGTTTCGGCGCAGGGTTCGAACATGAACGCCAGGCCTTTTTCCAGAATCGGCCCACGCCAGATTTCGACCAACTCTTCGGCGACCTGAAGAACGCTGGCCTGCTGCCCGTTCGGGGTATGGTTGCCTTCGGTACGGGCCAGCAGCAAAAAGGTTTCGACCAGTTGGTTCATTCCCGCCGTCGCTTTGCTGATCCGTTGCACCTGAGTGCGCGAGCGCTCATCGAGCCTCGGGTATTCGAGCAGCAATTCGCAGGACGTCGCGAGGACCATCAACGGCGTACGCAGCTCATGGCTGACATCGCTGGTGAACAGCTTCTCCCGTCCCAAGGCAGCGCGCAGGCGCCCCAGGGTTTCGTCGAAGGAACGGGCCAGCGCACCGACCTCGTCTCGTGCGTAGTCGTCGGCAAGCACCGGCGCCAGTTGCAGCAATTGATCGCGGTGCCGCACCTGACTGGCCAGGCGGGAAACCGGCGCCATCACGCGCGAGGCCAGCAGTCGGCCCAACAGAATCGCCAGCAAGACACTCAGGATAAACCCCACCAGCACGATGCCGAACAGAATGCGTTCGCGTTTTCGGGTGCTGCGCTGGTCACGCAACAAGACGTAACGACGGCCGTTCACGTCCTCGACCATCGCGTAATACCCCTTGGTGCCGCGGAAAAATTCCTGAAACCCTGGTTGCAGGGATTTAAGGTCATCGGCCATGGCCACGTCATCGATGCCGTCGTCGGCGTAGAACAGCTCGCCCTTTTCCGGGCGATGTCGCCAGTCTTCGACGCGGTCCTGAGTGAGCAGCCGGTGCAGATTGCCGCTCAGGCTCATGATCGTCAGGCGCTTTTCGACCACGTGAACGGTGGCGATGACGCCCACGCCGAACACACCGGCCACCAGCGCACTCATCAGGGCAAAGACAATCACGATCCGTTGTTTGAGGCTGTGTTTGATATCCATGAATCCCGTACATCACGCTGCGCAAAAAGCGGTGCCATCCACCGCCACGCAAGATTATCCGCAAACCCGTGTGATTATTTCGTCAACGGGTCTGCGGCTGAGCCTTGGCCAGAGGTTGCATCACCGCCATGGCCACGGCACAGCCAGCCATCAGGGCACTGGTGACGATGAACACGATCGACATGCCGAAATGCCCGCCCAGGTAGCCACCCGTCAACGGCCCCAGCACCTGCCCGACATACTGACTGGACGTCGAATACCCCAGCATCCGCCCCGCCACCGCATCCGGTACCGAATGGCGGATGATCGCGGCGATACACGGCAACAGCCCGCCCAGCGCGATGCCCATCAGAAAGCGCAGCCCCACCAACTGCCAGGCCGCAGTGACGAAGGCTTGAGGGACGAGCAGAACCGCTGCCGTCACCAGGCACCCAATCACCACCTTGCGGTGCCCGACCCGGTCGGCCAGCTTGCCGATGCGCGAGGCTGACAACACACTCGCCAGCGCGGTCGCCGACATGACCAGGCCCGCCATGAATGTCACGTTCGGGGTGTGCAACTGCGTCAGGTACACCGTGATGATCGGCTCGATGGACATGATCGAGAACATCACCAGGCTCGCCACCACAAACATTGCGATGACCGGCCTGCGGTCTGTGATCAGGTCCCACGGGCGCGTGTTCATTGGGGATGCCACGTCGGCCTTGGGCTTGGGGCGTGGGGCTTCCTTCATGAGAAACAGCGTGGCCAGAAACGTGATGAAAATGACACCGCCCGCAAGAAAAAAGGTGTTTCGGATGCCGATCAACGGCGGCAGCGAGCCACCGATCAAGGGGCCGGCAAGGTTCCCGGCCATGATGCCGGATGACAACGTGCCCAGCGCCCAGCCCGAGCGCTCCTTGGGCGTTTGAGTGGCGACCAGGATCGTCGCCCCGGACGCGTACCCACCCAGAAGCCCCGCCAACAGGCGCAGGCCCACCAATTGGTAGATGTTCTCTGCAAGGCCGATCAGCGACATGGCGATGGCCATTCCGAGGCTGGCGCGGATCAACATCAGCTTGCGCCCATAACGGTCGCCCAGTTGGCCCCACAAGGGCGCGGTCAACGCAGCGGAAAGGAACGTCGCGCCATACGCCACCCCCGACCACTGCACCACGGCCGCCGGATCGCTCACGCCCAAGTGTTCGACATACACGGGCAGAAAAGGCAACAGCAGCGTCATCGCAACGATGGTGGTGAACGCGCCCACGACACACACCGCCAGATTACGTTTCCAGTGTCGTTCGAACGAGGCATTCGAGGGCGCCGAGGGCATGGCCGATTCCTTGTTGAGGGGTGATCCGCACACAGTAGAAGCTCATCGACCATAAAGAAAATTCATGTTTTTTATGCAGCGGATTCCTCAAGGGAATAGCGTAACCGGCCCCGCCTGTCACGAAACCGTGAGCCACGGCGATCGCTGACGCCCTCCCTGATGAGGGCCATCACGACGGTCGATGAAGCCTATCGACAGACAATATTTCTTCACCGCAAACGCCCTTTTTAAACTGACGCCATCGAGAGTCGCCCTTTTGCCCGTTGCGCATCTTCGGATGAGTCGAGGTTCGCCATGAAATACGCATTGTTCGTCACACTGTCGTGGGTCAGCCTGTTCGCCGCGGCTGCGGATCAGCCGAGCGCTGCGACGACGACCACCCCGCAGGAAGCCCAGTATGACTACAGCCATGACCTGGACATCGCCAAGATCGTCCGGATCAGCAACGCCAGCGCGGCATCGGCCGAATGCGGGCCGGTCAAGGCGCGCATGGAGTATGTCGACAGCAACGGGGTCAGCCATCAACTCGAATACACCCGTCTGGGCGACGACTGCCAGAAAGGTTGAATGGCCGACGCAGGGTTCTGTGTCGTCGGCAAATGGGGTTAGAGTAGACGCGCTGGCTCCGCAACCGGCCCGTCCCTGAGTTCGGTCGCGGGGCGCTTTCCATCAATTGACTGAAGGAAGTTCCCGCGTGAATCAACCGTCCCCTCCTGCCAAGATTGCCGAATTGATTGTCGACGCCATGCGCGACGGTCGGAAAATCACCGAGATTCGTCCCGAATATGTTCCTGCAGACGCCGCTGGGGCCTACGCGCTCCAACGAGACATCCTGCGCTTGCGTGACACAACGGTCGGCGGCTGGAAAGTCGGTTCCAAATCCACCCAGGGTGGGCCGATCAATGGATCGCTGTTGCCCGAGGACGGCCTGTTCGCCAGTGGCAGCCAAGTGGAAATGATCGATTACCCTCATCCGATCCTCGAGTTGGAAATCGCCTTCCGCCTGAACCGCGAGTTTACCCCGCGCCCTGAGCCGTACAGCGATGACGAGGTGCTGAGCAGCATCGGCTCGATGGGGGCGACCATTGAAATCGTCTCCAGCCGCTTTATCGCCTGGCCCAGTATCGACCCGCTGTTGGCCTTGGGCGACCTGCTGAACCACGGCGCGCTGATCGTGGGTGATTTCGTACCTTATGACCCCGAGTTCCCTTTCCTGGAACCGGCGCTGAGCTTTGTCTACGCCGGCGAGGACATCGTTCCGGGCGACGGCGCCAACCCGGCAGGCGACCCTCGCCGTCTGCTGCCTTGGCTGGTCAACCATCACACTCAACAAGGCCTGAGCGTGACGCCGGAGTGGGTCATCACCACGGGCTCTTACACCGGCATGCACCCGATCAAGGCCCCTGGCCTGGCCGAAGGCGAAATTCGCGGGCTGCCACCGGTGTCGGTGGAACTGATCTGACCGATAGGCCTCTGCGTTGCGTCCGCCCTCTTTACCTGTGCACGGACGCAGCCTGACGGTGCCGTCACGCCTGTCCGCGAGCCGTGGGGGCTGCGGTGTGGGGGCTTGAAGGCGGCTCGCGCCTCAGCGAAAGTCCCGGCTGCGCACATCCAGCCCTGTCAGCAGCGGCGTCAGGTCGAACAGGCGCTGGGCAATAATGTGACGGACGCCTTTCTCGTATTCGAACCGGCCGAAGACCTGCATCAACTGCGACCCCACCAACACTTTGCGCTGGCGCTCGGCCAGATCCCGCCAGACCACCACGTTGATCATCCCGTGTTCATCTTCCAGGGTGACGAACGTCACTCCGCTGGCGGTCCCCGGTCGCTGGCGCCCCACCACCAGGCCGGAGACGCTGAAGTACCTGCCGTGGGTTTCGTTGAGCAGGTCCTTCGAGCTGCGAAATCGCTTCGCTGCCAGCCTGGACCGTAGCAACGCCAAGGGGTGCGGCCCCAGCGTCGTACCCAGGGTGTCGTAATCGGCCATCAGGTCCTGCGCCACGCTCGGCAGCGGCAACGCCACTTGAGCTTCTTCGCCGAAACAATCGTCCGTGAACAAAGGCCGCTGCACCTCGACCCCGGCGATTTCCCAACGTGCCCGGTGACGATGGCCACTCAGGCCGCGAAGCGCGCCGGAGTCCGCCAACAAAGCGCGTGCCCGGTGGTCGAGCCCGGCGCGCAGGCACAGGTCGGTGACGTCCTTGAAGGGGCGTTGCTGGCGTGTCTGCTCGATGCGCCGGGCGTCCTCCTCGCGAAAGCTGCGAATCATGCGCAGGCCCATGCGGATCGCCAGATTCTCCGTGTACACACGCCCTTCGACCGGCTCCAGCGTGCAATCCCAATCGCTGTAGCGAATGTCCACCGGGTGCACGTCGATGTGATGGCGGCGCGCATCCTGCAACAACTGATCGGGGCTGTAGAACCCCATGGGCCAGCTGTTGATCAGGGCACAGGTGAAGGCGGCCGGTTCATGGCACTTGAGCCAGCAACTGGCGTAGGTGAGCAAGGCAAAGCTGGCGGCATGGGACTCAGGGAAACCATAGCTGCCGAAGCCCTTGATCTGTTCGAAGATGCGATCGATGAAATCCTTGCCGTACCCCTTCGCCGTCATCCGCTCGCTAAGGCGCTGGTAATGAGGTTCCAGCCCGCCATGGCGCTTCCAGGCAGCCATGGAACGGCGCAGTTCATCGGCCTCGCCCGGCGTGTATTCGGCGGCGACGATCGCCAGTTGCATCACCTGCTCTTGAAACAGCGGCACGCCGAGGGTGCGTTTAAAAACCGCCTTGAGTTCCTCCGAAGGGTAGGTTTCCTCTTCTTCACCGTTACGACGGCGCAGGTACGGGTGCACCATGTCGCCCTGGATCGGCCCCGGCCTGACAATGGCCACCTCGATCACCAGGTCATAAAAGGTTTTCGGCCGCAGCCGTGGCAACATCGACATCTGCGCCCGCGACTCGATCTGGAACACCCCGACCGTGTCGGCGCGGCTGATCATGTCATAGGTCGGTTTGTCTTCGGGCGGGATCTCGGCGAGGGTCCAGCGCCTCTGCCGGTGCAGTTCGATCAGATCGAACGTGCGCCGCAACGCGCTGAGCATTCCCAGCGCAAGAATGTCCACCTTCAGCAGCCCGACCAGGTCCAGGTCGTCCTTGTCCCATTGGATGATGGTGCGTTCGGCCATGGCCGCGTTTTCGACCGGCACCAGCGTCTCCAGCGCCTGCTCGGAGATCACGAACCCACCAGGGTGCTGCGACAGGTGCCGGGGAAAGCCGATCAGTTCACCTGCCAGGGTCAACACCCGATGCAGGATCGGGCTGTCCGGCTCGAACCCGGCCTCCCGCAGGCGCTCGGCGGGCGGCAATGTGTCGGTCCAGCGCCCGCAACAGCCCGCCAAGGCGTTGATCTGATCCGGTGGCAGCCCGAGCACGCGCGCCACATCGCGAATCGCGCCGGCACCGTGGTAGGTGCTGGCGACGGCAGTCAAGGCGGCCCGGTGTCGGCCATAGCGGCGAAACACGTATTGCAGGACCTCTTCGCGGCGTTCGTGCTCGAAGTCCACGTCAATGTCCGGCGGCTCGTTGCGCTCCTCGGAGATGAAGCGCTCGAACAGCAGTTGGGATGTCGACGGGTCCAGTTCGGTGATCTCCAGCGCGAAACACACCGCCGAGTTGGCCGCCGAGCCCCTGCCCTGGCACAGAATGCCTCGGTCCCGAGCGAAGCGGACGATGTCGTGCACTGTCAGAAAGTAGCTTTCATAACCTTTGATGGCGATGATCCGCAGCTCTTTCTCGATGTTTTGCCGAGCCACGTCGGGTATCCCGTTGCGCCAGCGTTTGCGCGCGCCACGCTCGGTCAGTTCGCGCAGCCAACGGGTTGCCGAGTACCCCTCCGGCACGAGCTCGCGGGGGTATTGGTAGCGCAACTGATCGAAGTCGAAGGTGCAACGCCGTGCCAGGGTCAGGGTTTCGGCCAGCAAATGGGCCGGGTACAGCTCCGCCAGCGCCGCGGGAGAACGCAAATGGCGTTCGCCATTGGGGAACAGCCGCTGCCCGGCCTCGGCCACCGTGGTGCGATGCCGAATGGCGGTCATGGTGTCCTGCAGGGCGCGGCGCCCCCTGGCGTGCATGTGAACGTCGCCGCAGGCCACCGCCGGAATACCGAATCCGGCCGCCAGCGCCAGCAACTGGTCGAGCCGTTGGCGGTCGTCCGGCCCGCAGTGCAGTTCAACGCCCAGCCACAGGGCTTCAGGAAAGACCCGACACAGCCACTGGCCCTGCTCGTTTCGCGTTTCGACCGGCTGGTCCATATCAGGCAGCCACAAGACCGACAGGCCATCCAGGGCGAAATCGAAGTCTTCGCGCAGCAACCGGTATTCGCCTTTCTGACTGCGTCGGCGCCCCAAGGTGATCAGTTTGCACAGTGCCTGATAGCCCGTGAGGTTCTCCACCAACACCACTATCTTCGGCCCGAGCTCCACGCAGATCTCGCTGCCGACGATCAAAGGGATTGCGCATTTGATGGATGCTTGCCAGGCGCGCACGATCCCTGCCAGGGTGCATTCATCGGTGATCGCCAAGGCGTGATAGCCATGCAGCTTGGCCCGTTCGAACAATTCCTCTGCGCTGGAAGCACCGCGTTGAAAGCTGAAATTGGACAGGCAATGCAGCTCGGCGTACTCGCAACTCATGCGAACCACCCCTGCAGCCACAGGCTGCCGTCACGGCCCACATCGCGCCAGGCCCAACCCCGCTGCCCCTGGCGGGTTTCGATCAGGTAATAATCGCGACGCACATCCCCGCCGTCCCACCAGCCGGACTCGATGCGCTCGGGCCCTGCCAGGATTCGCCAGCCGGCCTCGGGCAACGGTTCAGGCTCACGCAGCAACCACCCCGGGCGCGGTACCGGCCTGAAACCCTCGGCCAGTTTGCCGTGGGACATCGGACGCCATGCGCATTCGGGCCGATGGTCGGCATGAAAGCTCAGGCCGATGACGGCCTCATCCCCCAACCGCGCCCGCAAGCGCTCGCGCAGTTGCTCCCACGGCAGATTCTGCTGTGGCCGGGCATCGAACAGTTCTCGGTGAGTGGGCACGAACGCGGGCAGGTCCTTGGCCAGCAACTTCAAGGCCCGCACTGGCGACGGCACCTGTACCTGCTCCAGGCGCCCGCGCGCCAGTTCGAACAACCGGTCGGCCTCCCGCTCGGCACTGAGCAGGCCCACGGGAATCAAGGTGTCCGGCGCGACACTGCCGACGCTGGGTACGTGCTCCAGGTGAATGATGAAACGCTGCACGCCGCTGTCACGCCCGCCCAGAAACAGCGCCAGGTCGGCGATCATGCGTTTGAGGGGAAACAGCAACGCCTGATGGGACTCCACATCGAAATTCAGCTCGATGCGGGTTTCGAAATGATCCGGTGGCAGATAGCACGCCAAGGCCACCGGCCTCTGGCCGAGCAACGTATCGAGGTGTTGCAGCATGCTCGCCGGAAACCGCCGGGCCAGGGTGTCGCGGGGCAATGCCAGCACCTGATGCAACCGCTGAAGGCCCATGCGACTCAGTGCCGTCGCCACATCGGCCGGCAGCCCGATGCGGTTGACCGGCATCTGTTCGAGCCTCTGCCGCAGGCTGTCGTTGCAGGTGACGGCCAAGCCGTCGTAGGCGTTGGCCAGCACCCGCGCCGCTACCGGGTTGGGCGCGGCAACGATGCGATGGCTGAACCCCATGGCGGTCAGCTCATGTCGCAGGCGCGCCTCGAACAACGGCCAGGGGCCGAACAGGCCGAAACTGGATTCGACCTCCATCAGCAACACCCGAGGGTATTTCAGGCTGACGCTGGAGCTGAAGCGATACGCCCAGGCCGCCAGCAACCGGTGCCAATGCTCGGTTTGCGCCGGATCGTACTCGACTGTATCGAATTCGCGGGTCATGGCCTGGGCGGCGGTCAGCGACTGACCGGCCCGCAGGCCCAGCCCTCGGGCGGCCGCATTGACGGTCTGCAGGACGCGACGTTGCGCCGGGCCGGTGATCAGCGCCAGCGGTCGTTCGGGTTCGGCACGACGACGCATGACGCCGTCCAGTGCCAGTTGCGGCAGCAGGACACAGGCCCAGAGCATGGACACCTCAAGCGTCGTGGTTGAAAGGAATCGGTGAGGCGGGAGCCAGCCCGCCCCGGCATTTGAGGACGCGCAACTGACCGGGGCGCGTGTCGATGGCAATGCGCAACGCCGCAGGCGACGGGTTCACGGCCGCCTGCTGGCCGCGACAGGCGAAAGCCAGGGTTTCGCCGGTCTCCGCTGCCACCTGCAAACGGCGCAGGGCCCGGTCGTCCACCTTGCCCGGCCAGCACAGCACCGCGCCGCAACTGCCCGACCGCAGGCACTGCTCGACGGCCCATAAGGCGTCCGTATCGCGGGCCTGAATGATCGCCAACTGGCGCACGTCCACCCCCGCGCAAGACCAGGCCTGGGGGTATGGAACATGGGGCGGTGCCACCAGCACGATGCGTTCGCCACGGTCCGCCAGGCGTGCCAGGGTCGGCCACAGCAGGCGCAACTCGCCACTGCCCGGCGCTGGAATGAGGATTTCGGTCAAGGCTGCGGGGGGCCAGCCGCCCATGGGCAATGCGGCATCCAACAGCCGGTGGCCGGTAGGCTGTGCCGCCACCGGCTGAACCTGTGGGCGCCCTTTCCAGACGCGGCGCTCGTCCAGCAGCGCGTCGAGACTGACCACCGCGCCCATCATTCCCGGCGCACCAACCCGCAGAACACGCCTTCGATGGCGAAATCCTGATCGGGACGAACGACGATGGGCGCATAGGCCGGGTTGCGCGGCAGTAGGCGAAGCTGATCGTCGCCGCGTTCGAGACGCTTGATGGTCACCTCGCCGTCCAGGCGGGCCACGACGATCTGTCCGTCCCTGGCGTCGGCACTTTGCAGAATGCCCACCAGGTCGCCATCGAAGATGCCGTCTTCGATCATCGAATCCCCCTTGACCCGCAGCAGGTAATCGGGAATTCGCAGGAACGTGCGACGGTCGAGGGTGAAGGTGTCGTGAATATCGATGTCGGGGCCGATGGGCACACCGGCGGCCACCCGGCCCAGCACCGGAATTTCCAGCATGTCGGTGGGTGTGCGCGGCTCGATCAGGCGAATGCCGCGGGCCTGATTGGCCATGACCTCGATGAAACCGGCTTCGCTGAGCGCCACGATGTGCTTGCGCGCCACGCTGCGCGAAGCGAATCCAAAGGCTTCGGAGATTTCCGCCAGGCTGGGCGGCTGGCCATGTTGGGCGATGCGATCCCGGATGAACGTCAGAATGGCAGCGCGTCGGGGAGATAAAGTCGTCATGGAGTACATTTGTACTCTTTTCGACTTGACCTGACTAGCGTCATTCATCGCCTGCGTCATTCACCCGGGTGTCGATGCGCCGTCGCGCAGCGACGCATCCCGGACAATGCAATCTGAGCACTGCAACCCGGGCGATGAATCGGCGCGCCGAAGCCCGGGTGGATCGGCCTACAGGCCGGCTCAGCCAAAGTTAGCTTTCAACGCTCCCAGCCCACCGTTGTAGACGTCCAGGATCAAGGCTTCAGCTTCGGCGTCGGAGATGCCGACCGGGGTGAACGTACTGGACCATTCGACGAATGCCGCCTCGGCGCCGTCGGCGCGGACGGTCAAGGTGGCCAGGTAGTCCGTCAGGGGCAAAGGCCCTTCGACGATCGAGTAGCTGTAGGTACGTCCCTGCTCGTCGAACCGTTGCAGTTGCTCACTGATCCTGGCGCCGTCCTGAGTGGTCAATTGCCGGATCCGCCCCCCGGCAGCCGCCACGCTCTCGCTCACGAACGGCAGCCAGTCAGGCAGCGCATCGAACCCGCCAATCAGTTGCCAGACCTTGTCCGCCGATGCCGGGACACGCACAGTTGCAGAGGCTTTTGCCATGATGATGCTCCAATCGATGGTCGCTGCGGTCGCCGGGCGGCCGAGCGGGATTGACGACCGCGTCGCCTTCAATGTCGCGCGGGATGATAAACGAAGGGGGTGCACAGCGGACAGGAATGATCATCCCCACGCGCCGGGTGGGGACGATCATTTCTGCCGGGATGAAGGTGCCCACGAACGCGATGAACGACTCGCCCCAGGCACGCAGCACGTCGTTGCGACGTTACTTGTTGAAGGCCGAATAGCTGTTCATCAGGTTGCGGTAGTTGGGGATGCGCTGGGACAGCAGGTTGGCCAAGCCTTCCATGTCATTGCGCCAGTCGCGTTGCAGCTCACAGGCCACGGCGAACCAGTTAACCAATTGCGCACCGGCGGCGGACATGCGCGCCCAGGCGGCCTGCTGTACCACCTCGTTGAACGTGCCCGAGGCATCGGTCACCACGAACACATCGAAGCCCTCCTCCAGGGCGCACAGGGTCGGGAACGCCACGCAGACGTCCGTTACCACACCGGCAATGATCAGTTGCTTGCGGCCGGTGGCCTTGATCGCCTTGACGAAGTCTTCGTTGTCCCAGGCGTTGATCTGGCCAGGACGGGCAATGTAGGGCGCGTCCGGGAACATGTCCTTGAGCTCAGGCACCAGCGGGCCGTTCGGGCCGGTTTCGAAGCTGGTGGTCAGGATGGTCGGCAGTTTGAAGAACTTGGCGCAGTCGGCCAGGGCCAACACGTTGTTCTTGAATTCGTTCGGGGAAAAATCCTGCACCAGCGAGATCAGGCCCGTCTGGTGATCGACCAGCAGCACGACGGCATCGTTGATATCCAGACGCTTGTAGGGAACGGTCATGATGGACTCCATTGAATGTCAGTGAGTGTGTCTGTTTGCGGGTTGCGGGCGGCCAGCGAACGGCGCTGGCCCATGGCCTCGCCCGTTGGCACCGGCGAGGGGTTTCATGCGCCTGTCAGTGGCGCATCAGAACGCGAAGCAGGAGCAGCCGAAGGCTCCCCAGAACCCTTGGAAATCGCTGATCGGAGCCTTGGACTGGCGCGCCTTGTCATGGCTGTGGGCATGCACCGCGCAAGGGCCGCTGCACTGGTGCACGGCGGCGCTCAGCGGAGCGCTCGGGCGCCAGTGGCCCGGGACTTTCGCCACCGGCGACCAGTCCGGCAGCACCGGCACCGTGGGCGGGGCCAGATGATCGAACTCGTCCGAGGCGTACACCACCTTGCCGTCAACGAGGGTCAGCACCGACTCGATCCACTTGATCGACTCCTCCGGTACGCTGAAGAAATCCTGCGACAAGGCCACGACGTCCGCCAACTGCCCCACCTTGATCTGCCCTTTCTTGCCCTGCTCGGACGAGAACCAGGCACTGCCACGGGTGAACAGTTCCAGGGCGGTCTCACGGGACAGGCCTTCGGGATACAGTTCCAACCCGCCCACGGTGCGACCGCTGACCATCCAGTACAGGGACGTCCAAGGGTTGTAGCTCGAGACCCGTGTGGCATCGGTCCCGGCCCCGACTGGAACGCCCTCGGCCAGCATGCGCTTGATCGGCGGAGTGGCTTCGGCCGCCTGCTTGCCATAACGGTCGACGAAGTATTCCCCTTGAAACGCCATGCGGTCCTGGATGGCGATACCGCCGCCCAGTGCTTTCACGCGCTCGATGTTTTTCGGGGAGATGGTCTCGCAGTGGTCGAAGAACCACGGAATGCCGTTGAACGGGATGTCGCGATTGACCTTTTCGAACACGTCGAGCATGCGCGAAATCGATTCATCGTAAGTCGCGTGCAGACGGAACGGCCAACGGTGCTCGACCAGGTGGCGCACCACGGGCTCCAGGTCCTGTTCCATACCGGGCGGCAGGTCCGGACGCGGTTCGAGAAAATCTTCGAAATCCGCCGCGGAGAAAGTCAGCATTTCCCCCGCGCCGTTGTGGCGCAGGAAGTCATCGCCCTGGTGCAACTGCACGGTGCTGGTCCAGTGCTTGAAGTCGTTGAGTTCCTCTTTCGGCTTCTGGGTGAACAGGTTGTAGGCGATGCGAACGGTCAGTTGCCCGGCCTGCGCCAACTGGTTGATCACCTCGTAGTCGTCCGGGTAATTCTGGAAGCCGCCACCGGCGTCGATGGCACTGGTCAGGCCCAGACGGTTGAGTTCACGCATGAACTGGCGCGTGGAGTTGACCTGATACTCCAGCGGCAGTTTGGGGCCCTTGGCCAGGGTGGCGTACAGAATCATCGCATTGGGGCGGGCGACCAGCATACCGGTCGGCTCGCCATTGCTGTCACGCACAATCTCACCGCCCGGCGGGTTGGGTGTGTCGCGGGTGTAGCCCGCCACCCGCAACGCGGCGCGGTTGAGCAATGCGCGGTCATACAGGTGCAGCACGAATACTGGGGTGTCCGGCGCGGCCTGGTTCAGCTCTTCGAGGGTCGGCAGGCGCTTTTCGGCGAACTGAAATTCGTTCCAGCCGCCCACCACACGCACCCATTGCGGGGTCGGAGTGCGATCGGCCTGGGCCTTGAGCATGCGCAAGCCATCGGCCAGGGACGGTACGCCTTCCCAACGGAGCTCCAGGTTGTAGTTCAAACCACCTCGAATCAGGTGCAGGTGCGAGTCATTGAGGCCCGGGATCATCGTACGTCTATTCAGGTCGATGACTTGGGTCGCGCTGCCGCGCAGGGCCATGATATCGGCATCGCTCCCGACGGCGACGAACTTGCCACCGCCAATGGCCACTGCGCTGGCCCTGGGCTGTTGCGGGTCAATCGTATGGAACTGACCGTTGTAGAGAATCAGATCGACGTTCATCGTGCCTCCATCGGCAGAAAGGGTTGAAGCGCCGGCCGCAAGGCCGGCGACAGGCAGTGAAGAGAGAACGGCCGCCGCTGCGCCGAGCAGGGACCCCTTGGCGACGAAAGCACGGCGCCCGCTGCTGGGCAGCGAATCGCCCTCGAGGTCATCCTTCATGATCGCGCCCTGGTAAAGCCTCCGGCCGGGCGTTCAACCAGGGGGCGGCCAGCCGGGTGGCCAACGGCATCAGCAGATAAACCACCAGCAAGACGATGGTCACGGTGACCAGCGCCGTGCTGATCACGTAATTGCTCAGTGCGGGGAAAGCACTGAACACCGGGCCCCATAGCAGGGGGATGAGCAGGGTCAGCGGGCAGATCACACAAAAGGTGACCACCGCCTGTTTCCAGCGAGGTGGGGGTGGGAACTCGCTGGCAGGGACGAACCAGAATTCGTTATGGCGATTGATTTCGGTCACGTCGCCATCGGCCAGCATGGGAGCGGCCTCCGCCACCCGCTCGCGGCGCTCGGGAGAGTCGAGCCAGCGCTGCATCACGTCGGCGGAGGCAAACCGCAGCACGCACGTGAACATGTGCAGGCCGCCCGCCTTGCCACGAATGACGTCGACCCCCAGATGCCCCGCAAAGGTGCTGGCGAGGGTGACGGTCTGGCGCAACCAGGCTTCATACCGGTCTTCCATGCCCGCTTTGACGCGGTGTTTGACCAGCAGCGTGACCACCTCTTGCGGGGCCGCCGCGGCGGTCGGGGTGAGGTCGGTATAAACGGTGGGCTCATGCATGACGGAGTGCTCCCGGTAAGCGAACAGTCAGCGCCAGACGGCCAGGCCCGGCGATCAACAAGGTGGTGAAAAGAATGATCAGCAACCAGCCGAACTGCCCCTGCTCGACGGACCATTCGGGGTGAACCCACAACAGCGCCACCAGCAACAGAAAGAGGATAGGTAGACAGGCCAGGCGTGCCAGCACGCCGGTCAGAATGAACAACGGACAGAGGACTTCAGCGAAGATCGCCAGGCACAGGGTCAAGGTCGCGCCCATATGGAACGGGTCCTCGATGAGCGTCAGTTGCGTCTTGAAGTCCAGCAGCTTGGGCAGGCCGTGCACGAACAGCACGAACAGTGCGCCGCTGATCCGCAAAAACAGCAGGCCGAGGTCTTGCGCACGGTCACCGGCAAAGGAAGAGGTCATTGCACACCACAGTCATCATCAAAAGCCCGCCACCGGCAAAGGAACCGGCGACGAGGGATGAGTCATAGTGTCGCGGGAGGCGTTGGAGGTCTTGAACAGACGTGCTGCGCTTGGACCGTTTGTGTGAACGGTGAAGAGGAAATGTTTCCAGACATGACAGGCCCATGCAGGGCCTGTGCGTTTGTTCGGCGCAGCGTTGCGCTGCTCCTCTGCTTCCTGGCTAGAGACCGTCGTTGAGATGCTCCAGCCCCGCCAGCATCAATTCATGCTGGCGGATGCTGTCCAGACTGAGCGTCGAATCCGCAAGGCTTGGCACCGCATGCCAGACCACGAAATCCCGTTGCACATCGAGAAACAGGAAGTACTCGTCGAACACTTCGGCCTGAGCGAAGCGTCGCTCCAGGGCATCGCGCAACTGATCCGGACGCAGGGCCCGCCCCTCGATGTGCAGCGCGATGCCCCAGTCCCGGTGCTCGCGGCGGCTGACGAACGCCACACCGCTCGCCACCGGCCAGATCGCCGCGCGCTCGGCGGCCACGTGGGAATAGAACGCGTGTTTTTCCGATACTCGAATCATGGTCAACCCTTTCTCCGTCAGTCCTTTAGCGGCACAACCGTGTAATCCTGCTGGTGATCGCGCTCATCGATGCCTTGGCGCATGTCGGGCGGCCACCAGATCACCAGCTCGCGGTCGGTGGAGTCCGGGCGTTTGCAGGCATAGCCCGCGCAGCCCGAATGGCTGGCACAACCACCCAGCGTGGCGACCAGCAGGAGAAGAATGACGTAACCGCGCAGATTCATCGTGGAGCCCCTTTGAGCAGCGAAGGTCGGTTCTGTTTGGCCTGGGTCGACACCTGAGGCTGACGCAGGGCGATGTAGATTTCGCTTTCTGCGCCCGGTTGCAACCAGGCGTGCGGCCAGGCGCTGACGCCCATCACCCAACGCCCCCCACAACGGCTTTCATCGATGCGAACCGGCTTGGCCGTGGTGTTTTTTGCCACCACTACGGCTACGCCCCAGTCCTTGCGGGAAAACCATTGCGAACGCTGGCGATCCAGCGCGAGCCCATCGCCCGGATCGCACAGGCTGTCGGGCTCGAAGGGCAATGTCTCGCCGCTGTTGAAGCCCACCGGCGCAACGCCGTCGAGCAACTGGGTGAACGCATTCTGCACATCGCCACGGGTCGGGGTTTCACCGCCATCGCGGCGCTGCTTGATGCGTTTCATCTGGTCGTCGACGTCGTGGGGATTGCTGATTTCGACATAGCGCGACGGGTTGACCTGATCGCCGATCAGGCGTGGCGTCAGGATGAACAGCCGCTCGCGCTGACTGAGTTCGCGGCTGCGGTTCTGGAACAACAGCTTGCCAATCACCGGGATGTCGCCCAGCAGCGGGATCTTGTTCACTTTGTCATTGGTTTCCAGGCCATGAAAGCCACCGATGACCAGCGAGCCGTGTTCAGCGATGACCGCCTGGGTGCTGACGTTGCCCTTGCGCACCGCGGGCTGGTCTTCGTTGATCGTCGAGGTGTCGATCTGGCCGTCTTCGATGTCGACGATCAGTTGGACCTGGGAGCTGTTGCCTTTTTCCAGCGACCTGGGGATCACCTGCAAACTGGTGCCCGCCGTGATCGGTTGAATGTCAGCGACGCGTTCGGAGGTGGCGGTCAGGTATTCAGTGCGGCTGAAGTCGATCACCGCAGGCTGGTTCTCCAGCGTGAGGATCGAGGGATTGCCGATCACCGAGGCCGCGCCATTGCCTTCGAGCGCGTGCAGGTCGGCGGCAAACTTCCCGGCGTCCTGAATGAACAGCGTGGAGCTGGTGCCTTGCGAGAACAGATTGGCCCCGCCACTGACGCTGCCGGCATTGAAGTTCCAGCGGCTGGACAGTTCGGCTAGCTCGTTACGGTCGATATCCAGGATCACCGCATCGATTTCAATCAAATTGCGCGGGGTGTCCAGCTCTTTGACCAGTTTCTGGTACATCGCCTTGCGCTTGGGCAAGTCATAGATCAGCACCGCGTTATTGCGCACGTCGGCACTGACGCGGATCTTCGAGCGGCCGCCGCTGGCGCTGGCAGTGCCACCGCGCTTCCCACCGCTGCCCAATACCCGGTCCAGCCCTTGCTCCAGCGCGTTGGTGTCGAAGCCGCCGCTTTCCAGGCCGCCGTAATTCAGGCCTGCGGAGCTGCTGCCGGACAAGCGCCCGCCGCCCTGCCCCTGGAGCAGGTTCACGCCATTGATCGACTCGCCCCGGGAGCGGCTTTCCAACAGTTCCTGAAGGATGCTGGCGACGCCTGCTACGGTCAGTTGCTGGTCGCGGTAGCGAATGGTGCGGTCGGCGGCGTTGGCATATTTCAGCGGCAAGACCACGATGTCTTGCTTCTCTGCCTTCTCTGGGGTCTCGACCTTCTTGCTGTAGGTGCGGATGAAATCGACGTATTTGGCCGGGCCGCGCACCAGGACCACCCCTTCGTCAGGCAGTGCGCCCCAGCCGAAACGCTTGTCCAGCAGCCCGACGTCGGACAGCGCCTGCTGAAGGTCATCCACGGCCTCGGGCGAGACTTCGATGCGCGCCGACGTTTGCTCGCCGGTGGGGCTGATGTAGAGGGTTTCGTTGTAGACGAACCATTGGAAGTGGTGTTCCTGCCCCAGCCGATCGAGAAACGCCTGGGGGTTCTGAGCCCGGATGCGGCCGTCCAGCGTGCCCTGAATCGGCGCCATGTCCAGGCCGATGCCAAACTCCTTGGCGAAGTCTTTGAGCGCGGTGGCCAGGTCGGTCTGCCGCGCATCGTAGGCGTAAGCGGTGTGTTTCCAGGCATCCGGTACCGCCGCCAGCACGGGGTTTGCCACCCCGATCATCAGCAAAGGCAACCACATCAAAGCCTTGCGCATTTCATACTCCTGGTTGCCAGGTATTGAGGGACGCGCGGGCCGACGGCAAGGCCGTGGCATGGCGCAGGGAGGTTTGCAGCAGGCTCAGCAAGGCGGCGCGTTGATTGGCCAGGTGTTCCAGTCGATCGAGCAGATCGTCGGGGCCGCAGGGATCGGCCAGCCAAGTGGTCAGCACCACGCAGCGGCTGTCCGGGTCGACGGCCAACGCACCAGCGCACGCACAGGCCACACTGGCGCCCCCTTGAGTCAGCATTGCCTCGAGACGTTGCGGGTCGGTCCCGTCGTAGGGGTCGAGCAGGTCCAGGCTGATCCTCACACCATTGCCGAGTACCGCCAGCCGTGCATTGGCGTCGTCGATCCAGCAGTCCAGCGGTGTGAGCGGACGTTGCTCACACCACCGGGCGAGGATCGCCGTGAAGTCACTGAATTCCATCGATGATCGCTTTCGTGATGCCGTGTTTGGCGCGCAGCCCTTCATTGAGAATCATGTTGGCGACGTTGGTCTGCTGGGTGGCGTCGTTGAAAGCCTGGAGGTCTTCCATGGTGCCGCTTTCCGATGCGGCTTCGGCGGCCTCTTCCATGCCGCTCTGCGCCCGGCTGTAGGCATGGTCGAGGTGGTTCTGGAGGGATTTGAAACTGATCATTGCGGATACTCCGGGGTAAGGGTTCATTCCCTGAGTGGAAATCACCCGACGTCCGGTTCCCGTTCCGGGGCAAAAAAGGTCGAGTCCGCTAGGCCGTTGCGGCGTCCGCACCCAACAATCCCCTGCGCAACGAGGCCCAGTCGATGTCGAAAGCCCCCTGCTCATCGCTCAGGCGCAAGGCGTCGTCGGGCATCAAGGGGTCGCCCTTCAATTGCCAGTGTTCGGCGAACCGACTTTGCGCCAGCCATGCGGCCAGGTCGTCGAGCCGATCCGGGTGGGCGCTGAGGGTGGCCAGCACTGCATGCCGCTGGCTGTCGGCAAGGTTGCGCACCACCGCACGGGTGCGCTCGGCCAGCGAAGCCTCGTCGAGCAACCGGGCCAGCGACTCATTGAGCAGCGCTTCGAGCGTTTCCAATGCGTCTTGCTGCAACCGCTGACGCTGCAGTTCCAGCTCTTCAAGCACGGCGTTGGCCTGCGTCCAGAACTGCGCCAGCGCCTGTTCCCGCTCCCGTTGCGCCTGCTCGGCCGCGTCGGCGAGGAGCTGCTGAGCTTCGCGTCGTGCCGTGTCCAACACCTCGCACGCACGTTGCATGTCAGCGATGTCCTCGCGTCGCAGGACAGGTTCGGCCAGCACGTCGAAGGACGCCAGTGAAAGGCTGCGTTTGGCGAGCATGTCGGGTTCCTTTTCTCAAACCAGCTGTGATTCGGGATTCACCCCCGCGAGACACGCCACAGCACGGCCTGCCAGAGGGTCTGCAGTTTGTTCGAGGGCAGGTCATTGAAGGCAGGTTGTAACGCGTCGGGCGCCCAGCTCAACCGCAGCCGGGACCAGCACGCCTCACCCGCCCACGCCGCCAGCAAAGCCCGCGGGTCCTGCGTGGCCGGATCGAGCCAGGCGCCCGGGCGCAGGGCCTTGGCGACGGCGCGGCACCAGGTCTCATCCGCTGCGCCCCCCTCATCCGGCACCCTGAGACCCAGGCAGATGCTGGCCGCCAGTTGCAGGGCCTGATGCCGTTGATCGTCGGTCAACCGCAACCACTGCACCACACCTTCGTTCGGTTCGGGGGGTTGAGTCGGGGCAATGCCCACGCTGGACAAGAACGCACTGTGCCGACCGAGCAACAGTTGGTGGGCCTGCGCCATGGGCCAACCGCAGGCCTCGACGAACGGCTCGATCCAGCCGCGATGGGCCTCGTGCCACGGCGCGCACCACCACTGGATCCAGTGTTCATCCACTGCGATCACCCTGCGCGCACCGGCAGGCGCGAGCGCTCGCCGCGCTGCAAGCCGAAGCGTTGCAATACGGCGTTTCGCCAATCGCTGCGCAGGATCAGAATCAGCAAGGCCATCAACAGCAGGCCCGCCACGGGCGCGATCCATCGCATGCTTTTCCAGAACGCCAGCTGTTCGCTGTCCACCAGAAACGGACCGAAGTGCGCCAGGTGCTCGGTGTCCTGAAACTCGGCAGCGGGTACGAAGACGATGGCGAATTTTTTGGAGTTCAGGGGCTCACCCGACATCCCGGGAATGCTGCTGGCAATCATCTGCTGAATGCGCCCGCGCACGCTGTCCGGATCCAGTGCCGAGGTGTGCTTGATGAATACCGCAGCCGACGCCGGCTGAACCGGCTCGCCGGGGGCGATGCGTTCGGGCAGCACCACATGCACCCGCGCAACGATCACCCCGTCGATCTGCGACAGCGTGGCTTCCAGTTCCTGAGACAAGGCGTAAATGTAGCGGGCGCGCTCTTCGAGGGGGGTGGAGATCACCCCTTCCTTCTTGAAGATTTCACCCAGGCTGCTGCGCGAACGACGCGGCAGGCCGGCGGCGTCCAGCACCCGTACCGCGCGATTGATATCGGCGGTGGGCACGGCGATCACTACGCCGGTCTTTTCCGTGCGTTTGCGGGCATCGATGTGCTGGTCGGCCAGGCTGGCGATCACATCGTTGCCATCCTGTTCGGAAAGGCCACTGAACAGATCGGTTTCGTCGCTGCAGCCGCTGAGCAGCAGCATCAGGCACATCAGAGCCGCGGTCAGATAATTCACGCCAGGCCTCTACTGAAGGTTGGTCAGCTTGTCGAACGCCTGAGCGCTTTTGTTGACCACCTTGGTGGTCAACGCCATTTGCAACGAATACTGGGACAGGGATCGGCTCATCTGAGCGATCTCGAGCGGATCGTCCGTGGTGGACGCCTTTTTCATCTTGCGCATGGCCTGATGGGAAAAGTTGTCCATGGTCCCCAGGCGCTCCGACAGTGCGCTGGCGATCTGCTCGGACAGGTGGCTGGGCTGCAACCCCGCGTCGGGGCGCATCGCCGCATTGAACAGGTCGACATCCGCCTGCGAAGGCCCGCTGACCAGTCCCTGATCCAGCTGCGGCTCAAGATCGGGGGATGGCGATTTGAGGTGATTGAGATTGGAAACGGTCACAGGGCTTCTCCAGCAGACGGTGTCGAACGGGGGTCGAATCAGGCCACGGCCTTGTCAGCGCCCAAGAGGGTCGAAACGATGGCATTGGCCGCCTGCGCCAGACTGTTTTGCAGATCGTGTTGAGCAAACAGCGGGTTCTGGCCGGTGATGCCTTCGCCACCGCCCTGCGTGGCTTGCAGGCCTTTTTCAATCAAGCCACCGAGCAACTGGCCCAGCTCCTGAACAGCGTTCTGGCCGGACTGCCCGCCGGAAGGCGCGAGGTCCAGTGGGCTGCTGAGCGGACCACCCAGCGGGCCGCTGCTGTCACTGACGCCGTTCTGCTGCTGTTCGAGCTGGCCGCCGAGCATGTCCAGCGCCGCCCGGAAGGCACCGGTCTCGCTTTTATCGAGGAAATTGTCCTCTTTCAGCTCGTTTTTCCAGGAACCGGAATCCGGCGCCGGGAACTTGCTCGGGTTTTCGTCCATGAACTGCGCGACCTTGTCCAGCAGCGGCATGTCATCAGAGGAAAACTTCGTTCCATCACCCTGCTTGCTGAGAAGGTCATCCAACGAAGCTTTACCCAGGCCGTTGAGCACCTGGTTCATCAGGTCTGGTTTGCCCGCGCCGCCACTGAGGCCAAAATCCGCCGCCGCGCCGAAATTGTCACCCAGCTTGTCTTTGATCAGGTCGCTGAGGGCCGCCTTGACCATGTCCGGCGAGCCCCCTCCCATCATTGCGGCGAGCGGGTTCATTTTCTTCATTTGGTCACCCACCATCTTGCCCAACGGCGAGTCCTGGTCCAGATGACCGCCTTGGGTCAGCGCATCGGCCAGTTGGTTGATGACATCCTTCAAGGACTGCTGCGGGCCGTGCTGCCCACCGATGCTGCCCGTGGAAAGGGCGGTACCGATGTGAGCGTTCTGCAGCGGGTTGAGACTGGCATTGAGACTAAGCATGAAACCTCCAACGTCAGGTGGATGCCCCCTTGTTCAGGGGGCGCGCGATGATCAGTAGCTGATGCCCTTGGCGTTCTGCGCCTCGGCGCTGATTGCCTTGTTCGCGCTGTCTTCCTTGCCGGAACGAATGGCGCTGAGCACATCATTGGTCTGCTTGCGGATGTCGGCCTCCGTCTGCATGGCGATCAGGCGCGCCTGGCTGGCATCGGCCTTCTCGGTAGCCGCGCTTTGCGCCTGCTCGGCCTTGGAGGGGCCGCTCGAGTCGGCGATGTTTTTCTCCTGGTCGAGGTTGGAGTGAGCACCGGCCAACTGCTGAGCGATCTGGCCACCACCGTTGATCGCGCCGTTTACAAAATTGCCTGCCATCGAAATCGGGTTAATACCTGGCATGTCGATTACTCCTGGGGTCATCACCAGCGAAAGTGCTTGGTGTCGATGGGTGGCACCCAGGTCTGAATCGGTTCCGCCCTCGCGGGCATAATTTTTCAGGCAGTGATGGAGGGAGGCTGAGACGTTGCGCCACGCTGCGCGCGTTCGGAAAGGAGGCGACTGGCCACTCCATCCGTCTGTCCGGTTGTACGCCGTTTGTTTAAACCAACTGCCGCTTGATCCATCCGAATAAAGGCGAGCCGAATGACTCGCCCTTCTCATAACAAGAGGTACGTAATCATGGCTAATACCGGAAAATCGAACCCTGGGAACTTCGCGAACGATCGTCAGAAAGCCTCTGAAGCAGGCAAAAAAGGCGGCCAGGCTTCGGGCGGCAGCAACGTGGCCGACGACCGGCAGAAAGCATCCGACGCCAACAAGAAAGGTGGCTCGATGCCACAAGGCGGCGCAGGGCGCAAATCCTGATCGATAACGATCAGCGCAAGGAGCGAGGGCGAAAGCTCTCGCTCTTTTAGTTTGGGCCAACCCTCATTCGTCAGGATCGATCAACGGCACAGTAGCATCGCGATCGAACTGCGAACCCGGGTCTTCATTGCCGGGATCATTGTCCACGTCCACTTCCAGATCTTCTTCGTCCGGCGCGTCCGGCGCCGTGTGCATTGCTGTGTGCAGGGTGTGTTGCATGGCAGGCTCCTTTGTGTCGGTTCGGTCAGTGCGGCGGTTCAGTTGCCCGTCACCGTCCAGTGGACGGCGTCCTCGGGAAATTTCAGTTGTTCGACCCGATGAGCGATGCCGCAGGCAATGGACTCCTCGGCGCTGATCACCTTTTCCTCGGCAGACAGGCAGCGGCCAATGTCCAGCGGCTGCGGGGCACCCTGGGTTTCGCTCGAATAGATGTTCACGTAGCGCTGCAGGTCGTTGTCCAGGCTGCGCAAGTACTCGCGAATCCGCGAATGGTCCACGGAGCTCTGATTGAAGTACCAGCTCATGGGGTGGATCAGAAAGCGCGAGTGAGGACAGACGATTCGCTCATTGGCGGCGAGGTACATGACGATGCCCATCGATTCGATGTTGCCACTGTTCAACGCGCGGATCGGCACCGCCAGCGACTTGAGAAAGTTGTAAAGGGTAAAACCCAGCGCGGTGCTGCCACCGGCGGTCGAGAGGTTCAGCAACAGGCCCGTGGCGCCTTTGTCGAGGGCCTCCAGACAGCGGTCGCGAAAATGCTCGGTGCTGGCTTGATCGACCCCACAATGGAAATGGACGATGTGTTCACTCATCGACTGCCCTCCCTTTCCGGATTATCGAAACCGCGTGTGAAGTTGGAAGCCACGCGCTCGGGAAAAGTTGCATTTGCCCTTCCGGTCGAACTCCCGCCCCGCACGAGGATCTTTACCCATGCCGCTCCGCTCGTCGGCCGGTATTTCATGACGCCAGACAGGACACTCTCATGAGTCTGCACGACAAGATCATCGGCCGCCTGGGTTTCGGCTCGGCTCCGTTGGGCAACATGTTTCGCGACATTGGCGAAGAAGAAGCCGCCGCCACCGTGCAATCGGCGTGGGACCAAGGCATTCGCTATTTCGATACGGCGCCGCTGTACGGGGCCGGTCTGTCCGAACAGCGCCTTGGCCGGGCGCTGACTCACCTGCCCCGGGACGCCTACACCCTCAGTACCAAAGTGGGCCGGCTGGTGTCCGAGGCACTCGACACGCAACCGCGCAATGGTCCGTTCACGGACGGTTTGAAGAACAAGATCCTGACCGATTATTCCGCCGACGCCACCTTGCGCTCCATCGACGCCAGCCTTGAACGACTGAAGACCGACCGGCTGGACATCGTGTTCGTTCATGACATCGCGAAGGACGCCCACGGCGATGAGTGGATCGAGCATTTCAATGTCGCCCGTACCGGCGCCTTCCGTACCCTCACGCGCCTGCGTGAGGAAGGCGTGATCAAGGCCTGGGGACTGGGCGTCAACCGCGTCGAACCCTGTGAACTCACCCTGGATTTGAGTGAAGCACAACCCGATGGTTTTCTCCTGGCCGGACGTTACTCGCTGCTCGATCACGACCAGCCACTGCAACGCCTGTTCACCAAGGCGCGCGAACACAACGCCGAGTTCGTCGTGGGCGGGCCTTACAGTTCGGGGGTGCTGGTCGGCGGCAAGCATTTCGAGTACCAGCCCGCTGCCCAGGCCATGCTGGACAAAGTGGCGCACATACAGGAGATCGCTCGGCAGTATCAGGTCGACATCAAAGCCGCAGCGTTGCAGTTCGTGCTGGCCAACCCCTTGGTCGCTGCGGTGATTCCCGGGGCCAGCCGCCCCTCGCGGATTGCCGAGGATGTGGCCGCGGTCGAGGCCCAGGTGCCTGACGGATTCTGGCAGGCCATGCGCGATCAGGGCTTCATTGCCAGCCAGGCGCCCGTGCCAAGCAAATTCTG
The DNA here is from genome assembly GCF_029841165.1 of Pseudomonas sp. GD03842. Classification (NCBI taxonomy): domain Bacteria; kingdom Pseudomonadati; phylum Pseudomonadota; class Gammaproteobacteria; order Pseudomonadales; family Pseudomonadaceae; genus Pseudomonas; species Pseudomonas sp. GD03842. The sequence continues at coordinate 266,391 of NZ_JAOCEA010000001.1, read as the reverse complement.
ACCGCCTCTCACAGCGCTGGAGTCAGTTTGGCTCCAGCTCAATATGTCTGGCGCGATGGGCTGTCATGACGGCGCTGCCGGCTGACACACCTGAGCGAAGGCCTTGGGTTCATGTGCCATCCAACGCGCTGACCTCCCTCCCCCTCGTGCGCCAACCTCGATTCCGTTCCCACAAACCGCGTGCGTTGGGTTAGCCTTGCCCTCGCCCTGTATACATAGCGCCTATAAATCGTGCACACCGCTCAATCTTGTCCTACCGCGAGGCCGCCGCTCATGCGAATTCTGATCGTCAACGTCAACACCACCGAATCGATGACCCAGACCATCGCCGAACAGGCGCGCAGCGTCGCCTCCCCGGGCACCGAAATCATCGGCCTGACCCCACGCTTCGGCGCCGAATCGGTGGAGGGCAATTTCGAGAGCTACCTGGCCGCCTTGGCCGTGATGGACCGGGTGCTGTCGTACGATCAACCTTATGACGCGGTGATACAAGCCGGCTATGGCGAGCATGGTCGAGAAGGTTTGCAGGAGTTGCTTGAGGTGCCGGTGGTGGACATTACCGAAGCGGCCGCCAGTCTGGCCATGCTCTTGGGCCATGCCTATTCGGTTGTCACCACGCTGGACCGCACCGTGCCGCTGATCGAAGACCGACTGAAACTGGCCGGGGTCTACGAGCGCTGCGCCTCGGTTCGCGCCAGCGGCATGAGCGTGCTGGAACTGGAGCAAGCCCCGGATCGCGCACTGCACGCAATCGCCGAGCAAGCGGTCGAGGCCGTTCAACAGGACAAGGCCGAAGTCATCTGCCTGGGGTGCGGCGGCATGGCCGGGCTGGAGCAACTGATCCGCGAGCGCGCCGGGGTGCCGGTGGTCGATGGCGTGACGGCTGCGGTGGCGCTGGCCGAATCCTTGGTGCGGCTGGGGTTGAAGACGTCCAAGGTGCGCACCTATGCCACGCCGCGCCCGAAACGCGTGTCAGGCTGGCCGTTCAACTTTCCCGTCCAATGACGGCTATGCAGGCTGCGGCCGGTCCGCCGCCTCGGGGGGGCCATTGGGCCTCACACCCGTGTCGTGCCCTGCAACCGGCAGGTCCGTTGACGCCGTCGTACGGCTGAGCAATCGCGATCAGGCGGCAAGATCGACGTGTTCGGTCGGCCGCAAATCGTTTAGTATCCCCCCGCCGGTTTCCACACGGAATTAATAGGGAATCCAACAGCCTCGGCGTGAGGCTGAAACGGAACTGTCCCCGCAACTGTAGGCGCTGAGCCCTGCTTCCCGATTGCCACTGGTTCACACCGGGAAGGCCGAAGCGAGGCAACGACGCGCCAGTCAGGAGACCTGCCGGCCAGCGTCAATCATTCACCGGCGGGGTGTCCGGGGAAGGACTTCCGTCTGCGTACTCTGCGCCGCCTCCGCTCGCGTGGAGCCTATCGGATGTGCTTTCCAGTGCCTGCGCCCTTCAACAGGTCCACTGGAGACGCCTTGATGTCGTTGCGCCCCCTTGCCGTGCTGTTCACCGGTCTGACGCTGTCCAGCGCACTGTTCATGTCCGCTGCCATTGCCGCCCCTACGCACTACCCCTTGACCATCGACAACTGCGGCGTGCCGCTGACGTTCGCTCACGCCCCGCATCGTATCGTGACCATTGGCCAGGCGGCCACGGAGATGCTCTACGCACTGGGCCTTGGCCAGCAGGTGGTGGGCACCTCGCTCTGGTTCAACGACACCCTCCCCCAATTCAGCGCGCAGAACGCCCGGATCGAGCGCCTGGCCGACAACGCCCCCAGCTTTGAATCGGTGATCGGCAAGCGTCCTGACTTCGTGCCCGTGCAGTTCGAGTGGATGGTCGGCCCGCAAGGTGCCGTGGGCACCCGGCAACAGTTCCAGGACCTGAACATCGCCACCTACATTCTGCCGTCGGACTGCGAGGGGAAGAATAATCGGGTCGGTGCCGATGGCACGCGCACCGAGGCCTTTGGCGTTGATACGCTGTACAAGAGCATCAGGCAACAAGCGCAGATCTTCGATGTCCAGGACCGCGCCGAGCAGTTGATCGAGGGATACAAACGCCGTCTGGCCGATGCCGTCGAGCAGACCCGGCGTCGAAATGCCGAGCCTCTTTCGGCGGTGTTCTGGTTCTCCAGCCCCGATCTGCACAGCGACCCCTATGTGGCCGGGCGCAAAGGCATCCCCCATTTCATGCTGGACACCCTGGGCATGCGGAACGTCATCCAGTCCGACGAAGAGTGGCCGACCGTGGGCTGGGAAACCATTGCCAAGGCCAACCCGACGATTCTGGTGATCGCCCGCATGGACCGTCGGCGTTACCCGGCGGACGACCACGAGAAGAAGCTGGCCTTTCTCAAATCCGATCCGGTGACCCGCAACATGGACGCGGTGAAAAACAACCGCATCGTCATCATGGACGCCAGCGCGATGGAATCTGGTATTCGGCTGTTCGACGGCATCGAACAACTGGCCGCGGCCACCACCGGGCCATGAAGCTGCCCAGCATCGCCCGTTTGCTGGGCCATGGGCTGTGGGTCGGCGCGGTGCTGCTCCTGGCGATCCTGGCGGGCGTGGCCATCGGCGAGACGCCCATCAGCGTGTCGATCATCGCTCAGGTGCTGGCGAACAAACTCTGGGGTGCGGGGTTCGCCGTCGATCCGATCGATGAAGGTATCGTGTGGAATTACCGCCTGACCCGCGCCATCGTCGCCGCCGCGTGTGGGGCCGGTCTGGCGGTGTCTGGTGTGGTGCTGCAATCCTTGCTGCGCAATGCCCTGGCCGACCCGTACCTGCTGGGCATCTCGGCGGGGGCCTCCACCGGCGCGGTGTTGGTGGCGGTGATCGGGGTCGGCGGCGGCGCGGTGTCCTTGTCCATGGGCGCTTTTGCCGGGGCCGCGGCCGCGTTCGCCATGGTCGCCCTGCTCGCTCGCGTGTCCCGTGGCCAGCCTGCGACCGGTCAGATCATTCTGGCGGGCATCGCCGGTTCACAATTGTTCAACGCCCTGACCTCGTTGCTGATCACCAAATCGGCGAATGCCGAACAGGCCCGTGGGATTCTGTTCTGGCTGCTGGGCAACCTGAGTGGCGTGCGCTGGAGTGCCGTGGCGCTTTCGGTGCCCGTGGTGCTGCTCGGGCTGGGCGTGTGCCTGTGGCATCGACGGTCGCTCGATGCCTTCACCTTCGGCACCGACGCAGCCGCGTCGCTGGGCATTCCGGTGCGCCAGGTGCAGATCCTGCTGATCGCGAGCACGGCGCTGATCACCGCCGTGATGGTCTCTCTCGTCGGCTCGATCGGCTTCGTCGGGTTGGTCATTCCTCATGCCGTGCGGATGGCCACCGGCGTGCGGCATGCCCGGCTGCTGCCCCTGAGCGCCTTGAGCGGCGCGCTGTTTCTTGTCGCGGCCGACGTGGTCTCACGCACCCTGATCAAAGGCCAGGTGCTGCCAATCGGGGTGATCACCGCGCTGGTGGGCGCTCCGGTCTTCGCCCTGATTCTGATTCGGGGGAACCGCAGCCGATGAACGCTCCCATGGACCAGGCGGTCAGCGTGCTCACCGCCTTCGATCTGAGCTACCGCATCAAAGGAACGCCGTTGCTCGAGGGGGTCGAGCTGGCAATACGTGCCGGCGAAAACCTGGGCGTCGTCGGCCCGAACGGCTCCGGCAAATCGACACTGATCAAACTGTTGGCCGGCATCACTGTGCCCACCACAGGTGAGGTGCGATTGCTCGGCGAACGGCTGACGACCCTCCCGCGCCGCCACATCGCGCAACGCCTGGCGGTGGTCGAGCAACAGGCCGAAACCAGCGATGCCATCAGCCTGGTGCAAGCGGTCGAACTGGGTCGCACGCCCTGGCTGTCGGCGTTGGCTCCCTGGGGTGAGGAGGACACCCGGATCGTTCACCAGGCGATTGCCGATGTCAGCCTGCAACACCTGCGCGATCGAGCCTGGCACACGCTGTCCGGCGGCGAGCGGCAACGCGCGCACATTGCCCGCGCACTGGCCCAACGGCCGCAGATTCTGCTGCTGGACGAACCGACCAACCACCTGGACATTCAGCAGCAATTGGCGATTCTCAAGCTGGTGCATCGCCTGCCCGTCACCACGATCATCGCCCTGCACGACCTGAATCAGGCCTTGGCCTGTGATCGGCTGGCGGTGATGGAGCGTGGAAGACTGGTGGCGTTGGGATCGCCGTTCGACGTGCTGACACCGGAGCGCTTGCGCAGCACGTTCGGCGTCAAGGGGCGTTGGCTGACCGATCCGCACGACGGCGCCCGGATATTGCGCTTGCAGTCCACCTGACCGCAGCCGATGGCGAGGCCCCGTCACGGCGCCCCGCTGACGCCTTGAATGCACGATTAGGGCCCGTATGAAAAGCCCCGAAACTTTTCATGCAGGCCCTAATCGATAAGGCGCGGGCATCAACCAGCGAACTTCGGCGACGGCTTAGTTGGCCCGTTTGACATGTTAGATGACATACCAAGTTAAATTCGGCGCACATGGACAATTGTGCGCTCAATCATTGCGAGACTTCGCCAAGCCGCTCGTGCAGTTTCAATAGTTCGATGACATTGCGTGCATTCATCTTTGTCATCACGTGCTTCTTATGAACTTTTGCGGTGACTTCGCTGGTGCCTAGTTCCAACGCAATCTGTTTATTCATCTTGCCGGTAATCAATAACGCCATGACTTCCTTTTCCCGTGGCGTCAGTTGATTGAAGCGCTCTCGCGCGTCGCACACCCGTTGCCGTTCACTGAGATTGAGGGCGTCGGCGGCCAACGCTTCACGGATCAGGTCGAGCAGTTGCTCAGGCTCGAAAGGTTTGGTCAGGAATTCATGGGCACCGGCCTTGATCGCCTTCACCGACATGGCGATAGTGCCGAAACCGGTCATGAAGATGATCGGAAAGTGCTGGCCGCGCGCGTGCAGTTCATGCTGCAGATCGAAGCCGGACCCCTGCGCCAGGTTGACGTCCAGCAGCAAGCAGGTGGGCGCCTCCTCCAGGGTATGCCCAAGAAAGGCTTCGGCGCTGTCGAAGGCGCGGCAGGCGATGTCTTCCGAGCTCAACAAGCGTTGCAGGGCGGTGCGGATCGCGGCGTCGTCATCGACCACATACACCTTGGGGTTCACGCTCATGCACATATCCGTCGTTCAGCGGTTGGCCGCCATGCCTCTTTGATGGCGGGCATGATACCTGTCGGCCTCGACAGGCACAGCCATGAAGGCGGCAGATATCCCGGACGTTGCCCGGTAGCGGGGGTCGAGCCTGAGGGTTTCTCCGCTGATTTCCTGGGTCTGCACCACGCGCAGGCAGGCACGGGTGGAGGCCAACATGCGATACACACGGAACGGACCCTGCGCGGTCACCATCAGCAACGACTTGGTCGCCAGCCTGACCATGCAATCCATGATGCAACTGCGTGCCAGCGTTGCGCGCTGCAGCGCATGGCACGCCTGCTCCAGGGTGAATGGGCCATCAAGGTCGGCCAGCAGGCGCAACACCGCACGCTCATCGGTACTCAACAAGCGGTAGCTCCAGGACAGCGAGGCATCCAGTGTTTGCTGGCGGGCGGGTGCCGTGCGACGGCTGGCGGCCAGCAGGTGCATGCTTTCGTCCAGGCTCTCCAGCAACTGGTAGAGGCCCAGGGCACACGCCCGGGCGGCGGCCATTTCGAGTGCCAGGGGTATACCGTCCAGGCGCCGACAGACTTGACCGACCAGGTCGACACTGTAATTGTCCAGTGCGGCGTCGCAGGTGTCGGCCATGTGGAAATCCAGCGCACGCCAATGCCGCAGAAACAACTGCGCCGAGCTGGCACCAAGAATCGCCGCGCGCGTCGCATCGGCTTCGGGAATCGCCAGCGGCGGGACCTGGAGACTGCGCTCTGCGGCGATCCTCAACGGCTCGCGACTGGTGGCGAGGATCTTCGTGCCCGGCGCGCCCTGCAGCAATTGCTCGGCAAAGCCGGCAATCGGGTCGATGAGGTGCTCACAGTTATCGAGGATGATCAGCCCAGGGCGCTCGGCCAGGTGCCGGATGAGCGAATCGAGGCTGTGCCCCGACCCCAGAACGCTGGCCAGGGCCTCCGGCAGATGATCCGCCGTCGGCAGCTCGGCCAGCGAAACGAAATGAACCGGCGCTTGATGGCGCTCCAGCCATTGCCGCCCCACCGCCACCGCCAGACTGGTTTTGCCCACGCCGCCAGGGCCGATCAAGGTGATCAGCGCATGGGCGTCACGCAAGGCTGAATGGACTTCATCCGCCAGCATGTCACGCCCGACCAGTTCAACCGCCGACGGCAGGTGCTGGCCAGCCAGGCTGCCTGTGTTGCGCGCCAGCGGAAGCGCCCGGGAATTGTCTTGCCCCGCGCTGTCCGCCGCCGTCTCTTCGCTTCCCAGGAGCATGTAGCCGCGGCCGGGAACCGTGCGGATCAGGTCACGATCACTGCCCAGCGCCTTGCGCAGGGCTGAGATATGCACCTGCAGGTTGTTCTCTTCGACGACCGTGTCGGGCCAGACACACTGAAGGATCTGTTCCTTGCTCAGCAACTGCCCCTGGTGGCGGATCAACAACTCGAGAATGTCGAAGGCACGGGTGCCGATCCGCAGCGCGACGCCGTCTTTGAACACATCCCTGAGCGCCAGGGACACGGTAGCCTGACCGAGCGTTATCATGATAGTTGCGCAGTCCTTAAAGTGGGTTCGGCCGCTCCGATGTCATCGAACATGCTCACGTTAAAGCATCGCGAACAGGATCCATGTCACTGACCCAATTGTCATCAGCGTTCATCTAAACATTAAACGGTGCGGCGTGATATTACCTGTTGGGGTAGTGCACGGAGAACAACTTAATAATCGTGACCTGTGACCGTTATGCCCCTCTTTTAAAGTTATAACAAGTCCAGGCGTTATTGACTGAGTGCCCCGTGGGGCACAGGTGTCTATTCAGCATGTTTTCCGGATCGCCCCCTCTTTGATCCCACCGCTCACGCTCGGGGGCTCCGGTTTACGGATTGAACCGGGTTTTGGCAGCGGGCTGTCGGCGCCGGGGGGCTGCGCGCAGGCCGGGTGACCCAAGGAGGCGCCGCGCGGCTAGCGGCTCAGCGAGGCAGGAACACCGACGCCTGATGGCGGTTGCGCCAGGCACTCGGCGGCTCGCCCACCAATCGCGTGAACACGCGCGTCATATGGGGCTGGTCGGCGAACCCGCAGGCCTGGGCGATCTGCGCCATCGGCATCGGCGGCACGGCGCGCAGCAAAGCCTGGGCACGTTCGACGCGCCTGTGGAGTAACCAGGTGTGAGGCGCCATGCCGGTGGCCTGCTTGAACGCGCGGGAAAAATGGCTGCGGGTCAGTGAACACTCTTGAGCGATGCGTTCAACCGAAAGCTCACCATCCAGGTGGTGGGCGATGAGTTCTTTGGCCACGGCCAGTTGCGCCGCCGTCAGGCTGGCGTGCAACCTGCCGGAGGGAGGTGCCACCCGGCCATAGCGCTCGATTGAGTGCGTGGCGATGGCCATCAGCATATGGTCGAGAAACAGACGGTTGGCCAACTCGGGGCGCTGCAAGGCGGGGAGTAACGCTTGGGCCAAGTGGTAGAGGGTCGCATCCTCCACGCCGCCCGCATCGTAGCGAAACACGTCGACCCGCTTGCCACCCTGCTCTGACTGCAGCTCATCCAGCGTCTGCCGAGGCAGGATCAGGCGCAGGTTGTCATACCCGGATCGGTGCTGACAGCGCAATTGGTCACCCATGAACGGCAGTGACACGGCGCCCTGCCGGTAACCTCCCGCGTAGCTCAGGCGACGTCCGCGCCACAGGCGATGCGCCTGGAAGTCCTGCAACTGGACAATGATCGAAAAAGCGTCGACCTGAGGTATTTCGACGATCGCGTCGGGGTCGGGCATGGACTGACGAACGCGAACGGCTGAAAAGGCCTCACCGTTCAACTGGCTGATCAGGGGTGCGCTCACATTCCGCTCCTGTGCAATGGGCGATCGTTCGCGCACTTTCGCCAAGTCCGGCCGATTGTGCAATGGGCAAGGCGGACCGGATGACGCCCGCCCCGGCGCGCCGCTTCGGCGCCATGCGCGGTGCGGCGAGAAATGGCGGAAGGCAGCCGGAGTCGAACCTGCCCGGGAACGGATGCCGTCCCCCACCGGGTTTGAAGCCCGGCCGCGCCACCGGGCGCGATTGCCTTCCATGATCGCTTAAGCCGAATCGACTGCCCGCCGCTGTGCCATGGCGCTTTCAGGGCGCAACCGGCGCTGGTCGCCGACCCGACGGGTCAAGCCGATACGGTCGAAAAATTCGAGAATCTGGATACTGCGCTTGCGCCCGATCCCGAGCCGGTCACGAAACGCGGCGGCCGAGATTGACGCATCGGCGTCAGACAGTTGCAACAGCATAGTCGCCATTCGTTCGAGTGTGGAGGCGGGATAAAACAGATCCTTGACGATCTGATGCACCTGGCCGATCCGCGCCAGTTTGCGCAGCAGAAGGCGGACGTCCGCTTCCGTCTGCCCACTATTGGCAGCCAGATGCCGCACCCACGGTGGATCGAAGCCGCCCTGCTCCATCAATGGCTGCAGTTGCACCCACAGCCCAGCGTCCTGCTCGTTGAGCTGCACCCGGTGCTCCGGACGCTGCAGCCAGGGTCCACTGCTGACCACCCTGCCATCGGCCAGCAACTCGTCGAGCAAGGCGAGGAATGCCGGGCGTTCCAGCGCCATCGCCGCGAAGCGGCGCAAGCGGTCGCGATCCGGCCCCAGTTGATCGGGCTCCTGTTCGTGGAACCTCGCCAGATGCTGCAACAGGTGCTCCTGCAGAGACGCCCAGCGCGCCTGGCTGAAGAGCAGCGAGCCTTGACGCGTGGCGATAAGGCGCACGTCGTCCGGCAGCCGCCACGTCGCCCGCAATCGGTTGAACTGCCGCTCCAGGCGCTGCGGGTCGAGGCCGCTGTCGCTCTGGGCGATCAACGGCGGCAACGCCTGCTCCAGGCTCGTGGCGGCGGTCAATGTCCGCAACTGGGCCAGGCGCGCGGGGTGGCGCCGGTGCCGGGACGGTGCAAATGGGTCCAGTACGCGGCCGCCACCCAGCGTGCGCTGGGCGCTGTGGTCACGCAGCACCAGTGGATCGCCATGCACCGCCTGCACCGCGGCGTTGAGCAGCAGCTGCGCGAGCATGCGTCCGCCCGGCTCGATTCGCGCCCCTTCGAGCAAGGCCACGCGCGCCGAGACATCCTGGGTGCCGATGTGCACATGCACCGGGGTGAAGTGTTCGAAGGCGCGGACTTCGCTCGACAGCAGGTGCATCTCGATGTCGACCCGTTGGGTCGGCGCGAACAGCCACTCGGCCAGCAACCAGTCGCCGCGATGAATCTGATCGAGCGTCAGCTTGTCCGCACTGAGGTTCAGCGCCACCCGCTGGCCCGCCCACGCTTGCGCCGCCTTCCGGTTTTGCGCATGCAGCCCCCGCACCCGGACGGCTTTACCGGCCAGCCCCAACAGCAGCGTGTCACCCACCGTCACCTGACCGGCCAGTGCGGTGCCGCTGACCACGATGCCGGCACCTGGAACGCTGAATGCCCGGTCGACCGCCAGGCGGAAACCGCCCTGATCGCTGCGCGCCTGCACTTCCCCGTGCGCCAGCAGCAAGGCGCGACGCAATGCATGGATGCCTTCACCGGTGTGGCTGGACACTTCGAACTGCAGGGCGTCGGCATAGCGCCCCGGCGCCAGCAGCGCTCGGACCTGCATCCAGACCTCCTCTACACGTCGCCCATCGACCCGGTCGCACTTGCTGATGACCACCAGCAGCTCGGGAATGCCCAGCAGCTCGACGATCGCCAAGTGCTCCCGGGTCTGGGGCATCACGCCGTCGTCAGCAGCCACCACCAGCAGCACCAGGTCGATGCCCTGCGCGCCGGCCAGCATGTTGTGAATGAAGCGTTCATGCCCCGGCACATCGATGAAGCCGGTCAACGGCCCGCCAGGTTCCAGCGCGGCATAGCGATAGCCCAGATCGATGGTGATGCCGCGCTCACGCTCTTCGCGACGCCGATCGCCTGCCTGCCCGGTGAGCGCCTCCAGCAACGCGGTCTTGCCGTGGTCGATATGCCCTGCGGTACCGACGATCACCCTGAACCCTCCTGCGTGGACGAACGGTTCAATCGAAGCCGGTGCAACTGTTCCAGCCAGCCCGCTTCGTCATCCAATTGGCGCAGGTCCAGCCACAGCGCGTCATCATCGATGCGGCCCAACACCGGAATCGGCAGCGCCCGCAACTGGGCTTCCAGGCCGTGCAAATGACGTCCTCGCCACTTCTTCGAGACGATCGGTCGTAAACACAGCGAGGCGCTGGGAAGCCGCGCCACCGGCTGACTGCCGCTGCCGATCATGCCCAGCGTCGGCACTGCGGTTACGTCCCAACCCGCCCCCACCGCGCGGACGAGCGCCGGTTGCAGGCGCAGGGCCTGGGCCTGGATGTCGTCCCGGGACCGGGTCAACGCTCGCAGGCTGGGCAAGCGCTCGGCCAGGCGATCGGGATCGAGGTACAGCCTGAGCACCGCTTCCAGCGCTGCGAGGGTCAGTTTATCGACCCGCAGTGCACGCTTGAGCGGGTTCTTCTTGATCTTCGCGATCAGCGCCTTGCGACCCACGATCAAACCGGCCTGGGGCCCTCCCAGCAGCTTGTCGCCGCTGAAGGTGACCAGATCCGCGCCTTCGGCCAGCGCCTGGCGCACCGTGGGTTCGGCAGGCAGGCCCCAGCGCCTGAGATCCACCAGGCTGCCGCTGCCCAGGTCTTCCAGCAGCGGCAGCCCATGCGCTTGCGCAATCTGCGCCAGTTCCGGCGTCGACACCGAAGCGGTGAACCCTTGCACCCTGTAATTGCTGGTGTGGACCCGCATCAACAATCCGCTGCGAGGATTGATCGCCTCGGCGTAGTCCTGGGGGTGCGTGCGGTTGGTGGTGCCGACTTCGCGTAATTTGACGCCGGCCCGGGCCATGATGTCAGGAATGCGAAACGCTCCCCCGATCTCGATCAATTCGCCGCGCGAGATGATGCCCTCTTTTCTCGCGCCCAGGCTGTTGAGGGCCAACAGGACGGCGGCGGCGTTGTTATTGACGACCGTGACCGCCTCGGCACCCGTCAACTCGCCGATCAGGTCTTCTATGAGGTCATCGCGATCACCGCGCCTGCCGGTGTTCAGGTCAAACTCGAGGTTGAGGGGGTAACGGGCAGCGCACTGAATGGCTTCGATCGCCTCTTCCGGCAGCAGCGCTCGGCCGAGATTGGTGTGCAGCACCGTGCCGGTCAGGTTGAACACCCGGCGCACCCGACTCTGATGGTGCAAGGTCAGGCGTTCGTCCAGCCTGCCCACGATGACCTCGCTAGCGGTTTGGGCAGCGCCGATCTGCCCCGTACGAACGGGCTCACGCAGGTCGTCCAACAACTGACGCAAGGCTGTCAGCACCGCGTCACGGCCATAGCGTTCAAGCAGAGGCTGGCAGGCAGGATGACGCAACAGGCTGTCGACGGAGGGTAATCGAGGGGCTTCGGCATTCACGGGTTGCGCCATTCACTCACTCCACCAGGGGCTGACTTGGCTTTCGACACCGGCCTCAACAGCCAGGCCGGAATCCAAAGGCGATCATCCAAGGAGTGTAGTCGCCGATCCTCAATCGCCGCCCGGTGCGAAAAGTAAATTCGGTGCGCGACGATGAACGCCCTCCTCATCCAGGCGCATGTCCAGCATCAGGGTGGCCAGGTCCGCGGACAGCGCTTCGGCGTCCGGCTCGCACTCCAGATAGACCTGTTTGAGGTAGCCGTTGCACGTCGGGCAGACCTCGGCGCGTACGGGCGCCTTGGTCACCGCCGCCCGGTCATCTTCCAGGCTGACGTACCGCAGCGCCGCGCTCTGTTCGCAGTACACGCATTTGACCCGCACCACATGCCATTCGCAGGCGCACAGGGAACATACCAAGTAGCGCAGCCCGTTGTATTTGCCGCGGTGGCGAATCACCCCGGCCATGGCCGACGAGCCGCAGGCCGGGCACTGACTGAGGCTGTCACCCGGCTTGAAGTCATGGCTCGGCAGGGTCAGTAATCCATGGCTCCACGCCGCTTGCAACGCGGCGCCGAGAAAGGGTACCAGCGCCGCCGGGACACCTGAATACTGGCCGCCGAGCAGTGAAACGGCCCATGCCCGGCGCTGCCCCCTGTCGGCTTCACGCAGCCGCGTCATCGCCCGCTGCACTGGGGCAGAGACAGAGTCCGGAAGCTCGAACAGCAACGCATCCAGCCACACTTGCCAGGCGTCCTCCCGGGCCAGGGTCTCAGCTGACAAGGGTGGTAATCCGTGCTGAATGCACTGGCTCAGGCGCTGAGGATCAGGCGCCCAGTGAGCCGGTGGCTGATCGATCAGACGCTGCTGTGCTCGACACACACCTGCCAACAGCCGCAGGTATTCACCCAGCGGATGGCCGTCGGCCAATCGTTCGAGCCGTCGAGCACGCAAAGCGAACAGGTCGTTCGGCGGCAGGTGCAAGAACGGCAAGGCATTGCCCCCGGCCTCGGCCTGAATCTGTTCGGGTTCACGAATCCGGTCTGACGAGGTCATCCTTTTTTACCCACTCGGTCCGACGAAGATTCTTTCTCGGCCACCTGCCGGTACCACAGTGCGTGATGCTTCCTGGCCCAGCGGCGGCTGACCCAGCCGTGCAGCATGGCGCCCACCGACCCCTTGATCCAGATGCCGGCGTAGATGTGCACGATGATGCTGGTCACCAATACGAACCCGGCCAGCGCGTGGACCAGCGCGCCAAGGCGAATCACCCCAATGTCGAAGTAGGCGCTGAAATAGGCGCGCCAGATGATCACGCCGCTGACCAACAGCCCCAGCATGCACAGCAGCAAGGTCCAGAAGAGCAACTTCTGACCGGGGTTGTATTTACCGATGGGTGGCACGCCCTCCTCCTGATTTTTCATCACCCGGTCGATGCGTTTGAGCCACAACCGGTCATTGGCGATGAACAGGTTCGCACGCCAGAAACGGACCACCAGCCCCATGAAGAACAGAAACATCGCCACCCCCATGAACGGGTGCAGAATGCGCGTCCACGGGCCGCCGCCGAACAGATGCGTGAGCCAGAAAAGTGCGGGGTGAAACAACGCCAGGCCTGAGAGGGCCGCCATGAAAAACAGAATCGCAACGATCCAGTGGTTCGTCCGCTCGTTGGCGTTGTACCGCAGAATGGTTTTACCGGGTTCACGGTGGTCGCTCATGGTCGCGGCTCTCCTTCATCCCCTCGGTTCGTGTGGGTGTCCCTCGGCTGCTGCGGGTCGTAGACATGCACGGCCGGGTCGACTTCGTGCACGACCGGGTCGGGGCCAGGGTCCTGCTCATCTTCTTCACGCTGCGGTCCGACCCGAACGTAGTGGAAGAATCCCGCCAGCACGGCCAGCCCCATCGCCAGCAGCGCCAGGGGCTTGGTCGCGCCCTTCCAAAGACTCACCAGCGGGCTGATCTGCGGGTCCTGCGGCAGCCCGGCGTAGCGATTCGGGTCGTCGGCGTGATGCAACACATACATCACGTGGGTGCCTCCGACGCCCGGCGGGTCGTAAAGGCCCGCGTTGTCGAAGCCTCGGGACTGCAGATCCACGACTCGCTCGGCGGCATGGACTTTCATGTCTTCCTTGCTGCCGAACACGATTGCCCCGGTCGGGCAGGTTTTCACGCAGGCCGGCTCCAGGCCGACAGCGACCCGATCCGAACACAGCGTGCATTTGTAGGCTTTGTGGTCCTTCTGCGAAATGCGTGGAATGTTGAACGGGCAACCGGTGATGCAATAGCCGCAGCCAATGCAGTGGTCCTGATTGAAATCGACGATGCCATTGGCATGCTGGATGATCGCTCCCGGGCTCGGACAGGCCTTCAGGCAGCCGGGTTCGGCGCAGTGCATGCAACCGTCCTTGCGAATGAGCCACTCCAAGGTATCGTCGGCGGTTTCATGTTCGGTGAAGCGCATCAGCGTCCAGGTCTCTGCGCTCAGGTCCTGGGGGTTGTCGTAAGTGCCGTGGTTGTGGCCGACCTCGTCGCGCAGCTCGTTCCACTCCGAGCAAGCGACCTGGCAGGCCTTGCAACCGATGCATTTGGTGGTGTCGATCAGCTTGGCGACTTCGTCCATCTGGCGGACCGACGACGGCACCGTAGTGGTCGCTGAACGGGCAATGATGTCTTGAATGGCCATTCAGAGCTTCTCCAGGTTGACCAGGAACGACTTGGATTCCGGGGTCTGCGAGTTGCCATCGCCAAGAAACGGCACCAAGGTATTGGCCAGGTAGCCGTTGCGCGTGGTGCCGGTGAAGCCCCAGTGGATCGGAATGCCGATCTGATGCACCACCTGGTTGTTCACTTGCAATGGCCGAATACGTTTAGTGACCACCGCCACGGCTTCGATGAAACCGCGCTTGCTGCTGACCCGCACCCGATCGCCCGCCACGATGCCCTTTTCCTTGGCCAGGGCTTCGCCGATCTCCACGAACTGCTCCGGCTGGGCAATTGCGTTGAGACGACAATGCTTGCTCCAGTAATGAAAATGTTCGGTGAGCCGGTAACTGGTGCCTGCGTACGGAAAGTCCTTGGCCACTCCGAGCGAATCCCACACTGAGTCGAAAATGCGCCCGGCCGGATTGCTGGTCGCGTTCTTGTTGGTCGGGTGCAACGGATTGATGCCGATGGGCGTTTCGAACGGCTCGTAGTGCTCAGGGAAAGGCCCTTCGTTCATCTTGTCTACGGCAAAGAAACGCGCCACCCCTTCGGGGTTCATGATGAACGGGTTCATCCCGGCCTCCGGTGCCGAGGTCACGGCGAAATCCGGCACGTCAGTGCCCGTCCAGACCTTGCCGCTCCACCAGATCAGGCGCTTTTTCGCATCCCACGGCTGCCCCTTGAGATCGGCAGATGCCCGGTTATAGAGAATGCGTCGGTTGCTCGGCCAGGCCCACGCCCAACCCTGATGCTGGTGCATCTCATAAGGGTCGCTGTTGTCACGGCGGGCCATCTGATTGCCGGCTTCGGTCCAACTGCCGCAGAAAATCCAGCAACCGGACGCCGTGCTGCCGTCGTCCTTCAATTGCGCGAAACCGGCGAGTTGAGCCCCGCCCTTGACGACCGCTCCGGTGGCATCGGTGACGTCCACGACGGCCGAGCCGTTGATTTCCCTGGCGATTTCTTCCGGAGACGGCTCCTGCGGCACTTTGTATGGCCAACTGAGTTTCAGCAGCGGCTCGGGATAGGCCCCGCCCTGCTCCTGGTAGCGTTTGCGCAGCCGCAGGAACAGCTCGCTCATGATGCGAATGTCGGTGATCGCCTCCCCCGGCCCCTCCGCGCCCTTGAAATGCCACTGCAGCCAACGGCTGCTGTTGACCAGCGAACCGTCTTCTTCGGCAAAACAGGTGGTGGGCAGGCGGATGACTTCGGTCTGGATGTCCTGCAACTGCACATCGTTGTAAGGGCCGACGTTCTTCCAGAACTCGGAAGTTTCCGTGGCCAACGGATCCATGACCACCAGCCACTTCAGCTTGGCCAAGGCCTTCATGACCCGGTTCTTGTCGGGAAGCGCCGCAATCGGGTTGAAACCCTGGCAGACGTAGCCATTGACCTGCCCCTTGCCCATCAGGTCGAACATTTTCAGGATGTCGTACGTAGGAATGTCCAACTTCGGCAACCAGTCATAGCCCCAATTGTTCTCGGCTGTGGCATTGGCCCCGTACCAGGATTTCATTAGGCTGACATGGAACTTGCTGTAGTTCTGCCAGTAGGACAGTTGCCCAGGACGCAGCGGCTTTTGCGTGCGCTTGGCGATGAAGGCGTTGTAATCCTGTTCGGCGTCCATCCCGAGGGTCAGGTAGCCGGGCAGCGCGTTCGAGAGCAGGCCCAGATCGGTCAGCCCTTGAATGTTGGAATGCCCGCGCAACGCGTTGACCCCGCCGCCTGGCATGCCGACGTTGCCGAGCAACAACTGCACCATCGCTGCACTGCGGATGATCTGCGCCCCGGTCGAATGCTGCGTCCAGCCCAGCGCATAGAGAATGGTCATGGTCTTGCCCGGTGCCGAGCACGTGGCGATCTCTTCCCAGATTTTCATCATCTGCGCCTGCGGCATGCCACAGGTGAGGCTGGCGAGTTCGGGCGTGTAACGGCTGTAATGCCGCTTCATCAGTTGATAGACGCAACGAGGGTCTTGCAGGGTCGGATCGACCTTGGCAAAGCCATCCTCGCCCAACGCGTAGCCCCAACCTGACTTATCGGTGTAGAGACGCTTGCTGGCGTCGTAGCCGCTGAAAATCCCGTCCTCGAAGCTGAACCCCTCATTGACGATGAACGACACGTCGGTGTAATTGCGCACGTATTCGTGCTGGATTTTGTCCTGGGTGATCAGATAGTTGATCAGCCCGCCCATGAACGCGATGTCGCTGCCAGTGCGGATCGGCGCATAGTAGTCGGCCACGGACGCCGTCCGTGTGAACCGAGGATCGACGACGATCAATCGCGCCTGATTGTGCGCCTTGGCTTCGGTCACCCATTTGAAACCGCAGGGGTGCGCTTCTGCTGCGTTGCCGCCCATGACCAGAATCAGATTCGCGTTGGCGATATCGGTCCAGGTATTGGTCATGGCACCACGGCCGTACGTCGGGGCAAGACTTGCCACCGTCGGGCCGTGTCAGACACGCGCTTGGTTATCGAACCCCAGCATGCCGGTGGCGCGGACCACCTTATGGGTCATGTAGCCCGCCTCGTTGGAGGCCGCCGATGCCGCGAGAAAGCCCGTGGTCAGCCAGCGGTTGACGGTCTGGCCCTTGTCATTCTTCTCGACGAAGTTGGCGTCGCGGTCGGCCTTCATGAGATCGGCCACGCGGTCCAGCGCCTCGTCCCAGGAAATGCGTGTCCACTCGTCGCTGCCGGGCTTGCGGATCTGTGGGTACTGAAGGCGGCTTGGGCTGTGGATGAAGTCCAGCAACCCTGCTCCTTTGGGGCACAACGTGCCGCGATTGACCGGGTGATCGGCGTCGCCTTCGATGTGGATGATGTGCTGTGCGACGTTTTTCGCCGCGTCGCCGAGGCTGTACATGATCAACCCGCACCCCACCGAGCAGTAGGGGCATGTGTTGCGGGTTTCATGGGTGTGAGCGAGTTTGAAGTGGCGTATCTGCTCGGCGAACGCAGGCGTCGGGGCCATGCCCAACGCCGCCAGGCTCGAGCCTCCAAGGCCAACGGCGGCGACCTTGAAGAACTGCCGACGGTTGAGATCCATCGTGCACTCCTGATCAGGTGTAAAGCCCGGTACGTTGCCGGGCAGAAAGTCGATCACGGTGTCAGCGTCAGTGGGCCGACACTTGGAGCGTAGACGAGATTTCGAAGCGGTACATGAAATCGGGGGGTAGCCAGGTGAAACCCGGCTGGAGGCGGGCCCGACCGCCGCCGAGGATCCCTCGACGGCGGCGGCCTCAGTTCAGACCGCCACCGCCTACGGGCCGCCGCGCAGGCGGAACCTGAACGGACTTACTGCTCGGCGACAGGCTTGAACACCACCACGGCCAAGGGTGGCAGGTCCAGTGCCAAGGACACGGGCTGGCCATGGCTCTTCACGTCGTCGGTGGAAACCGCCCCACCATTGCCGACGTTGGAACCGGCATACACCTCGGCATCGGTGTTGAGCAGCTCTGCCCACCGCCCGCCAAACGGCACACCAACGCGGTAACCGTGACGCGGCACCGGCGTCAGGTTCGCCACCACCAACAGGGGCTCGCCCTCCTTGCTCCAGCGCAGGTAGGCGTAGACGCTGTTCCCCGCGTCGTCACCGATCACCCACTGAAAACCCTGCGGTTGGCAGTCCTGTTCGTGCAGCGCCTTTTCCGAACGGTACAAGCGGTTGAGGTCGCCGACCAGCGTGTGCACGCCTTTGTGGTCGGCGTACTGAAGGAAGTGCCAATCCAGTTCGGTGTCATGGTTCCACTCCCGCCACTGGCCGAACTCACAGCCCATGAACAGCAGCTTCTTGCCGGGATGGGTCCACATGAAGGCCAGGTAGGCGCGCAGGTTGGCGAATTTCTGCCAGCGGTCGCCAGGCATTTTGTCGATCAGCGAGTGCTTGCCGTGCACCACTTCATCATGGGAAATCGGCAAGATGAAGCGCTCCGACCACGCATAGACCAACCCGAAGCTCAGTTCGCTGTGGTGGTGCTGACGGTGGATCGGGTCCTGCTGGATGTAGTGCAGCGAATCATGCATCCAGCCCATGTTCCATTTGTAGGAGAAACCCAGACCACCCTGTTGGGTCGCCTGCGTCACCCCCGGCCAGGCAGTGGACTCCTCGGCGATGACCAGCGCGCCGGGGGCTTCCAGCGCTACCACATCGTTGAGGTGGCGCAGGAAATCGATGGCCTCCAGGTTCTCGCGACCGCCGTAACGGTTCGGTACCCACTCACCGGCCTTGCGTGAATAGTCGCGGTAAAGCATCGAGGCCACCGCATCCACCCGCAGTCCGTCGATGTGGAAATGCTTCAGCCAGTGCACACCCGACGCGATCATGAAGCCATGCACCTCAGTGCGCCCCAGGTTGTAGATCAAGGTGTCCCAGTCCTGGTGGAACCCCTCGAGCGGGTTGCCATACTCATACAACGCAGTGCCGTCGAATTGCGCCAGGCCATGGGCATCGGTAGGGAAATGCGCCGGCACCCAATCGAGGATCACGCCGATGTCGGCACGGTGGCAGGCATCGACGAAGCCGGCGAATTGTTCGGCCGTGCCATAACGGGCGCTGGGGGCGAACTGTGAAAGCAACTGGTACCCCCATGAACCGCCGAAGGGGTGTTCCATGATGGGCATCAGTTCGATGTGGGTGAAACCCAGGCCCTTGATATAGGGGATCAACTCATCGGCCAGTTCTGTCCAGTTGAACGGACGGTCCGGTTCATCTTCGCCGCCGTGATGCCATTTCCAGGAGCCTGCGTGCAGCTCATAGATCGAGAGCGGCTTATGGATATCCTGCTTGTCGCCCCGGCCCTGCATCCAGTCATGGTCTTGCCAGGCAAAGCTCAGCGGCGCTGCGACCTTGGAGGCCGTGTCCGGCGGCAATGCCGTGGCGAGGGCCATGGGATCGGCTTTCAGCGGCAGAACGCCGTGCTGCCCGAGGATTTCGTATTTGTAGGTTTCCCCTGGGCCGATGCGCGGAATGAAGATCTCCCACACGCCGGCAGGATGGCGCAACCGCATCGGATGGCGGCGGCCGTCCCAACTGTTGAAATCCCCGACCACCGAGACCCGTCGCGCATTCGGCGCCCACACCGCGAAGCGCACCCCATCCACCCCGTCGACCGTCTTCACTTGGGCGCCCAGGGCGCTGCTCAAGTCGCGGTGGTTGCCCTCGGCAAACAGGTACAAATCCATTTCGCCCAGCAACTGACCGAAGCTATAGGGATCTTCGGTGATCTGCTCGCCCGTGGCCCAGTTGATTTTCAGCAGGTACGGCTCACGCACCGCAAAGTGCCCGGCGAAGAAACCGGGCTTGTCGCTCATCTTCAACTCACCCAGATCGCGCTCACCGTCCCGCGACAGCACACGAACCGCCAATGCATTGGGCAGGTAGGCGCGAATCACCTGGCCATCTTTGCCATCGCTGTGAGGCCCCAGCATGGAGAACGGGTCGCGGTGTTCGGCGCGGATCAACGCGTCCATATCGCCGGCGGTAGGCAACAGCTTGTGGTTGCCCGTGCCGAATTGGTCAGACGCACTCATGTTCATTCTCCATCAGACAGGTTCAACAGCCCGCGCAGGCCTTGAAGCGGAACCGACAACCAGGTCGGGCGATTCTCAGCCTCGTAGGCCACTTCATAAGCGGCTTTTTCCAAGGTGAACAGTGCCAGCGCGGCGGCTTCCCCCTTGGCATCCTTAAACGCGTGGGCAACGTCAACGGTGGCTTGTTTGTAGGCCGCCAAAAACGCTTCCCGCGCTTGTAACAAATACGTTTCAGCCACATGCCGACGCGCGGCGGACGCCTGTTCCGAAGTGTCGGTGGCGTGGGCATTTCGCATCGCCATCGCCGCAGCGTAGTCGAATGACCGCAACACGCCGCTGACGTCCTTGAAGGGGCTGTACTTGGCGCGTCTTTCTTGCAATGGACGGGCCGGCTCGCCTTCGAAATCGATCAGGTAGGCATCCCCCTTGACCACCAACATCTGGCCCAGGTGCAGGTCACCGTGCACGCGCATCCGCAGGCCGCCCACCGATTGTTTGGCCAGGGTCTTCACGTGAGCCAGCAACGCCTGACGCTTGCCCAGCAGTTCACTGACCAACTGCTGATCGCCGGGTTCCAGCGTTTCGCGATGCTGCTCCAGCAAATTCAGCGCCCTTTCCACCTGAGCCGAGACACTGTTGGCGGAGGCCTGGCTGTCTTTGGCGCTGGTGACCTCCGGCTTGAAATCCGGATTGTCCGTCGGCGCACTGAGCACCACGTGCATCTCGCCGAGGCGCTGCCCCAGCAAGCTGGCGAAGTCTTTCAGTTCCAGCAAGGCATTGGCGTGCTGTTCAAGGTTGGAATGACCATGCGCCATCTCATCGCGAACGGCGCGTTCCAGATTGTTCTGCGTCCATTCCCAAGCATCGCCCTGGTTGCTCAAATAACCCTGAGCGATCATCAGCAGGTTGCTTTGACCCTCGCCATCGACCCGCACGACAGCGCCCAGTAGCGGGGAAATATGGCCATAACCGGCTTCGGTCAGATAGGCGCCCATTTCCAGTTCGGGGTGCGTACCGGCTGCCACGCGGCGGATCATCTTCAAGACCAGCGCCGCCCCTACCACCACCGAACTGTTGGACTGTTCGGCGGAGAGGTACCGCACTTCCGACTCGTCGTTCAACCCCAGCGGCAGCAGCTTCGAGGTTTTCTGGAAACGCAACTCGCCCGATCCCGTGGCCAGGGTCAGGTCGTTCTGCATGCCCTTGATGACCTCGCGAATGAACGGCTCAAGGGTAAAGGCATCGGTAATCAGACCGACCTGGCGGCCGCGGCGGACCCGGGCCAGTGCCAGTTGTTGCGGCAAGGCTTTGCTGAAGTCGTCTTCGGCGAGGAACCCGAAAGGCAATTGATAGCGGGCAACCTCCCCGGCCGACGTCACCTCGATCTCGCTGAGCAGCACCGGGCGCTCACGGGTGCCGAAGCGCACGCCATAATCGATGTGCACCCGGTCGATGGCCGTTCCCTTGCCTGCGAACCAGCGTCGCTTGGGCAAGTAAACCGACAAGGACGTCTGCTCCATGCTCTGGCGAAGGGGTTCGTCGAGCAGTTCTTCCATCCGCTGTTTGAGCACAAGCGTTGGAAAGTCCGGCATGCTTTCGGCCGGTTCAACGTGCCAACTGGGCATTTGATTCTCCGCGGCCAGCAGGAACCAGTAGAAGCCATAAGGTGGCAACGTGAGCAGGTAATTGAGCTGGCCAATAGGTGGGAAAGCGCTGCCGCCGAGCATTTCAACCGGCACCGTGCCAGCGTAATGCGACAGTTCGAGTTCGGCCGCCTGGGCAGCCGAGGAGACGTTGGCAACACACAGGATGATTTCGCTCTTGCCGTCCGGCCCGGTGTATTCCCGGGTGTAGGCGAGAATCCGGCGGTTGCTCGGTGACAGCATCTTCAAGGTGCCGCGGCCGAAAGCCTTCTGCTGCTTGCGCACCGCGAGCATGCGGCGGGTCCAGTTCAACAGCGAGTGCGGGTCATGCTCCTGCGCCTCGACGTTGACCGACTGGTAGCCGTAGAGCGGGTCCATGATCGGCGGCAGCACCAGGCTGGCCGGATTGGCTCGCGAGAACCCGCCATTGCGGTCGATGGACCACTGCATGGGTGTACGCACGCCATCCCGGTCCCCGAGATAAATGTTGTCGCCCATGCCGATTTCGTCGCCGTAATACAAGGTCGGCGTACCTGGCATGGACAACAACATGCTGTTGAGGAGCTCCACCCGTCGACGATCGCGCTCGAGCAACGGCGCCAGGCGGCGACGGATACCGAGGTTGATTCGTGCGCGGCGATCGGACGCGTAGTAGTTCCAAAGGTAGTCGCGCTCACGATCAGTGACCATTTCCAGGGTCAGCTCGTCGTGGTTGCGCAGGAAAATCGCCCATTGGCAGTTTTCCGGAATCTCGGGCGTCTGCCGCAAAATGTCGGTGATCGGAAAGCGGTCTTCTTGAGCCACCGCCATGTACATGCGCGGCATCAGGGGAAAGTGAAAGGCCATATGGCATTCGTCGCCGTCCTTGCCCTTGCGATCGCCGAAGTAAAGCTGAGTATCCTCAGGCCATTGGTTGGCCTCGGCCAGCAACATGCGATCGGGGTAATTGGCGTCGATTTCCGCGCGAATCGTCTTCAGGACGTCGTGGGTTTCCTGCAGGTTCTCGTTATTGGTGCCGTCGCGTTCGATCAGGTACGGAATCGCATCCAGGCGCAACCCGTCGATCCCCATGTCCAGCCAGTAACGCATCACTTCCAGCACCGCCTTCATGACCTGCGGGTTGTCGAAGTTCAAATCCGGCTGGTGGGAATAGAAACGATGCCAGAAGTACTGGCCGGCGACCGGGTCCCAGGTCCAGTTGGACTTCTCGGTGTCGAGGAAGATGATGCGCGTGCCATCGTATTTTTGGTCGTCATCGGACCAGACGTAAAAATCCCGCGCCCTGGAACCCTTCTTGGCATGCCGCGCCCTTTGGAACCACGGATGCTGGTCGGAAGTGTGATTGATGACCAGCTCGGTAATCACCCGCAACCCGCGCTTGTGGGCTTCGGCGATGAACTTCTTCGCATCGGCCATGTTGCCGTAATCGCTGTGGATGCCCCGGTAATCGGAAATGTCGTAGCCATCGTCGCGCCGGGGCGATGGGTAGAACGGCAGCAGCCAAATGGTATTGACCCCCAGTTCGGCAATGTAGTCGAGCTTGGCGATAAGCCCCGGAAAATCACCGATGCCATCGTCGTTGGAGTCGAAATACGACTTCACGTGAACCTGGTAGATCACCGCATCTTTGTACCAAAGCGGATCGTCGATAAACGCAGCGTTCCGGTTCTTTTTCGCCATGACGCCATCCTTAGAATGATTAATGGGCGGCCTTGATTCGCCAGATGCCAAACGGCTGGTACGCCGGATCGATGCGCATCCACTGGACTTTGCCGTACCAGGTCCAGGAATGCCCGGACATCAAGTCCTCACCCAGGGTGGCGGCATCGTCGGGCAGGCCCATTTCCCAGAGCGGCAATTCGAAATGCGCTTCCTGAGCGTTATGGGGGTCGAGGCTGACCGCCACCAGAATGAAGTTGCTGCCGTCAGCACTGCGTTTGCCGAAGTACAGGATGTTGTCGTTCCACGCGTTGTAGATGCGCAATCCCAGATGGGTTTGCAAAGCCGGGTTCTGGCGACGGATACGATTGAGTTGAGCGATTTCGGCAATGATGTTGCCCGGCGCGGTGAAATCCCGAGGGCGAATCTCGTACTTCTCGGAATCCAGGTACTCCTCCTTGCCCGGCACGGGGGCCGACTCACAGAGTTCGAACCCTGAATACATGCCCCAGAGCCCGGAGCCCATGGTGGCCAGCGCGGCGCGGATCAAAAAGCCCGGGCGCCCTGAGTCATGGAGGAAATGAGGGTTGATGTCCGGGGTATTGACGAAGAAGTTCGGCCGGTAGCACTCGCGCCATGGCGACTGGTTGAGCTGGGTGAAGTACTCGCTGAGCTCGGCTTTGGTGTTACGCCAGGTGAAGTAAGTATAGCTCTGGGAGTAACCCACCTTGCCGAGCCGAGCCATCATTGCCGGTTTGGTGAACGCCTCGGCGAGGAACATCACGTCGGGGTGCTGGCTGCGAACATCGGCGATCAGCCATTGCCAGAAAGGCAGGGGTTTGGTGTGCGGGTTGTCGACCCGAAAGATCTTGACGCCCTCCTCGACCCAACCGACGACGATATCCCGTAGTTCCAGCCACAGGCTGGGAATGGCATCAGGCGCGTAGAAGTCGACGTTGACGATGTCCTGGTATTTCTTCGGCGGGTTTTCCGCGTAGCGGATGGTGCCGTCCGGGCGCCAGGAGAACCAGCCCGGGTGCTCCTTGAGCCACAGGTGATCCTGGGAACACTGAATGGCGAAGTCCAAGGCGATCTCCAGGCCATGCTCGGCAGCCGCCTTGACCAGGTTGCGGAAATCTTCGCGCGTGCCCAACTGTGGATGAATCGCCTCATGCCCGCCGTCCTGGCTGCCGATGGCGTATGGGCTGCCGGGGTCGTCCGGCCCGGCGGTCAACGAGTTGTTGGGGCCTTTGCGGTGCGCGCGGCCAATCGGGTGGATGGGCGGGAAATACAGGACATCGAAGCCCATGTCACGGATCATCGGCAGTCGGCTGTGCACGTCATTGAAGGTGCCGTGGCGGTGCTTGTCATCGGTGATCGAGCGCGGAAACAGCTCGTACCAACTGGCGAACTGCGCCCGCTCCCGTTCCACATCTAGCGGGAATTCCAGGCTGCGGCTCAAGAAGGCATGGTTGTCGGCCTGGGCCATGATTGCCGCAGTTTCGCTGTTCAACAGCAGCGCGACCTGCGCCTCATGTTCGGTGTTCTCGGCCAGCCGTTTCAGCAGGCTGTCGATCTGGCCGCGCAGCTCGTGCTGGCTGCGCTCGGCTGCGTGCACCAGGTGCAGGCGCCCTTCTTCCAGCTCCAGGCCGATCGCGACGCCGGCCGAGTACTTCTTCTCCAGCTCGTAACGGTAACTGGCGAACTGGTCGATCCACGCTTCAAGGCGGAAAACGTAGCGGCTGACGACTGTCGGGGTGAACTCACCGATCCAGCTGTCATTGCCAAGGTCGCGCATGGGCGCGGTCTGCCACTCTTGGTCGTCCGCGGCGCGGTAACAGATGCGCACGGCCAGCTTGTCGTGACCGTCGGCGAACACCTTGCTGGTCACTGTCACGGGCTGACCCGCGATCGCCTTGGCGGCCAGATGCCCAGCGTCGATGACCGGCTGCGTGTCTTCGATGACGATACGCGGCAGTTGCAGGGCTTGGGTCAGGGGTAAGGGCCGGGTTGGGTGCGGTACATCAGTGGCCAGGGAATCCGGGCCGTATGGCTGATCAGCAGTCACATTCATCGAGCATCACTCCTCACGCCCCTGGGACGCTCCTGATTGATTATCCGTAGATTCGTATGTGGTCAACAAAAGAAGGAGGCTCCCGGACTCAACACATCCTGACGGGGCCGCATAGGTTCCGAACGCCGGGTTCGGGGAAAAGTTCAAAGAGCTTGCGCTGCACCCGGATCAATCCGTTGCCAGCTTAGTCGCCCCGCTGAAAAGCGCTGCGCAATCGGTGTGAATCATTGGCCGAGGACAACGGTCGAACCCTGCGAATGCGTGGGAGATCCTCCACACGCTTGCCCCCCACAGCGCTAAAGGAAGGTGAAACCATGACCATTCCCGTTCCCGCAGAAACGCCCGATCCCAATATCGATGACCCGGAACTGCCCGTCCCGCCAGCAGAGGAACCGCCGCCACCGACCATGCCGCCGGTGATCGAGCCGCCGCAGGGCGATCCACCCAGTCAGGAACCGCCTGCGGTTATGACCTTGGCCGGACGCGAGGGAGCGCCCGGCCGCTGAACCGGACTCAGGGTTGATGAGAGTCGCCGCCAGTCTTGCGGTCGGGATGGCGGGCTCTCGTCTCGGGTGGATCGAGCCGGTCGGTCACCATGGGCACCAGGCTGAGGATACCGAGCCCCAGAACCGTGCTCAGCACGGCAGTCAACTCCCTGCCCATCCCCGCCGCCATTCCGATGGCGGCGGTCATCCATAGACCCGCGGCGGTGGTCAGCCCCTTGACCTGCGCGGTGTCCAGCTTTTGCCCCTTGAGAATGGTGCCCGCTCCCAGAAAGCCAATCCCGGCCACAATTCCCTGCGCCACTCGACTCAAAGCCGCATCGTCCGCCCCCGCCAACTGCGGCACCAGTACGAACAGCGCGGCTCCCATGGACACCAGCATGTGGGTCCGCACCCCCGCCGCCTTGCCTTTGTGTTCTCTTTCGAAACCCAACACACCCCCCAGCAATGCCGCGATCGTCAGCCTGACCGTGACCCTCGTCAGCTGAGACGCATCGGTGATATCCGAGAACTCCGATTGCAGCGTGTCGACGACTTCTTCCCACCAACCATTCATTTGCCGCTGCCCTTGTGCCGGATGCTGCAGAAATGGACCGTCTACGCCGCCGAGAGTGCGGTCGACCCTGCGTCGGACAGGCGAAACCTCGATCGCTTGCCTGAGTCGAACCTTCCACACGCCTGAACGGGAGCCAGTTCATGCCTCTGCAATTCGATGCCACCCACGCGCACTGCTGGGCCGTGGTCGACCAGGCCACTTACCGCTGTGCGGTGGCGGATGTGGTCATTACCACCAACGACGCCACCCACATGTCCGAAGCACTGATCGACGGTCGAAGGATTCCGATCACTGAGGCCGAGGCCGACGCCCTGACCTTATACAAAGCGACGGACCGGCGGCATCACACCATAGGGGTTGAACCGGGCGAAGACTCGCCGGTGATCTAACGCCCGATGTGCGACCTGCTGCCGACGTGCTGAACCAGCGCGTCCGCACCGTGACCGCAGGGAGGTGGCTGTGCATCGCAGCACGGCCTCGTTATGATCGCACCATGATCGCTAACCGCCCTCTCCGCTCCCCCTGTCCTCCCGGCGCCTGCGTCTGCGACCGCGATCGGCTGCTGGAAACGCTGGATGCCGATCGGCGCATCCTCGACCTGACCCGCCAAGAGGAGAAACGGCTGCTGGAACGCCTGGAAAACCTTGCCAGCCTGGAAGACCTGCGGCACATGCAGCGGCGCATGTTTGAATTGCTCGGGCTGCGCATCGAAGTCCAGCCAGGGCTCAACGAAGTGCGCAGCATGCGCGGCATCGTCATCGACATCGCCGAGCTGCCCGGCCTGTGTCGCAAGACCCGCGCGGCGATCCCGGCCGCCATCCGCAAAGGAATGGAGAAAAACCCCGAAATCGCCTGGCGCTTGCTCGACGCCCACGACCTGTTGCGGGACGCGTGACCGGCGAGCGGGGATGCTGCCTTACTGTTCCCACGGCGCCTTGTCGATCTTCAATCCGTGCAGGCCGTTGTATTCGGCACGCTGGGGCTGCTGCCACCCCTCCAGCAAGGACGGGTCGAGGTCATAAATTTCAACGCCCAACGGTCGGCAGACGCTCAAGGGATCCTGCGCCTCCGGCCCCCACATGGGCAGCGACAGATCCCCACCCGGACAGGTCGACAACGCGCACAGCAGATCGATTTCGGCAAAAAATTCCAGGTAATCCCCCTGCTTCGCGGGACACGCCTTCATGAAATACATGTCGTCATGGTTCAAGCCGGTGCACTGGAAGATGTTCAACACATCGTGGACGTCGAACTCGGTCAACCCATGGGGCAGCACGGCGCGGGTCAGGTTGGAATGACAATGATGATGAAAATCCTCTCCGGTGAGCATCTTGTTGACGTAGGGATCGCAGCGAGTGCCGAGCAGATCGTGCAAACGTCCACCGTGTTCGTCGATGCCATAGCTCGCCAGGCTGTCATCGGTAATGGTCACCAAGGGGCGCAGAAACGGCAGGTTCGACCACAAGCGGTCATAGGTGGTGACATGCGCGCCCTGCAATTGACGGGTGCGTGCCGCCCACAGACGCTCGCGAGGATCGTCGGCATTCCACACGTTGAAGTCTCCCACCTGAGGGCCGATGGGGGTGGTGACCCGGAAAACCTGGCCCGCTCTGACCTTCCATGCCCGCCCGGTGCGGATCGGGACCTGGAACGCTTCCACTTGGGTACGGCTGCCTTGTGCCTCGCGAATGCGCGCATAGAACGCCGTGTCGACCTGCAGTGCCGCACCTTTACTGACCTGATAGGCGGCGGGGTAATCTTTGTGCATGGGCATCTCCTGGCTCAGGGGGTGGCGACACGGGACAGTAAATCCAGTGCCTGATGTTCGGAATCGTTGAGGTAACTGCCCATCGCCTCGTCGGCATCCCGGCGGCGGTTCTCGATGAGCAATTGAAAAAGGTGGCGGTCGCGGGCCAACCATGGCGCCTGGTAGCTCGCTTCGTCACGGGCGGTGGAGAACACCAGGCGCATCTGCGCCACGATGTTGGTGAAGAATTCGTCGAATGCCGGGCTGCCGATCAGGCCCACGATCTGCTGATGGAAACGCAGACTGTGGCTGCCGAAAGCGCGCCAGTCTTCCCGCTCACAGGCCAGTTCCGCGGCCTCGATGGCATTGGCCATGGGCCCTGACATGCCACTGACGACCGGTGCGCCCGTCAGGATGGCGCTGGATTCGAGTGTGCGCCGGACGCGGAACAAGTCGCGGACATCGTCCACGCTCAGCCGTCGCACGATCACCCCCTTGTGCCGGACGTAGTGGGTGAGGCCCTCGCGCCCCAGCAAGTGCAGCGCCTCGCGCACGGTATTGCGCGAAGCGCTGTAGCCACGCACCAGCTCACTTTCCACCAACGGCATGCCCGACAAGAGACGGCCATGGATGATGTCTTCGCGCAGCTCGTGCGCCACTTGATCGGCCAGCGAAAGGCCGCTTTGTTGGGCAATCGACACGACATGGATTCCTGAAGAAAGCGGGATTGTTCAACAACCCGATGATCTTCAGGACAGCACAGGCCGTGCCAACCGGGGACAAACGGTTTCGCCAGCCTGGACTGGCGTTGTACAGCGCAGCATTGCCCGCGGTCAGCGATGCCGCCGGCAGGCAGCCGCTGGTCGTGGGTCAGCCTTTTATGAAGGCCAGCAGAATCTGGTTGATTTCGGCGGGCTGAACAGCACACATGCCGTGAGATTCCCCTTTGACGATATGCAACGTCGAGCCTTTGACCAACCCATGGCTTTTCTGGCCGGAGGCCACCAACGGCACGATCTGATCATCGTCGCCGTGCAGGATCAGGGTCGGCACGTCGATCTTTTTCAGGTCCTCGGTGAAGTCGGTTTCCGAAAACGCCTTGATGCAGTCGAATTCACCCTTCACGCCACCGAGCATGCCAATCGCCCAGAATGAATCGATGGCGCCCTGCGAAACCTTCGCACCTTCACGGTTGAAGCCGAAAAACGGGAGTGCCAGGTCTTTGAAGAATTGCGAGCGGTCGGCCGTGAAACCGGCGCGGATGCCGTCGAAGACCTCCATCGGCAGGCCTTCAGGGTTGGCCGCAGTCTTGAGCATCAGCGGGGGCACCGCGCCGATCAACACCGCCTTGGCCACCCGTGAAGTCCCGTGCCGGCCAATATAGCGCGCCACCTCCCCGCCCCCCGTCGAGTGGCCAATCATGATGGCGTCCTTGAGGTCGAGCGCTTCGAACAACTGCGCCAGGTCATCGGCATAGGTGTCCATGTCGTTGCCTTCCCAGGTCTGGCCCGAACGTCCGTGGCCGCGGCGGTCATGCGCAATCACCCGATAACCGTTCTGGCCGAGGAACAGCATCTGCGCATCCCAGGCATCGCCGTCCAGCGGCCAGCCGTGGGAGAAAACGATGGGCTGACCGCTGCCCCAATCCTTGTAGAAAAACTCGGTGCCGTCTTTCAGCGTCAAGATAGCCATGTGTCGCAATCCTCGGGAAATGTGCTGGGAGGATTCAGCGTAGACCCGGCTCGCGGATAAGCATTGTAGATATGTGCTGGTTTGCAGCGTCGGCCCGTGCGCTGCGCCCAGCGAACCGAAAACGGAAGGAATGATGATCCGAGCCGACGGCATGACTGCCCAATCGCGCATGGCTAGCCTGAGCGTCCACGCGCCCGGTCGTCATAGGCCGCTCAAATGACCATTCCATCCCACGCCATCACCACATCCGCCGGCAACTCACCGGCGTGTTCGATCAACCAGGCATCCAGCGCATGCCCGACGTGGGTCAGTACGGTGCTGCCCGGTTTCAGCGCGTCGATGATCTGCAACGCCAGGTTCAGGTCGTTGTGGTTGCGCGGCGTCTGGGGTTGCGGAGGCAGCGAGCAGTCGAGGATCAATACGTCCACTCCCTGGCGCTGCAAATACGCCGTGGTGGCTTCCGGCAAACCCACGGTGTCGGTGAGGTAGGCGATGCGTCGCCCGCCCCCTTGCAGCCAGTAACCCAGCGTCGGCTTGGAATGCAGCAGCGGCACCGCCGTGACTTCGAGCGCGCCAAACACGCGGGTTTCAAAGGCTGTGAAGGGTTGGCTGAAATCAAGCATGCCGGGGTGTTTGTAGAGGTCCGACAGGCCTTCGGGATCCGCCGGACCGTGCACCGGGATGACCCACCCCTGCCCCCAGCGCAGGTGCAACAGCCCCTGTGCGTGGTCGGCGTGGTAATGGGTCTGGAAAATGCCGCTGAAGCTGCGCGGTGGGAAGCGCTCCGTGAGGTCGGGCAGCCCGCTGTCGATCAACCAGCGCTGATCGCCCAGCTCGACCAGCGCCGAGCACGGTCCTCGGCGCAGGCGTGGATCGGCATGGGCCGCTGCGCACGCCGAGCACGGACAGCCGTAGACCGGAACTTGCCGCGCATCCCCCGTGCCGAGCAACGTCAGACGCATGCGTGCTCGCGGTCGATGCCTTGCAACAGGCGGGCGACGGTCTGCTCCAGTGGGCCGGAATTGTCCAACAGCAGGAGCGCCGCGTCGTCGGCCAGCAGCTCATCGGTGAACTGTGCGTTACGGGCCAGGCGACTCTCGATTTCCTCGGCAGACTCCCGGCCCCGTGCCAGCAAGCGCTGGCGCAAGATGGCATGATCGACGCTGAGCAACACCACCAGCAAATCAGGGTAACGCGCCCTGGCGTGGGCAAGATGCCCCCGTGAGCCGTTGATCAGCACATCGTGGCCGTCGGCAAGCCATTGATCGATCTCGTTCGGAATCCCGTAGTGCAGCCCGTTGGCGTACCAGCTCAGGGCGAAGGCCCCCTGCTCCTGCAATTCGGCGAAGCGCTCTGCGCTGACAGCATGCGCCGCCTCGCCCTTGGCCTCCGCCGAGCGGGTGATGACTCGGCGCACAATCCGGCAGCCGCGCGCGGCCATCGGTTCACGGGCCGCATCCAGCAGGCTGTCCTTGCCCGAACCGGATGGTCCGATGAGATAGATCAACCTGCCCGCCATCAGAAAACCCTCTTCGCTTCTCGCCAGACCTGCTGGATCACCGGCAGGTTGCCCACGGCCCGGGCGTGGATCAGATCGCCGCGCAGCCCGGCGCGGATTTCGCCACGATCGTCCAGCCCCGCCGAGCGCGCCGGTGCCAGGCTGACGGTGTTCACCGCCTGGGCCAACCCGGCCCCCGGCGCCTGCCCGTTTTGCTGGCCCTCCAATTGAGCGCCGAGTGTGAATGCCGCCTGCAACAGACTGGCCGGATAATAGTCGCTCGACAGAATATCCAGTAGCCCTTCGTTGGCAAGGGTCGCCGCTGCGATATTGCCCGAATGCGACCCGCCGCGCACGATGTTCGGTGCCCCCATCAGCACGTTCAGGCCCAGGCGGCGACAGGCCTGGGCGGCCGCGAGGGTGGTGGGAAACTCGGCGATGGTCATGCCATGACCCGCCGACTCCTCCACATGCTCGACCGTCGCATCGTCATGGCTGGCCACCGACAACCCGCGGGCCAGGCACAACTCGACGATGGCTTGGCGGTAGCGGTCGCTGTAGACCTTGGAATTCGCCACCTGCTCGACGATGAACGCGTCCATTTGCTCGCTGCTCATGTGGTATTTGCCCATGTAGTACTCACGGTACTTCGATTCCAGGGCGAATTGGCGCTGGCCCGGCGAATGGTCCATCACTGACACCAGTTGCACCAGCGGCTCATCCACCAGATCGCGGAATACGCTGAGGGTGTCCGGGTGGCAGACCTCGCAGCGCAAGTGCAGGCGGTGCTCGGCGCGTGTCAGCCCCTCGGCGTTGGCTTTGGCGATCGCCTCGACCATGCCGGGCAGTTGCTGCATCCGTTTGCCCTTGGGGTTGACGTCACCGATGGACAGCGCATCGAAGACGGTGGTAATGCCGGCAGCGATGATCTGCGCATCGTGGCTCATGACCGCCGATGCAGAGGGCCAATCCACGCCCGGGCGCGGGCTCAAATGTTTTTCCAGGTTATCGGTGTGCAGCTCGACGAGCCCGGGCAACAGGTAGTCGCCGTCCAGGTCCAGCGCTCGCGGCACCTGGCTGACCCCGGCCTGCACGTCGCTGATCAGGCCATCGCGCAGCACGACGGTGCCGGTAAAGGCTTGCTCGGCGGTGACGATCCGGGCGTTGGTCAGGATCTGTTCGTTCAGCATGGTTGCTTCTCCGTCAAACACGGGGACTCGTCGATGGCCTGGAGGGGGGTCATGTCGAGCACTCGGTCAGCCAGCGCCTCGCGGGCCAGCCGATCGTGGAAGATGCCCATCACTGCGGCACCCGCCTGCTTGGCTTCGGTGATCAGCGCCAACACCTCGTGGCGATTGCGCTCATCCAGCGAGGCCGTGGGCTCGTCCAGCAGCATGATCGGCCACGGCACCATGAAACCTCGGGCGATGTTGACCCGCTGTTGTTCACCGCCCGAGAAGGTGCTCGGCGCCAGTTGCCACAAATGCGGTGCGATGTTCAGACGGCTCAGCAGATGCTCGGCGCGGGCTGTCGCTACGTCGCGCTTCCAGCCGCGGGCCAGCGCAGGTTCCATCACCACATCCAGCGTGGAAACCCGCGGGATCACGCGCAAGAACTGGCTGACGTAGCCCACCGTATGCTGGCGGACCTGGAGAACCTCACGAGGTGAGGCCCCTACCAGCTCAAGCCAGCGCTCGTGGTGCTTGACGCGGATGCTCCCGCCCGCGGGCAGGTAGTTGCCGTACACCGTGCGCAGCAAGGTGCTTTTGCCCGCACCGGAATGCCCGTGCAGGACCAGGCATTCACCGCCCTGTACGGAAAAACTCACGTCATTCAAGACCTTCAGCACCACCCCGTTCTGTGGGTGCAGCGTGAAAGTTTTCGAGAGGCCACGGACCTCGATCAGCGGATTCATCACAGCTCCTTCCAAGGCTCGGCTCATGGTTGCAACACCGAGGACACCAGCAGTTGCGAATACGGGTGCTGCGGGTCGTCGAGCACCTGGTCGGTCAACCCCGTTTCCACCACGCGGGAACGTCGCATCACCATCAGCCGGTCGGCCAACAGGCGCGCCACGGCCAAGTCGTGGGTGACGATGACCACCGCCAGGTCCAGCTCGCGTACCAGACCGCGCAGCAAATCCAGCAAGCGGGCCTGGACCGACACATCGAGCCCGCCGGTGGGTTCGTCCATGAACACCAGGCGCGGGGAGGACACCAGGTTGCGGGCGATCTGCAGCCGCTGCTGCATGCCGCCGGAAAAGGTGCGCGGCAAGTCGTCGATGCGGGCCGGGTCGATCTCCACCTGACTCAGCCAGTCCAGCCCGGCAGCGCGCAGTCGGGCGTAGTTGCGCACGCCCTGCGCCATCAGCCGTTCACCGATGTTGGCGCCTGCGGAGACGGCCATGCGCAGGCCGTCGCGGGGGTTCTGTTCGACGAAGCCCCATTCGGTGCGCAACAGGGTGCGGCGCTGGGCCTCGCTGGCGCTGTACAGGTCCAGCCAGCGATTCTGGCTGTCGCGGTAATCGATGCGCCCTCGATCCGGGGCGCAACGGCCGCTGAGTAGTGACAGCAACGTCGACTTGCCCGAGCCGGACTCGCCGACAATCCCCAGCACCTCACCGGGGTAGAGTTCGAAGCTCACGTCCTGACACCCTTTTTCGGGCCCGTACAGCTTGCTCAGGCCAGCGACTTTGAGCAGCGGCAGGTGGTGTTCGGCGGCCGTGAGTGCCACGTGCTTTTGCGGCAGGCTCATGGTTCTGCCCTCCCCGCGGCGACCTGTTGGGCGCAGTAATCGGTGTCCGAGCAGACGAAGCGCTGCGTGCCTTGATCATCGAGAATCAACTCGTCGAGGAATGACCCCTCGCTGCCGCAGATGGCGCAGCGGTGCGCCCATTGCTGTACGGCGAAGGGATGATCCTCGAAATCGAGGCTGGTGACGCGGGTGAAGGGCGGCACCGCATACAGCCGTTTCTCTCGCCCGGCACCGAACACCATCAAGGCCGGGCTCATGTCGAGCTTGGGGTTATCGAATTTGGGGATGGGCGACGGGTCCATCACGTAGCGCTCATTGACCATCACCGGATAGGCGTAAGCCGTGGCGATATGGCCAAAGGTGGCGATGTCTTCGTAGAGTTTGACGTGCATGACCCCGTAATCGTTGAGCGCGTGCATGGTGCGGGTCTCGCTTTCCGACGGTTCGATGAAGCGCAGCGGGTCCGGAATCGGCACTTGGAAGACCAGGATCTGGTCGGCGTGCAGCGGGGTTTCGGGGATGCGGTGACGGGTCTGAATGATCGTCGCCTCCGGGGTGCGCTCAGTGGTCTCGACGCCCGCCGTCCGGGCGAAAAAGCGCCGGATCGATACCGCATTGGTGGTGTCATCGGCACCCTGGTCGATGACTTTCAGCACGTCGTCGGCGCCCAGAATCGCTGCCGTCAGTTGCATCCCCCCGGTGCCCCACCCATAGGGCAGCGGCATTTCACGGCCACCGAACGGTACTTGGTAGCCGGGAATCGCCACCGCCTTGAGCAAGCCACGACGGATCATGCGCTTGGTCTGTTCGTCCAGATAAGCGAAGTTGTAAGCCTCGTCGCGTGACGTGGGTGGCAGGCGACGGGGGTGCGTGGCGGCATTCATTGGGCCGGCTCCTTTGCAGGTGTGCGCAATTTGCGAATCAGTTCCAGCTCGGACTGGAAGTCGACGTAGTGCGGCAGTTTCAAATGCGAGACAAACCCCGAGGCTTCGACGTTGTCGCAGTGCGCCAGCACGAACTCTTCCTGTTGCGCGGGCGAAATCACCTCTTCGGCGTACTCACCGGCTCTCAACGCGCGATCCACCAGGGCCATGGCCATCGCCTTGCGCTCGGCGTGGCCAAAAGTCAGGCCATAGCCGCGGGTGAACTGCGGCAGTTCGGTGGCCGAGCCGACGAACTGGTTGACCATCTCGCACTCGGTGACGTCGATGACGCCGAGGGTGATCGCAAAACCCAGTTCCTCCGGCTCGATCCAGACCTCGACCTGACCGACGCGGATTTCGCCGGCAAACGGGTGGTTACGGCCATAGCCGCGCTGGGTCGAATAGCCCAGCGCCAACAGAAAGCCCTCATCGCCTCGGGCCAGCGCCTGCAAGCGCTCGGCGCGGCTGGTCGGGTACTCCAGCGGCTCACGGGTAATGTCCGCAACCGGGGCGCCGGTGTCCGGTTCTTCCTTGATCAACCCCTCTTTGGCCAGCAGTCCGGAGACCCGCGGGCAGGCGTCGACGTGCGCGTCGGCACGGGTGGGTGGCGCGGGAAATTCGCCTTCGGCCAACAAGGTGAAATCCAGCAGACGGTGGGTGTAATCGAAGGTCGGCCCCAGCAATTGCCCCCCCGGCACGTCCTTGAACGTCGCCGACAATCGACGGCGGATGTGCATGGCCGAGGTGTCGACGGGCAGGCTCGCGCCGAAGCGCGGCAAGGTGGTGCGGTAGGCACGCAGCAGGAAGATCGCCTCCACCAGATCGCCCGCCGCTTGCTTGATGGCCAGCGCGGCAAGTTCTTCATCGAACAGTGAACCCTCGGTCATCACACGGG
The DNA here is from genome assembly GCF_029841165.1 of Pseudomonas sp. GD03842. NCBI lineage: Bacteria > Pseudomonadati > Pseudomonadota > Gammaproteobacteria > Pseudomonadales > Pseudomonadaceae > Pseudomonas > Pseudomonas sp. GD03842. The sequence goes on along the minus strand of NZ_JAOCEA010000001.1, from coordinate 230,635 downwards.
CGACGGCGAGCGGCAATTGCTGGCGAATCTGCGCTACGGCCAACTCGGCCACGGCGGTATCGCCCCGGCGTTGTTTGGCCAACAGTGCGTGGGCGTTGTCGATCGCCTGCTCACCCCCTTTGACGGCGACGTACATCAGGCACCTCCCATGGACAGCACCTGGGTGCTGCGCGGCAGGCCGATCAGGTCGCTGCCTGCGACGAAAAACACGTCGATGCCTCGTGGAAAGTCGTTACGCGCCGCGCGCTCGACCCAAAAAGCCTCCTGCAGCGGCAGGCTGGCGGCGTGCCGGGTTTCGATCCCCGGCCCTTGCCAGGCCAATGGCCGACCGCCCTGCAGGCTCGGCAGTTGTACCAACAGCGTGCAGGACTGATCCGGGTAGCGGTCATTGCCCAGATCGAAGCCGGTCAGGTCATGCAATTGGCTGTCGTCGAGCAGCGCAAAGCGGGCGTTCTGCCGGTCGCCGACGATCGGACAACCGCAGTGAAAGGTCAGGTTGGCGCGGATCGCCTGGGTGTCGAACCGCGGGGCGAGCCACAGCGGTGTGTCCACGTCCAGTAACGCCAGGCACAGGGCGTGGCTGGCCGATGCCAGCCCTTCGAGGTGTGGCGGAAGCTGGCTCGGCGCCAGGCGCTGAGCCACCCCTGGCCCGGCCAGCGCCTTGAGCGCAGCCCGAAAGCTGCGTTGGGCGTCCAGCACCGGATCGGCGAAAGCGGGTTGCAAAAGCGAGGCCGTTGCGAGTGTCGTGCTCATCAGTTTTCTCCTCTGACCAGGGTGAAGAAGTCCACCTTGGTCGCAGCGGTTTCGGCGTTTTCACGGGAGCGGCGCTCAGCCTGGGCCTGCGCCAGTGGTTCGATCAGTTCAGCGAGCCAGTGAGCTTGTTGCGGGCCTTGCAGATGCGCGTCGACCAGCGCGGCCAACTCGGCGTGGGTCTTGTCGCGCCCGGCGAGGTAGCTGTAGCCGGTGCGACCGTCCGCCAGACGCAGCACGCAGCGGGTGACCGTCATTTCACCCAGGTTGAACGCCGCGCCCGTGCCGCCCATGCGTCCGCGGACGAGGGCCATGCCGATTTCGGGGGCGCGAATCACTTGGTAATCGACATCGCGCAACGCCGCCTCGAACGGCAACAGATCGGCGCGTGAAGTCCGGGACAGCACACCGATCCAGCGTTGGCGCGCAGTCTGTTCGGCGGTTAGCGAAGGGGGGGATGAAGCAGTCATCGAAGCATCCTTCGAAGTGGTCATGGCGGTGCATCTCCGTCAGGTGACGATCTGGTATTGGAAGCGATCCGAACGGCTGGTGGAGTGGGCGATTTCCACCGGCGTGCCGTCGGCATCGCGCGACAGCGTCAACACGGTTAACGCTGGCAGATGACGCGGCATCAACAGCACGCTGGCCTCCTCACGGCTGGGCAGGCGTGCGCCGATAAGGCTAAAAGTACGGGTCAACGGCAGACCGCGGGACGCCAGGTAGTGGCGCACCGAGCCGCTGGTGTAGTCAGCGACCAGCTCCGTGCGGCTGGCGCAGAAGCGATGGCGGATCAGGCTGACCGGTTGGCCGTCGAGACGGCGCAAGGTCTGCAACTCGATCAACGGCGCGTGTTCGGCGAGGCCCAAGTGTTCGGCTTCCTCGCGCGTCGCGACGCAGGCCCGCCGTTGCAGCAGGACCGCTTCGACACCATGGCCCAGGGCAGACAACGACTGGCTGTAGGCCGACTCGGCCGCGACCGGGTATACCAGCGGCCGCCCCAACACTTGCGTGCCCTTGCCTTGGCGACGCAGCAGACAGCCCTCTCGCACCAGTTCGTCGATGGCCCGGCGCACCGTGTGCCGGTTGACGTCGAAACGGGTCGCAAGGCGGGTTTCGGCCGGCAGGAATTCGCCAGCAACATAACGGTTCAACTCATTGCGCAAGGTCTGTGCGAGTTCGCGGTAGACCGGCTCGGATTGTCTAGACAACTGCATGGTTTAAAAAAGGGTTCGCACCCTCTCCTGTCGAGTCGTTAGATGAACTGCTTGCGCAGGCGTTGGGAACCGATGTCGATGACGCTCACCACCACGATGATCACCAGCAACACGGAACAGGTCTGGGTGAATTGGAAAGCGCGGATGTTTTCCCACAGGATCACGCCGATCCCGCCCGCGCCGACCATGCCCACCACGGTCGCCGAACGGACGTTGGATTCGAAGCGGTACAGGGCGTAGGAAATCCACAGCGGCAATACCTGCGGGATCACACCGAAGATCACCTCCTGCAGGGCGCTGGCACCGGTGGCACGCACGCCTTCGACCGGGCCCGGGTCGATCGCTTCCACGGCTTCGGCGAACAGCTTGGCGAGCACGCCGGTGGTGCTGATCCACAGCGCGAGGACCCCGGCGAAGGGCCCCAACCCCACGGCGACCACGAACAGCATGGCGAAGACCATTTCGTTGATGGAGCGAAAGGCGTCCATGACCCGGCGCAGCGGCTGATGAACCCACCAGGGCGTGATGTTTTCAGCGCACAGCACACCCAGCGGCACCGAACAGACGATCGCCAGAAAGGTGCCCCACAAGGCGATGTGCACGGTGACCAGCATTTCCTTGAAATAAGCGCGCCATCCATGAAAGTCCGGCGGAAAAAAGTCGGCGGCAAACGTGGCCATGTTGCCGGCATCGCGGTACAGGGCCAGCGGGTTCATTTCTGCGCCCTGCCAGGCCCAGGCCATCATCGCGAGAAACAGACCCCAGCCCAGGTACTGCGGCCAGGTGCGTTTGCCGACGGCGTCAGCGTATACAGCGTGCGTGCTCATGACAGAATTCCCGTGACGCTTGCGTCGACGCCCCTCGCGGCGCTGTCCTGCGCCCTGCGCAAAGCACGGCGCGGTGCAGCAGCGAGCTCGGATCGCCCGACGAACGAAAGCGCGAAGATGATGATGATTGAGGCGACTGGCCCACTGCCGAGCAGGTCAGCCCTCCCGCGCAGCCCTTCAGCCCGCCTTGGCGGTGCTCTGTTTTTCCAGTTCGGAGAGACGGTCCTGCAGTTTCGTCAGGCCCGCGTCGATGTCCTTCAGGCGGCTGGCCTTCTCGTCGGCACTGAGGTTCGTATTGGCGAGGGTCTCGGTTTTTTGCTTGAACAGTTCGAGCTGGCGAATGGTCAGCAACTGGTCATCCGAGGATTTGAGGAATCGGCCCATTTGCATGTTCTTCAACACGGCCTGCTCCTGCTCGGTGTCGCCGTAGTGGGAGAAGAAATCACGAATCCTGTTCTTGGTCGCGTCGGACAGGCCTTTGCGCCAGACCATCGGGTCGGCCGGGATAATGGGCGACTTCCAGATCACTTTGAGCTTTGCCGCGCTTTCAGGTTGGGTCACTTCCAGCCGGTCCATGCTTTCGGTGTTGAAGGTCGCGACATCCAGCTGCCCCTTGGCGACGCTCAGGGCGTTGACTTCGTGACTGGAGTTCAGGGTGCGCTTGAAGGCGGTCGCGGCATCGACGTGGTTCTTGGCGAAGACGTAGTACCCCGGGACCAGGTAACCGGAGGTGGAGTTCGGGTCACCGTTGCCAAAGGTCAGTTCCTTGGCGTGCTTGAACATATCGTCGATGGAATTGATGGGGCTGTCCTTGCGCGCGATGATCAGGCTCCAGTAACCCGGCGCTCCATTAGCAGCAGCGGTCTGCGCAAAGATTTCGCCGCCGGAACGGTCCACTGCTTCCATGGCCGCCTTGTTGCCGAGCCAGGCCACATCCACTTTGTTGAAGCGCATGCCCTGGATCAGGCCGGCGTAATCGGAGGCGAAGGTGGCGTTGACGGTCAGGCCGGTTTTTCTCGACATGTCGTCGAGAAACGGCTGCCAGACGCTTTTCAGGTTCTGCGAGGATTCGGTGGACATGATGCCGAAATTGAGCGTGGTCTCGTCGGCATGCGCGGTGCCTGTCAGACAGGCCGCAGCGACAGCGACAGAGGCGAACACGTGACCGATACGGTTCAACATGGAAAGCTCCTGAAACGTGGGTGAGAGTTCAAGCTTGAAGGTGGGTTGGGTCACGCCTGCGCCAGCATCAGCCGGGACGCAGGCACCGGGTGTCGGGCCTGATCGGCGAACATCAGGCTGGCATCGGCATCGGCGCCATAAAGGTCGTTGAGGAATGCGGCGCTCAGGTCGGCGCCCTGGCCGTCGAAATGAATCCGGCCGCCCTTGAGGGCGACGGCGCGAGGGCAATAGCGCACGGCGTAGTCCACTTGATGCAGGGTCACGACCACGGTCTTGCCATCGCGGCGATTGATATCGGCCAGAATGTCCATGACCTTGCGTGCGGACTCGGGGTCCAGCGAAGCAATGGGCTCGTCCGCCAGTATCACGTCCGCTTGCTGGGTCAACGCCCGGGCAATCGCCACCCGCTGTTGCTGGCCGCCAGACAAGGTGGACGCTCGCTGACCGGCAAGATCCACCAGCCCGACCCGTTGCAAGTTGGCCATGGCCCGCGCCTTCTCCTCGGCGTTGAACAGCGCCAGGCTGCCACGCCAGCGCGGCATGCGGCCCAGGCAACCGAGCAGTACGTTGTCCAGCACGCTGAGCCGGTTGACCAGATTGAACTGCTGGAAGATATAGCCGATGTCGGCGCGCAGCCGCCGGACCTTGCCGTTCAACCGCCCGGCAGACTGGACTTCACGCCCCAGCACCCGAACGGTCCCGCCGTGGCTGCGATCACAGCAGGCCAACCCTGCCAGGTGGCGCAACAGCGTGGATTTTCCCGACCCGGAAGCACCGATCAGTGCCACCATTTCCCCGGGTTGTATAGACAACGCAAGGTCAACCAGAGCGGTCTTGCGAGCGAATGTCTTGTTCAAGCGGTCGACGTGGATAGCAGCGTTCATGGAGGGTCTCTCGTCAGTCTCGTGTCAGGGGCTGGCGCGCGGCCAGGGCTGAACTTCAGATCCGCGCGGCCCGTCCTGAGCGGCGTTGGATGCGACTGACCTTAGAGCCGATGTGTGGCAGTTCCATGAACCGTGGGTGACCACCCGATAACAGTTCCTTGACCGTTTGACGCAAGGCGGGAAAGGACTCGGGCCGACCTTTGCGCAGTGCACGGCGGCCTAGCGGGCCCGTGGGCTAGACAAGTCGAGGGAGAAACGGACGCGTGTGGCAGGTCGCCGCATCAACGATGTGCAGATGAATCTTTTTTGACGGCCGCTCGCTGACCGCGTGACGGAAGCGAGGCCCGAGCAGAGGCAGCCCCATCCAAACTCGAACCGGCCCCCTGCTCAGCCCCTGCTTACGAATCCGACAGGGTATCGGCCGTGCGGTTTTCGCGGGCGGCCAGGATGCGCGGCAGGTTCTGCTCGATCCATGTGGTCAGGCCATCGATCCGCAGCGCCACTTCCCGGCCCATGGGTGTGAGGGTGTATTCGACGTGGGGCGGGACCACCGGTAAAGCTCTTCGGTCAATGAACCCATCTTGCTCCAGGCTCTGCAACGTCTGGGACAGCATTTTCTCGCTGACCCCGCCGATCTTGCGCCGCAGTTCGCTGAAGCGGTGCATGCCATCCAGCAAGACCACCAGCACCAGCACGCCCCAGCGGCTGCAGACATGATTGAGGATCTCCCTCGACGGGCAGTCCCGCGCCAACACTTCACCGACTCGAATGCGCTCAAGCAGCGAACGGCTCTCGGACGACACACTGGCAATATCATTCATTGCACTTACCTTTTTGTACGTACTTACTAAAGGTTAGCATGCGATTTATGCTGGATTCACCTCCTCACTGATGAAAGGAAATCCCCATGATCGTTATTACCGGTGCGTCCGGCCAACTGGGCCGTCTGGTTATCCAACAGCTGCTGAAAAAAGTGGCCGCCTCGCACATCGTCGCGGCGGTGCGCAGCCCTGAAAAGGCCACCGACCTCGCCGCGCTGGGCATCGAGGTGCGCAAGGCCGACTACAACCAGCCAGACACGCTGGACAGCGCCTTCGTCGGCGCCGAAAAAGTGCTGCTGATTTCATCCAGTGAAGTCGGCCAGCGCCTCGCGCAACACAAGGCCGTCATCGAAGCCGCCAAACGCGCCGACGTGAAGCTGTTGGCCTACACCAGCGTGCTACGGGCCGATACTTCGCCGCTGGCCCTTGCCGCCGAACACCATGAGACGGAAATTGCCCTGGCCGAGTCCGGCGTGCCGACCGTGGTGCTGCGCAACGGCTGGTATCACGAGAACTACACGATGCGCATTCCGGGAGATCTCGCCCATGGTGTGCACTTGGGCAGCGCCGGTGAAGGTCGTATCAGCTCGGCGGCGCGAGCCGACTACGCCGCCGCAGCGGTGGCGGTGCTGACAGCGAGCGAACCCCAAGCGGGCAAGACCTACGAACTGGCCGGCGACACGGCCTTTACCCTGCGCGAGTTCGCCGCTGAAGTGGCGCGCCAGGCGGGCAAACCGGTGGTTTATACCGACCTGCCCGAAGCGGAGTACAAAGCGGCACTGCTCAATGCTGGCTTGCCCGAGGCTTTCGCACAGTTGCTCGCCAACTCCGATACGGCAACCGCGCAGGGCGCCTTGTTCGATGAGGGACGGCAGCTGAGCAGGCTGATCGGCCGAGCCACCACGCCCCTGTCCGCGAGCGTAGCCGAAGCGTTGCAGCACTGAGATCCGGACTGCGGCACACGCCGAGGGCGTCAGACCCTCGGCACATCATGCATCCAACCCTCCGGCTTGCCATTGCGCTCGCGTATCGCGGGCTGGAAAGGGTTGGACGCTGACGATTTCCGACTTTACTCTTGGCCGCCTGCATCTACGCGCGCCTTTTGAAGTCGGCCTGGGAACCGCTTCACACAGGCTCTCTCGAAAACGCCCGAGCCGAGATTCGATGTCTTCCGTTTTGAACGTGCTGTTGCCCATCTTCGCCCTGATCCTGGTCGGTTACCTGTGCCGTCGCACGGGTCGTCTCGGCCCCACCGCCGCTTCAGAGATCAACCGCATGGTGGTGTGGTTATGCTTGCCGGCGCTGCTGTTCACCGCGACAGCGACGGCCACGTGGGAGCAGATCTGGCACCCTGGGTTCGTTGCAGTGTTCAGCCTGTCGACCATGATGCTGTTCGTCATCGCCCTTTTGATCAGACGCAAGAAAGCCGGGCATTTTGCCGACGCCAGCCTCGATGCCTTGAGTGCTTCCTACGCCAACACGGGGTACATCGGCATTCCGCTCTGTGTGATGGTGCTCGGTCAGAACGGTCTCGAGCCGGCGCTCATCGCCTCCTTGATCGTGGTGTGCGTGTTGTTCGGCTGCGCGCTGATCTGCGTCGAGATCGGGTTGCAGAGCGAGGCCCGTGTTCACCGTATCGTGCTCAAGGTGCTGGCCGCGCTGGCGAAAAACCCCCTGGTGGTGTCGCCGATCCTGGGCGCCTGCTGGGCGTGGACCGGGGTCCCGCTGCCCGGCGCGCTGAACACCTTTCTCGGCCTGCTGGGCGCGGCAACGACGCCTTGCGCGCTGGTGTCCCTCGGATTGTTCCTGGCGCACGAACAGCAAGGCCCGCGCCACGGCACGAGCCTGCTGGTGCTGCTCAAGCTGATCGTTCATCCGCTGTTGACGTGGTTCCTGGCGTTCAAGGTCTTCCACCTGCCGCCGCTTTGGGCCAACAGCGCCCTGCTGCTCAGCGCCCTGCCCACGGGCACCGGCCCGTTCATGCTGGCCGAGTACTACAAGCGCGAAGCTTCGGTTGTGTCCAGCACGATACTGGTGTCTACCCTGGGGTCGCTGGTCACCCTGTCGCTGTGCATCTATTACATCAGCGGATGAACCGGATCACGGCGGGCGCAACCCGGCGCCTCAGACGTACATACCGCCCGACGCTTCGATGCGTTGTGCCGTGATCCAGCGGCCGCCCTCGCCCAGCAACATCGAGATGGCCGCACCGATGTCATCCGGCAGCCCGGCACGCCCCATGGCCGTGTTCGCCGCCACCCAGGCGTTGACGTCCGCATTGTCACGCACCGTGCCGCCGCCGAAATCGGTCTCGATCGCGCCGGGCGCCAAGCTGTTGACCGTGATACCGCGGGGGCCCAGCTCTTGCGCCAGGTAGCGGGTCCAGACCTCGATGGCGCCTTTCATCGACGCATAGGCGGCGTAGCCCACCGGCGAAAAGCGCGCCAGCCCTGACGACAGGTTAACGATCCGTCCGCCGTCCGCGATCAGCGGCAGCAGTTTCTGGGTCAGGAAGAACGGGCCTTTGAAGTGCACCTTCATCAGTTGATCGAATTGCGCCTCAGTGGTCTCCGCACAACTGGCGTAGAGGCCAATGCCCGCATTGTTCACCAGAAAATCGAAGCGCTCGGCATTGAAATACGCGCCCAGCGCGTCAGCGACCTGGCTTGCGAAGGCGTCGAAACGGCTGCTGTCGCCGACATCGAGCTGCAGCATCTTCGCCTTGACGCCCAGCGCCTCGACTTGTGCAGCAACCTGGAGCGCCTCGTCTTCGCGGCTGTGATAGGTGCCGATGATGTGGACGCCTTGGCGGGCCAGGTGCAGCGCAGTGCTCTTGCCCAAGCCGCGACTGGCGCCGGTGATGATTGCGATCTTGTTGCTCATGGTTCACCTCGATGGAGTGTTTGCAGTCAGTGATGCCCACTGTATTGTTCGGATCGGGACTGAATAAACGGGTCTGATCCGACAGCACTGATCGGAATCAACGAACAATCGAGGCGTTGCATGAACAAACTCGATCTACTGAAAACCTTCGTGCGGGTCGCCGAACTCTCCAGTTTCACCCTGGCCAGCGATGCGCTTGGGCTGCCGCGCTCCAGCGTGTCAGAGCAGGTCCGCGCGCTGGAACAACTGCTGGGCACCCGATTGCTGCTGCGCACCACGCGCAAGGTCCAAACCACCCCGGACGGGCAAGCGCTGTACGAACGCAGCAAGGATCTGCTGGCGCAGATGGATGAGCTGGAAAGCCTGTTTCGCCAGGACAGCGCTGCCCTCACTGGCCGTTTGCGAGTGGACATGCCGACGGCGGTCGCTCGGCGACTGGTCATGCCTCGGCTGAGTGAATTCCTCGACCGGCACCCCTTGATCGAGGTGGAAATCAGCAGCACGGATCGGCGTGTCGATCTGGTGCGCGAAGGCTTCGATTGCGTCGTTCGGGTCGGGGAACTGCCCGACACCTCACTGGTGGCGCGCAATATCGGGCAATTTCGCATCATCAACTGCGTAAGCGCCAGCTACGCCCAGCGCTTTGGCGTGCCTCACACCCTGGAGGAACTGCAACAGCATCGCCTCATCAACTACGTGTCGGCCTTCGGGGCTAGCACCGCGCAGTTCGAATACCACCGCGACGGCAAGGACCATTTCGTCACCATGCCCTGCAGCGTGACAGTCAACTACATCGAAGCCTACGAAGCGGCCTGCCTCGGCGGGCTGGGCATCGTTCAGGTGCCGCAGCTCTCCCATGCGTATCAGTTGCAGCGAGGCGAACTGGTGGAAATCCTGACCGATTTCCGACCCGCGCCAATGCCGGTTTCATTGCTGTACGCCCACCGGCGTCATGTCCCCCAGCGCTGCCGGGTGTTCATGGACTGGATGGAAATGCTGTTGAAGGAATACGGCGTTCAGGCCTGACCGTCCGACAGAATAAAAAAATGTGCAGGCGGATGTAACCGAACGACGCCCTTGAGCGAACTCCCCTTCGCAACCGATGCACGGCCTCGTCAAATTGTCGTGCAGGGGCACAAGCCAGTGGGCTCACGCAGCAACATCAGGGCGCCGAATCAAGCTCGCGCCAAGGTCTGCGTCGAACTCACGTTCGGACTTGTCGCACGATGTGCATCAGCGCTCGTGACGCATTCATCCTCACTCAAGCATTGGGAGATCCACCATGAACAACCTCAAACTCGCTGCCGTCGCTCTGGCTTTCGCCTCCATCGCAACCGGCGTGAACGCGGCCGAAAGCGGCTCGGCACCGGCCATGGAAAAATGCTACGGCGTGGCCATGGCCGGCAAGAACGATTGCAAGGCCGGAGCCGGTACCACCTGCGCGGGCACCTCGAAAACCGACTACCAGACCAATGCCTGGAAAAACGTGCCGGCGGGTACCTGCACCTCGATCAAGACGCCCCATGGCATGGGCTCGCTGACCCCGATGTAACCGGTACTGCACAAGCGCCGATTCACACACCATCGAAGGGCTGACGTCGATCATGCACACCTCTCTCTCACCGGGTGCCGGCCTGGGTCTGAAGGCCGATCATTACCAGCAGGCTCATGACTGCAATGCGCGGGGCCTGTGGTTCGAGGTCCATCCGGAAAACTACATGATCGACGGCGGCCCTCGCCTGGCGTGGCTGGAGCTGATTGGCGAACGTCACCCGCTGTCACTGCACGGTGTGTCACTCTCGCTGGCGGCGGATACCGCGCCTGACGCCGAGCACCTTAAACGGCTGAAGGCGCTTATCGACCGGGTCAAACCGGTCCTTGTTTCCGAGCACCTCGCCTGGTCCGCCTGGCGAGGTCGATACCACCCCGATCTGCTGCCGTTTCCACGCACCGAGGAAGCGCTGCAGCGTATCGCCGACAACATTCAACGCACGCAGGACAGCCTGGGCCGACGCATCGCGATCGAAAATCCCAGCCACTACCTCGCTCTGGAGGGCCACACCTTCGGTGAGGTCGAGTTTCTCAGCGCGCTATGCCAACGCACCGGCTGTGGCGTGTTGCTGGACATCAACAACGTGTTCCTCAGTGCCCACAACATGGGTTACGACGCCGCTGCCTACCTGGAGGCCTTTCCCGACACCGCGATCATGGAGATTCACCTGGCCGGGCACAGCCTGGACCCGGGAGGCGCAAACCTGCTGATCGACTCCCACGACGCGCCGGTCGCCGAAGCGGTCTGGTCGCTTTACGAGCACCTGATCCAGCGGATCGGGCCACGGCCGACGCTGATCGAGCGAGACGACCGGATCCCACCGTTCGCCGAGCTGCTCAAGGAACGAGACCGGGCCCAAGCACTGCTGGAGGTGCTGTCATGAGCTTGCGCGACTTTCAGGACCTGTTCGTCGAGGCGTTGTACCGGCCCGAGGCGACGGGCATGTCCGACCTGACGCGGCAACCCGGTTTCACGGTGTATCGCAACACCGTGATCAAAGGTGCCGTCGACGCGTTGCTTGCCAATTTCCCCACCGTCGAGCGGCTGGTGGGCCGCGAGTGGATGGTCGCTGCCGCGACGCTGTACGCGCAGCAGAGCCCACCCCGTGACGCGCGGCTGATTTTTCATGGCGAAGGCTTTGCCGATTTTCTGGACCGCTTCGAACACGCTCGGGCCCTGCCGTATCTGGGCAATGTCGCGCGGCTGGACTGGCTGTGGACCCAATGCCACACAGCCGTCGATGAACCTGGCCTGGACCTCGAACGCATTGCCCGCCTGCCCCCCGACCGATTGGCAGACCTGCACCTCAAGCCCCGCGTCGCCGCACGCTGGGGCTGGTATGCCGACCAACCGGTGTTCAGCATCTGGCGCCTCAATCGCGAGGGGTCGGCCATGCCGCAGTCGTTGCCCTGGCAGGGCGAAGGCGCGCTGCTGGTGCGCAGCGCCGGAGTCGTCGGGTGGCACCCGCTGGACGCGGGCGGCTGTGCCTTCCTGGACGCCTGCGCGGCGGGCCAATCGCTCGCCCATGCCGCTCGATGCGGCAGTGACATTCAACCTTCATTGGACGTACTCGACCTGCTGACGCAACTCGCCCGCGCGGACGTCTTTGCCGAGGCCGTTCTTCACCCCGCTCATGGAGCTGCTCATGGACACGCTGCGCACTGAACATCCAACGCCATCGCGTTCGGGGAACTGGCACCGGTTCACCGACACCCTGTACCGCCTGATCGACGACAACCTGCTCTCGCTGCTTGCACGGCTCGGCATCGCCGGCGTGTTTCTGATGTCGGGCAGAACCAAGGTCGAAGGGTTCCTCACCCTGACCGACAGCACCTATGAGCTGTTTCGCACCGAGTACAAGTTGCCGTTGATTCCGCCCGAGGTGGCTGCACATTTGGCGGCCTATGCCGAACACCTGTTCCCCACGCTGTTGATTCTGGGGTTGTTCTCACGCCTATCCGCGTTCGCGCTGCTGGGCATGACCCTGGTCATCGAGGTGTTCGTCTACCCCGATGCCTGGGCGACGCACCTGACGTGGGCAGGTCTGTTGTTGCTCATCATCGCCAAGGGCGGGGGAAAATGGTCGTTGGACCGACGGTGGGGCATTCGTTGAACCCCTGAAATGAAACCACCGCCTGCGGGCGGTGGTTTTGGATGAAGCGGCGTCTGGCGTCCGCCTCAGACTTTGACGACCCAGCCTGCCGGGCCTTCGATATCGCCGAACTGAATGCCCGTCAGTTCCTGGTACAGGCGCTGGGTGACCGGCCCCACTTCCGTTTCGCTGTGGAAGACGTGCAGCGTGTCCTTGTAGCTGATGCCACCGATCGGGGTGATCACCGCGGCGGTTCCGCAAGCGCCCGCTTCCTTGAACTGGTCCAGCTTGTCGATGAACACTTCGCCCTCGACGACTTTCAGGCCCAGACGACTTTCAGCCAGTTCGATCAGCGACAGGCGGGTGATGCCCGGCAGTACCGAAGGCGAACGCGGCGTGATGAATTGATCGTCATGGGTGATGCCGAAGAAGTTCGCCGAGCCGACTTCCTCGATTTTCGAGTGGGTCAACGGGTCCAGGTAAATGGCGTCGGCGAAGCCGTGTTTCTTGGCTTCGCTGCCAGGCATCATGCTCGCCGCGTAGTTGCCGCCCACCTTCGCCGCGCCGGTACCCTGAGGGGCTGCGCGGTCGTAGCTGGAGATTACGAAGTTGTGGGGCTTCATGCCGCCCTTGAAATACGGGCCGACCGGGATGCAGAACACCGAAAAGATGAATTCCGGCGCGGCGCGCACGCCGATGTTGTCGCCGACGCCGATCACGAACGGCCTCAGGTAGAGCGCGCCCCCGGTACCGTAGGGCGGGATGAAACGCTCATTGGCACGCACGACGTCCTTGCAGGCCTCGATGAACTGCTCGGTCGGCACATGGGGCATCAGCAGACGCGAGCAACTGCGCTGCATCCGCGCGGCGTTCTGGTCAGGGCGAAACAGGTTGATCGAGCCATCTTTGGCGCGGTAGGCCTTCAGGCCTTCGAAGCATTGCTGGCCGTAGTGCAGCGCGGTCGAGCCCTCGCTGATGTGCAGCACGTTGTCTTCGGTCAGGATGCCCTTGTCCCACTCACCATCGCGCCAGTGAGCCAGGTAGCGCTTGTCGGTCTTGATGTAGTCGAAACCCAGCTTGTCCCAATTAATGCTCTCGTTACCCATGACACCCTCTATTTCCTGGCCAGCGCGCCCGTCGTGCCGGGGCTGGCGTTTCATCAATATGGTCGTGAAGGCACGGCGCAGGTATGACCTTCACCGATGTTGCGCCATATTACTGATTTTTTGCTCGACAAACTGCCCCGAGCACGCAAGACACGAAAAAGAGCGGCCCGCCCGCCTCTTCAAAAAGCGCCGACAACCTGCGAGTCTGGCAGCCTTCCCTTCTGGCCCGCCGAGCGAGGCGTCGACAATGCTCAAGAAAGTCGCAGACCAGTGGTACGCATTCAGTACCATCGATGACGCCATCACACTGATCACCGAGCCTCACGTCACGCCGTGGTTGCGCTGCAACATCTGGCACATTCGCGGGCGGGATCAGGACGTGGTGGTCGACACCGGCATGGGGATCTGCAGCCTGCGCGAAGCGGCCAGGCACCTCTTCGGCCATCGCATCAGTGCCGTGGCCAGCCATGTGCACCTGGATCACGTAGGCTGCCATCATGAATTCGACGAATGCCTGGTGCACCGCGCCGAAGCCGACGCACTGCGCACCTCGGACGGCCATTTCACGCTCGTCGAACCTGGTTTCGATCCCCATGACTTCAGCCTCGCCACCCTGGGCGGCCACAAGCTGGGGCCGATCATCACGGCCCTGCCCTCGCCCGACTACGATCTTGACCATTGGAAAATCCAGGCCGCCCACGTGACCCGTACTCTGGACGAGGGGGATGTCATTGACCTCGGCAACCGGCATTTCGAGGTGCTGCACCTGCCGGGCCACTCCCCCGGCAGCATTGGCTTATGGGAAGCCAAGACCCAGACGCTGTTTTCCGGCGACGCCATCTACGACGGCGAGTTGCTGGACAATCTCGCGCATTCGTCCATCGAAGCCTACATCCGCACCATGCACCGGCTGCGCGAGCTGCCGGTGCGGGTGGTGCATGGTGGCCACTGCGCCAGCTTCGGTCGCGAACGGCTGATCGAGTTGGTGGATGGCTATTTGAAGAAATTCGACCCATGACTCTTATCACATTGACGATCAAGGATGACTTATGACTGAAACCGCTTCGACATTGCCCAAGCGTGTATCCGGCCTTTTCGATCCGCGCACCCCTTGATTCCAAGGGGTCACCCAAGCCGCTCCGAGCGGTCTGTGCCGACCGTATCAAAATCACAACGAAGGCCGTGCAGTTTCGGGAATCTTGCCTATGGTGTTGTAAGTCAGACGAAACAGGAGCCAGGCCATGGGTATCGAGCAGTTGTTTGCGGATTTGGGCAGTCTTCCGAGCATTCCTAAAGTGGCTCAGGACCTGATTCAACAATTCGACAATCCGTCGTCGAATCTGGAAAGCGTTGCACGCAACATCGAGAAAGATCCTGTCATTGCGGCCAAGATCCTGCGCCTGGCGAACTCGGCGCGCTTCCGAGGGGCGCGGGAGTCTTCGAGCATCGAGGACGCAGCGATGCGGCTGGGCTTCAACACCCTGCGCACCTTGGTGCTGGCGTCAGCCGTGACCGGCGCGTTCAAGGCCAGTGCCAGTTTCGACCTCAAGGGGTTCTGGCTGAGGAGCTTTCAGGTGGCGGGAATCGCCCGCCTGCTGGCCAAGCAATCCAAGGCCGATGCCGAAATCGCCTTCACCTGCGGCGTGATGCATGACATCGGGGAATTGCTGATCCAGACCGGTGCACCGCACGTGGCCGAGCGTATCAACCAAGTCAGCAAGACCGGCACCACCAGCCGTGCGGCGCTGGAGACCCTGCAACTGGGCTTCGGCTACCCGGAAGTGGGCGCGGAATTGGCAAGGCGCTGGCAGCTGCCACCCGTGATCCAGCACGCCATCGCGTATCAGGCCCGTCCCATGCAGGCACCGGGTGACTCGACCCAGGCACGCATCGTGGCGCAGGCCATTCTCGTCGCCGACGCGCTGGAAGACCACGGCGGCGCCACGCCCGAGGCGCGCCAGGCGGTCGACGGCCCGCTGTTCGAGGGCGTTGACCTGCAAGCCCTGTTCGCCGCCCTGCCTGCGGTGCTGGAAGCGGACAAGGCGTTTGCCGAGCTGTTGAGTTAGCCGAAGAGAAGGCTGTGACCGCTGTGTGGTCCACGCGGATTGCGCAGCAGTCGTGAAGTCTTGTGCACGGCGGTGCGTCGGAGAACGCGGGAGCGGTTGGCTGACCGCCTTCGCGATACGGCTCACCCCTGCACGGGACTGCCTCGATACCGACCCAGTGTCAGCCCGCCGCACAACCTCCCCCTCCTCGTTTAGTATCAGCCCACTTGCCGTATTCACGAGGACCTGCCCATGCTTGACTCGCCCGTTCCGACCAGCGTCGAATCCCTCTTGCACTGGATGACCGGCCGCTCTTTCGCGGTATTGACCGGTGCAGGCATCAGCACGTCGTCCGGTATTCCCGACTATCGCGACAGCGAAGGGGTACGGCGTGGGCGGCAACCGATGATGTTTCAGGAATTTCTCAACGCGCCCGAGGCGCGCCGCCGCTATTGGGCGCGGGCCATGCTGGGATGGCCAAGGGTACGGGCCGCCCGACCCAACGCCGCCCACGCGGCCCTGGCGAGGTTGGAGCGGCAGGGCTTGATCAGCGGGGTCATCACTCAGAACGTGGACACCCTGCACGATCAGGCGGGCAGCGAGGATGTCATCGAACTGCACGGCAGCCTCCATTGGGTGCTGTGCCTGGACTGCCGCCAGCGCACCGAACGCGACCGGGTCCAACTCACGCTCATGGAACAGAACCCTTATCTGGCAGAGGTGGACGCCGTACAGGCCCCCGACGGCGATACGCTGCTGGATGCCGCGTTCGAGGAGCGCTTTCAGGTCCCGCACTGCCCTCACTGCGGCGGTGACCGGATGAAACCCGACGTGGTGTTTTTCGGCGAGAACGTCGCCCCGCCGACGGCCGCCCGTGCCGTGGCGCGCATCGAAGCTGCGGACGGCCTGCTGGTGGTCGGGTCTTCATTGATGGCTTATTCAGCGTTTCGTCTGTGCCGAGCCATCGCCGAGCAGGGCAAGCCCCTGCTTGCCATCAACCTGGGCAAGACCCGGGCGGATGACCTGCTGCAACTCAAAGTGGCTGACCCCTGTGAGGCGCTGCTCCCGGCGCTGGGGCAGCGGCTGAGCGAGGGTTGACGCAGCGGCCCCGGTATCCCGCCATTGGACGGGCTTCCTAGAAGGCCCGTCCCTTTTCTGCGTCGACAAGGCGAGCCCGCTCGCGTCAAAGGGCCGTCGGCGAAGAAATGTTACAAAAAGGCGGCTTTTTGGCACATTTCTTTCAAGTGGAACGCCCGTACCACGAGAACCGGCCCAAACAGGCTACTCGTCGTGGGTATACGCTGCCCACCGGTGCGCTATACGCACCACGGTGCATGTAAAGGACATCACCCTGTCCAATAACAGTGCAGGACGCCTACCAAAAGTCTCGCGTCCGCTCGATAAGGAATTCGATCCCGTGCCAGTCCGTCACTTCCCCCATTCGCTCCATCCGCTAGACCTCGCGCCTGCCTCCCCCTTGGGCATGAACCCTGAACCGGGTGCGCCACGCCTCGCTCCACCGCACTGCGCCAGCTTTGCCACTCCCCACTAGCGGCCTGGTTTGACCCACCTGAGCAGACCTACGGTGTCTGAGACAGGTGGGTATTCGCTGGGTGATTTATTTTGTTGTGACGACCTTCTTTTTATTTAAGTGCTTCTCGACCCTGACAATAAGGCGATAACAGACTTTTATAAATTCGGGACATTTTCTTACATTCAGCGGCAACCAAATATTAAATAGCCATCAAGATCGGATGGACGCTCTCGCTCGCCCTGAAAACTGTCCCTTCTCACAACGTGTGACCCATTAGTCATTTAATAAAGGAGCCCAACCGCATGCATCGTTAATACCTCACGCACCAAGCTGACACCCAACTAACAGGTTTGGTGCAGTTATAAACATCGCTTGAAGCCGAACTTTCGCGAAGACACACCGCGCAGTTCGTCGGACTCGCTCGCCCCCGATTTTTCAAAAAAAACAGATCGCTAACGGCAAGAAAACAACCAATGAATCATGGGATCGCTAAAAACTTACAGGAATGCGACATCGAGGCTGCCAGCTCTGAAAAGCCCGCCCCAGAGGGTCTCGGCTGGCATACCGGTTGCTAAATTAGTGATGTAAAGGCCGTCGGCCCCCTATTCACCTCAACGTACAGAACAAGAATCAGGACATTGCCATGCCATCTTCTTGAGCACTTCATCGGTACAGATTGTTGACCTTTAGCTGGCAGTGAGTCGCCCGCTATTGACGTCTATTCGCCTTCTCTCTGCGCAGGCGTCACGCATTCGAACATTGCCACATGTTTGAACGAGCCCGTATTGCCCTTCTTTAACCCGAGGGAGCTTTAATGAACGACGCGGTAAAAATGAAAGCTTTACCCGAGCCGCCACCGCATGAACTTTCTGATGGCTGGCCGAGTATTCCTTTCAAGGAAAACACTTCGCGACCCGGAGGTTTGAATGCACCGTACGTTCTGCTATTGGTTGCGGCGTCGGTGCTTATTCACGGGGCCGTCTGGTGGTATTTGCAAACAGCAAAAGCCGACGTGCCGGAAGTTGCGCCACGCGTACCGGAAATGACGGTTGAGCTGAGCAGCCCCACACCCCCTACGCCGGAACCGCCGCCTCCAGAACCGCCACCGCCACCACCGCCCCCTCCTCCGCCACCGCCACCGGAACCTGAGCAACCCGTGGAGGACCCTGACGCCGTCAAGCCCCCGCCCAAGCCAGTGGAAAAGCCCAAGGTGGAGAAGCCCAAACCGGTCAAGAAGCCGGAACCGGTGAAAAAACCGACGCCGCCCGCGCCGCCCACACCCCCAGCGCCTAGCACGCCAGCGCCACCGACGCCGGCACCGACACCTGCGCCAGCAGCGCCCGCGGCACCTCCTGCGCCGGTGAAGGAGTCGGCGGCGATCTCCGGGCTGGCAAGCCTGGGCAACCCTCCGCCGGAATACCCGGGGGCGGCGTTGCGCAAAGGCATGGAAGGCCGGGTCATCCTGCGCATCAAGGTGCTGCCGAACGGCCGAGCCGGGTCGGTGGAAGTGACCAAATCCAGTGGCAAGCAGGTGCTCGACGATGCTGCCGTGGAAGCGGTGCGCAACTGGAAATTCATCCCGGCCAAGCGTGGCGATACGCCCATCGAGGGCTACGCGACCCAGACCATCGATTTCAAGTTGCCGGAATGACCCGGCGAACCAACAGACAACCTTTATAGAGTGGGTAAGGTGCAACCATGAACGAATCGCTTTCTTCCATGATCGTCCCCGGCGTGCTGTGGGCCCTTGTGCTGTTCAGCGTCCTGAGCTGGGCCATGTTGCTGATCAAATCCGCGCAGTACATGCGGCAGAAAACCCAGAACCGGCAGTTCAGCAAAGTCTTCTGGACAGCGCCTGACCTGATGACCGCCGCCGAACATGCCAGCCAATACCCGGGCTCCCTGGCACGTATTGCCAACAGTGGGTTCGAGGCCATGTCGGTGGAAGACAACCCGCGCACCACCCAGCAACTGGCCCATACCATCAACCGCGCCGACCGCCTGGAGCGCAATCTGCGCCAACAGATCCAGAAGGAACGCCGTGCCCTGGAAGCGGGCCAGGCCATCCTCGCCAGTATCGGCAGCACCGCGCCGTTCATCGGCCTGTTCGGCACCGTGTGGGGCATCATGGAAGCGCTGCAAAGCATCGGTGCCAGCGGCTCGGCCAGTCTGGAAACGGTGGCCGGCCCCATCGGCCATGCGCTGATCGCCACTGCGGTGGGCATCGCGGCGGCAGTACCGGCGGTGCTGATCTACAACTTCTTCCTGCGTCGCCTCAAGGCTGCCGTCGCCGACATGGATGACTTCGCCCACGACTTCGATGCCCTGGCTCAGCGCAGCGCCTTTGCCGTCAACCGCCAGCCCATCGCGCAGAAGAACGGCCAAGCCGTTCGGGAGGCGAGCTGATGTCGTTCTCCACCCAAGACAGCGATGAAGTGCTCAGCGAAATGAACGTCACTCCGCTGGTGGACGTGATGCTGGTGCTGCTGGTGGTGTTCATCGTCACCGCCCCGCTGATGACCAATGCCATCAAGGTCAACCTGCCGAAAACCGACGCCGTGGCCCCTGCCGAAAAGAAAGACCCGGTGGTGGTCAGTGTCGATCAGGACGGCAAGTTCTACCTCGCCAAATCCGAGATCGCACCGGAATCTCTGGAAGTCAGCCTCAAGGACGTCAAGGCCAAGGACCCGGACGTCCGCGTGCAGTTGCAGGCAGACAGCAGCGTCAACTATGGCCAGGTGGCGAAAGCCATGGCGTCGATCGAGCGCTCGGGGATCACGAAGATTTCCGTGATGACTTCCAAATGACGCACCCATAGACAAGCGGGGCCGCATCTGACGCGCCCTGCTCACCCTACTCCCAATGTAATGGCCGTCCGTGGCGATGCCACGGAGGGGAGCGGCTTGCTTGAAAAAAGGAATTCCCGACCGCCACGACCGCGTCGGAGCAACGAGGGCTCACAAGGCCATTTCAATCACAACTGGAATAAGTCGGAAATTACCATGCTGATGAGTTTTCCCGGTTTTACCCTCAAGCCTTTGGTTTTGGCCGTGCGGCGCCAGCCTCGAGCACTCATCTGTGCCTTGGCGGTGGGCATCAGTCCGGCGTACGCCGCCGAGAGCACAGAGAGCAGCGTCGAAGCCGCGCCCGCCAGCGAAGCGGCGGTTCCGGCCGCGGCTGCCGCCGTCCCGGCCACGACACAGTTGAAACGTGTAGAGGTGACGGGTTCTGCGATACGCCGTGCGGATGCCGAGACGGCCGTGCCGGTCACGATTCTGCGGGCCGATGAACTGAAAAAACAGGGCGTGACCACCACTGAGCAGTTGGTCTCACGCATCACCGGCAGCCAGTCGCTGTACAACAGCTCGGGCTCGGTGGGGGCTTCGACCGGCGGCGCGTCCTATGCGGACATGCGCGGCATCGGCGCCAACAAAACCCTCGTACTGCTCAACGGGCGCCGGCTGGCCAACAACGCCCTGTCCGGGGTCGGCACGCCCAATGGCAGCGCCATTGACTTGAACATGATTCCGTTCGCCGCGATCGACCGTGTGGAAGTGCTGCGCGACGGCGCCTCAGCCCTTTACGGTACCGATGCGATCGGCGGCGTGATCAACTTCATCACCAAGAAGTCCCTCACCGACGGCACCCTCAGCCTGGGCGGCGACACCCCGACCGCCAGCGGTGGCGGTGCCAGCAAAGACACCAGCGCCAGTTGGGGTTTCGGTGACCTGGACGAAGACCGCTTCAACGTGATGGGCGTGTTCAATTACAGCAAACAGCAGAACCTGGACGCCAACGATCGCTCCTTTGCCAAGGATTACGTGCCCGGCCGTGGCCTCAACCAGACCTCCGGCACCGCCTTCCCCGGCAACTACTACCAGAACGGCAACTCGGCCAATCCCCTGGGCCCGAACTGCGCAGGCCCCAGCCTGGTGGGCGTTGACGGTATCTGCCGATTCAGCACCCGCGAATACATCGACCTGATCCCGGAAACCGAGAAGACGTCGTTCTTCGGTCGCGCCACCGGCAAACTGGCCGAGGATCACAACGTCAGCCTGGAGTACTTCTGGGCGCGCAACAACAACGCCACCAACATTGGCCCGGCCCCATTGACCGGCCTGAGCGTCGATCCGTCCTCGCCCTACTACCCCGGCAACGGCATCACCCCCGGCCCGACCAACTTCGCTCTGGACCCGACCCAGCCGGTGGACACGGCCTGGCGTGAAACGGCGGCCGGGCCGCGGGGCAACAAAGACCAGAACACCAGCCAGCGCTTGCTGCTGACCTTCGACGGCAACGTCGGCGGTTGGGACTACAACCTCGGTGCTTCCTACAACCAGAACAAGGTCTTGTCTTCGGTGACCTCCGGCTACGTCAGCGACTCCGCCCTCAGGTCAGGCCTGGCCAGCGGCCTGCTGAACCCGTTCGGACCACAATCGGCCGCGGGGCAGCAGTTCATCAATGACAACACCTACCACGGCCAGTACTCCAGCGCGGTGGGCCGCGTCTATGGCTTCGACGGCAAGGTCAGCCGAGAAATCGGTGACTGGTTCGGCGCAGGTCAGGCCGGTCTGGCGCTGGGCGGCGAATACCGCAAGGAAAAATTGCATCAGGATTACGAGGCATTCGTCGATGACATCAGCAGCCTGGGCGTCGACTCGGCAGGCAGTGTGTCGGGGGATCGCAGTGTCAAGGCCGAGTACGCCGAACTCAACGTCCCAGTGCTCGACAGCCTCGAGCTGAGCGCCGCCGTCCGCCACGACAAATACAGCGACTTCGGCAGCACTACCAACCCCAAATACTCGTTCCGCTTCCAGCCATTCAAGGAGCTGGTGATGCGCGGCGCGTACAGCGAAGGTTTTCGTGCACCGTCGTTGTATGAACTGTATGCCCCGCAAAGCCTGAGTTACAGCCAGGGTTACTACGACGATCCGGTGCTGTGCGCTGGGGGCACCGTGCAGCCCGGCGGCCAAGCCGGTCGCGACTGTAATCAGCAGTTCCTCAATTTGAGTGGCGGCAACCAGAACCTGTCGCCGGAAAAAGCCCGCAACGTGACCTTGGGCTTTGTTTATCAACCGACCAACAGCCTGTCCATGGGGCTGGATTTCTGGTGGATCCACATTTCCAACCAGATCCAGTCGTTCCCGGAATCCACGGTGTTCGATCAGGCCGATCTGTACGGCGACCGCATCATCCGCAATGCCGACGGTTCGATCGCCAATATCGTCACCGGCAACGCCAACCTGGGCATCGTCAAGACCAACGGTGTGGACGTGACACTGGACTACCGCTTCCCGAACACCCCTTACGGGCAATTCGGTCTCGGCCTGACCGGCACTTACGTCGATCGCTATGACTTCCAGAACATCATCGACGGCCCCTACACCGACAAGGTGGGCGACTTTCAGGGTGATGGGGTAATCGCGCGCTGGAAACACGTCCTGATCGGCACCTGGAACCTGGGCGACAGCCGCGCCTCGCTGACCAACCGTTTCACCACGGGCTACAACGACTATGACCGGTCCGCCAACGACCGTGTCCCGTCGTATTCGGTCTGGGACCTCTCGGTAGGCCACACCTTCGAGAAAGTGCTGGATATCGACGCTGGGGTGAGAAACCTGTTCGATCGCGATCCACCGTTCAGTAACCAGGCCTACAACTTCCAGTCCGGCTATGACCCGCGCTACGCCGACCCACTGGGACGCACCTTGTTCGCCCGCGCCACGTACCACTTCTGAGCCCTGCCCTGACGCGCGTCGCTCCCGCGCGTGAGGGGCAGTTCTGCGAAATCGCGCCCCCGGCCCACAGGTCTCATCCACCTTCCCCGGCCGGGGGATTTTTTCTCAGGCTCAGGTTCCCGTACACCAAGGACTGTTCAACCATGTGCGTCCCTCCTCTTTCATCGCGACGCCTGCTTTGCGGCATCGCGTTGCTGTACACCGTCGCGTTTTTCGCTTCCTTCCTGTGTGACGTGCCGCTGGCCATCGCCACCCCGTCCCATGCCTTGACCGTGTACGGCGAAGCGCCGAAATACCCGGCGGATTTCAACCATTTCGACTACGTCGACCCCTATGCACCCAAAGGCGGGTCACTGAGCCGCTCGGCCGAGGAAATCGGTCAGTTCAACTACCTCTCGCCCTACGTCGATCAAGGCATTTCCGTCAGCCAGATCGACAGTTGGGTGTATTCGCCGCTGGCTTACCGCTCGCTGGACGAGCCGTACACCGTCTATGGGCTGGTCGCCGAAAAACTGGAGCGCGATCCGAACAACCTCTGGGTCCGGTTCTACCTCAACCCCAAGGCGCGCTTCGATGACGGTACGCCCATCACGGCCGAGGACGTGCGGTTCACTTACCAGACTCTGATGACCCAGGGCAGCTTCAGCTACCGCCCCCTGTACGCCGACGTCAAGGACGTGGTGATCGAGGCGCCCGACCAGGTGCGGTTCGACTTCAAGAACAACCTCAACCGCACCCTCGCGCTGGACCTGGCGAGCATGCGGGTACTGCCCGAGCACTGGTGGAAAACCCGGGACTTCACCAAGGGCGGCGGGTTCGAACCACCCTTGGGCAGCGGGCCCTATCGAGTCTCGCGGGTGGATGCAGGACGCAGCGTGAGCTTCCAGCGGGTGAACGACTGGTGGGCGAAGGACCTGCCCGTCAGCCGTGGGCTGTACAACTTCGACACCCTGACCGTGAATTTCTATGGGGACATCGACGTCGCCCGGCAACTGGTACAGGCCGGCAGTTTCGACTTCAACCGCGAGTATTCCTCTGCGGGCTACGTCGTCGGCTATTCTGCCCCGACGCTGCAGGATGGGCGCTTGCAAAAGACCATCCTGGCGCAGTCGCGCCCGGTCGCCGGGCAGGGCTTCGTGTTCAACCTCGACAGGCCGATGTTTCAGGATCGCCGGGTGCGCGAAGCCCTGGCGATGCTGTGGGATTTCGAATGGATCAACGGCCAGATCATGCGCAACTTCTATGTGCGCGAAGAAAGCTATTTTCCCAAAAGCGAACTGGCGGCCACCGAATTGCCGGACCCGCAGGAATTGAAAATTCTCGAACCCCTGCGCGGGCAGATTCCGGACGAAGTCTTCACTCAGGTCTGGCACGCGCCGAAGACCGACGGCAGCGGCTACATTCGCGACAAACAGCTCAAGGCGCTGAAGCTGCTGGCGCAGGCCGGATGGCTGCCCAAGAACAACCGATTGGTCAATGCGGCCGGGCAACCGCTGACGTTCACCTTTCTCGACGGCCAAGGCGGTTTCGACCGATTGGTCCTGCCTTACAAGCGAGTGCTGGCGCAGATCGGCATCACGCTGAACTTTCGCCGAGTCGATTCGGCGCAGTACATGAACCGGCTCAACGCTCGCGATTACGACATGATCGTGGTCACCCTCCCCAACACCGGCAATCCGATCCTCTCGCCCGGACGTGAGCTGTACAACCTGTTCGGCTCGCAGAGCGCCAGGCAGGTGGGCAGCTCCAACGCGATGGTGCTGCGCAACCCGGCCGTGGACGCCCTGATCGATGGGCTGGTGGCCGCCAATAGCCGCAACGACATGATCCATTACGCGCGGGCACTGGACCGCGTGCTGCTCTGGGGCTACTACATGATTCCGAATTACTATTCGCGCGGCATCCCGGTGGTGTACGCCAATCGTTTTGGGCAACCGAAAGTCGCCCCGACCTACGACGTGGGGCTGGACACCTGGTGGCAGGTCAGCCCCGTACCGCTGACCGATCAGCAGATGGCCGAGCGCACGGCACCGCAGACCAGCGCGCCGGTCCAGGGGCCGCGCGCTGCGCAGGTGGCGACGCCGTCCACGTCGGGAGCGCACTGAGATGCTGGCCTACGCGATGCGGCGCCTGGCGCTGATCCTCCCCACCCTGTTGTGCATTCTGGTGGTCAATTTTCTGATCGTGCAGGCGGCGCCGGGCGGCCCGGTCGAACAGGCCATCGCACGGGTACAAGGTCTCGGCGCGGCCGGGGGCGTGGGCGGCGGTGCAGGCGAGATTGCCGCCACCGGCAATGTCAGCCGCAGCGCCCAAGGGCTGGATCCGGCTTTGGTGGAAGCCATCAAGCATCAGTATGGCTTCGACAAGCCGCTGCATGAGCGCTTATGGCTGATGCTCACGCACTACGCTCGACTGGACTTCGGCGACAGCTTTTTCCGGGGCACCACCGTCACTGGCCTGATTGCGCAGAAACTGCCCGTGACCCTGTCCCTGGGCCTGTGGGCCACGCTGATCACCTACCTCGTCTCGATTCCGTTGGGCATTCAGAAGGCGGTGCACCACGGCAGCCGGTTCGACGTCTGGAGCAGCAGCCTGATCATCATTGGCTACGCGGTGCCTGCGTTCCTCTTCGCCATCGTGCTGATCGTGCTGTTCGCCGGTGGCAGTTACTGGAGCTGGTTCCCGGCGCAGGGGCTGTTTTCCGACGACTTCGACCGCCTGTCGATGATGGGCCAGGTACGGGATTACCTGTGGCATCTGGTGCTGCCCGTCAGCGCGCTGGTCATCGGCGGGTTCGCGACCCTGACCCTGCTGACCAAGAACAGCTTTCTCAACGAAATCAGCCGCCAATACGTGGTCACCGCTCGCGCCAAGGGCCTGAGTGAACGCCGGGTGCTTTACGGTCACGTGTTTCGCAATGCGATGTTGCTGGTCGTGGCGGGCATCCCCCAGGCGCTGATCGAGGTGTTTTTCGCCGGCTCTCTGCTGATCGAAACCATCTTCGGGCTCGACGGCATCGGCCGCATGAGCTACGAGGCCGCCGTGTCACGGGACTACCCGGTGGTCTTCGGCACGCTGTTTCTGTTCACCCTGTTTGGCCTGTTGATCAAGCTGGTGGGCGACCTGTGCTACACGCTGGTCGACCCGCGCATCGACTTCTCCGCGAGGAACGCCTGATGTTCGAGTTTTCACCGCAAAGCAAACGACGCATGGCCCTGTTCAAGGCCAACCGGCGGGGCTGGTGGTCGTTGTGGATTTTCGCGGCACTGCTGGCGGTCTGCCTGTGCGGCGAACTGATTGCCAATGACCGCCCGCTGATCGTCAGCTACCAGGGCAACCTCTATTACCCGACGCTGCATCAGTACCTGGAAACCGATTTCGGTGGCGAACTGCCGTTCGAGCCGGACTACAGCAGTGACTACGTGCGCAAACTGATCGCCGACAAAGGCGGCTGGATGCTGTTCGCGCCGATTCCGTTCAGTGATGACACGGTCAACTACGACCTCAGGCAACCCTCCCCCAGCCCCCCCAGCGCATGCAACTGGCTGGGCACCGACGATCAGGCCCGGGACGTGATGGCCCGGGTGCTGTTCGGCACGCGAGTGTCCATCCTGTTCGCACTGGCGTTGACCTTGATCAGCACGGTGATCGGCGTACTGGCCGGCGCTGTGCAGGGCTACTACGGAGGGCTGGCGGACTTGATCGGCCAGCGTCTGCAGGAGATCTGGTCCGGTCTGCCGGTGCTGTACTTGTTGATCATCCTGTCAGGGTTCGTGGAGCCGAATTTCGGTTGGCTGCTCGGCATCATGGCCTTGTTTTCCTGGCTGGCGCTGGTGGATGTGGTGCGTGCCGAGTTCCTGCGAGGGCGCAACCTGGAATACGTCAAAGCCGCGCGGGCGCTGGGCCTGACCGACAGCGCGCTGATGCTGCGGCACATTCTGCCCAACGCGATGACCAGCACCCTGACCTACCTGCCATTCATCGTGACAGGCGCGATTGCCACGCTGACCGCACTGGATTTTCTCGGCTTCGGCATGCCCGCAGGCAGCGCGTCGCTCGGCGAATTGATCGGTCAAGCCAAACGTAATCTGCAGGCGCCTTGGCTGGGGCTGACCGCCTTCTGCGCGCTGGCACTGATCCTGACCTTGCTGGTGTTCATCGGCGAAGCCTGCCGTGACGCCTTTGATCCGCGAACCTGAGGTCCGATGCGATGGACGAACAACAGTCTGAAACCCTGATCGACATCCGCCAGCTGCGGGTCGCCTTCAACGGCGTTGAAGTGGTGCACGGCATCGACCTGAGCATCCGGCGCGGCGAGTGCCTGGCGTTGGTGGGTGAATCCGGCTCTGGTAAATCCGTGACGGCACATTCGATCCTGCGCTTGCTGCCGGCAAAGACAGTCAGCACCCAAGGCCACATTCGTTACAACGGTGTCGACCTGCTGCACGCCACCGACGGGCAATTGCGCGCACTGCGCGGCAACCGTATTGCAATGATCTTCCAGGAACCCATGTCCTCGCTCAATCCGCTGCACACGGTGGCCAAACAGATCGGCGAAATCCTCGCCATGCACAAGGGCCTCAAAGGCAAGGCCGCCCATGAACGGACCCTGGAACTGCTCGAGCTGGTGGGGATTCAGCAGCCGCTCAAGCGGCTCAAGGCCTACCCGCACCAATTGTCCGGCGGCCAGCGCCAGCGGGTGATGATCGCCATGGCGCTGGCCAACGAGCCGGATCTGCTGATCGCTGACGAACCCACCACCGCGCTGGACGTCACTGTGCAGGTAAAGATCCTCGAGCTGCTCAAGTCCCTTCAGGTGCGGTTGGGCATGTCGTTGCTGTTGATCAGCCATGACCTCAACCTGGTGCGTCGCATCGCCCAGCGCGTGTGCGTCATGCGTAGCGGGGAAATCGTCGAGCAGGCCGACTGCCAGACCCTGTTCAGCCAACCGCAGCACCCTTACAGCCGATTGCTGATCGATGCCGAGCCCGACGGTGAACCGGTGGCCAGCGAGCACCCGCACACGCTGCTCTCCGTCGACGCGCTGAAGGTGTGGTTCGCCCTGCCGAAATCGGTGTTCAGCCGCGAACGCCATTACATCAAGGCCGTGGACGGCGTGAGTTTCGATCTACTCAAGGGCACGACACTGGGAATCGTGGGCGAGTCCGGCTCGGGCAAGTCGACGCTGGGCCAGGCGATCCTGCGCCTGATCGATTCCGAGGGCAGCATCCGTTTCGCCAACAAGGAACTGAGCCTGCACAGCCAGCACCTGATGCGCCCGCTGCGCAAGCGGATGCAGGTGGTGTTTCAAGACCCGTTCGGCAGCCTGAGCCCGCGCATGACAGTGCAGCAAATCATCGCCGAAGGCCTGTTGACCCACGACGTGGGCACGCCTCTCGAACGCGAGCAGACAGTGATCCGCGTGCTGCGGGAAGTGGGGCTCGACCCGGAGACCCGCCACCGCTACCCCCATGAGTTCTCCGGCGGTCAGCGCCAACGGATATCGATCGCCCGCGCCTTGGTGCTGGAACCTGACCTGATCCTGCTGGACGAACCCACCTCGGCGCTGGACCGCACCGTACAAAAGCAGATCATCGCGCTGTTGCGCGACTTGCAAGTCCGGCACGGCCTGACGTACCTGTTCATCAGTCACGACTTGGCGGTGGTGCATGCGCTCGCCCATCAGTTGATCGTGATCAAGGACGGCAAAGTGGTCGAGCAAGGGCCGTCCCGGGAGGTGTTCGCCGGGCCACGACATCCCTATACTCAGGCGCTGCTGAAGGCCTCGGGCCTGGTGTTCGCTCCCCCTTCGCCATCGGCTCACTGATCCGTCAAATACAGCAAAAACCCGTCATGGGTATGACGTTTGGTGAGGGGATTCGCGGATCGGTGGGAGAAAATTCCCCTTGGCCCGCTGAAAGCCGCGTCCCAGAGCCTTCGAGGTCGGACATATCATTCACACTGATATTTACCTTCGCCGTATTCGATTCGTGCAATAGAACCCCCGGGAACAGAATCCGCCAATCTCAATAACATCGGCGGATTTTCCCATGGTTCAGTCACTTACTCCTCTGCGCTACCCCCTTGCCGCGTTGGCGCTGGTGGTGCTCAGTGCTTGCGGCAAAGGCCCTGAAACGGCAGCCCAGGCTCCGGCGGCGGCCAAGGTCAATGTGGCCAAGGTGCTTGAGCAGCCTGTCAACGAATGGGACGAGGTCACGGCCCGGCTGGAAGCCCCGGAAACCGTGCAGGTTCGTCCGCGCGTCTCCGGCCAGATCGACTCGGTGGCGTTCACCGACGGTGAACTGGTGAAGAAAGGCGACCTGCTGTTCCAGATCGACCCTCGCCCGTTCGAAGCGGAAGTCCACCGCCTCGAGGCGCAGCTGCAACAGGCCAAGGCAGCGTCGGTGCGCAGCAACAACGAAGCGCAACGTGGCGAGCGTCTGCGCACCAACAACGCGATCTCCGCCGAACTGGCTGACTCGCGGACCACCACCGCCCAGGAATCCAAAGCCGCGGTCGCCGCCATTCAGGCACAACTGGACCTGGCCCGACTGAACCTGAGCTTCACCCGCGTGACCGCGCCGATCACGGGCCGCGTCAGCCGCGCGGAAATCACCGCAGGCAACATCGTCACCGCCGACCAGTCGATCCTCACCAGCCTGGTCTCCACCGATAAGGTCTACGCCTACTTCGACGCAGACGAGCGCGTGTTCCTGAAGTACAACCAATTGGCCCGCGACGGCAAACGCAGCGCAACCACGCCGGTGTACATGGGCCTGTCCAATGAAGTCGAAAACCCGCACCTGGGTCAGATGAACTTCGTCGATAACCAGGTCAACCCGCGCACCGGTACCATCCGTGGTCGCGCCGTGTTCGACAACAGCAAGGGCGAATACACCCCCGGCCTCTATGCTCGCTTGAAACTGGTGGGCAGTGGCACCTACAACGCCACCCTGATCAAGGACGAAGCGGTCGGCACCGACCTGGGCAAGAAGTTCGTGTTGGTGGTGGACAAGGACAACAAGGCGACGTACCGCAATGTTGAGCTGGGGCCGAAACTCGAAGGCTTGCGCATCGTACGCAGCGGCCTCGCCAAAGACGACCGCATCATCGTCAGCGGCTTGCAACGCGTTCGCCCCGGCTCGCCGATCGATCCGCAAGACACGCCAATGGCCAGCCCCGAGACCCTCGCGGCCCTGCAGCAACAACGCCAAGCACTCGAAGCCAGCAACCAGCCTCAGGCCCAGAAGAAACTGGACGCCAAGGTTGCCGCTGCTGCGTCACGCGGTTAAGGGACTTACTTCATGAATTTTTCCAAATTCTTCATCACGCGACCGATCTTCGCAGCGGTGCTTTCACTGCTGATCCTGATCGGCGGCGCCATCTCGCTGTTCCAGCTACCGATCAGCGAATACCCGGAAGTCGTGCCGCCGACCGTGGTCGTGCGCGCCAACTTCCCCGGCGCAAACCCCAAGGTCATCGGCGAAACCGTTGCCGCTCCGCTGGAGCAGGCCATCACCGGCGTCGAGAACATGCTCTACATGTCCTCGCAAGCCACCGCCGATGGCAAACTGACCCTGACCATCACCTTTGCGCTGGGCACCAATCTGGATACCGCGCAGGTCCAGGTGCAGAACCGTGTCACGCGAACCGAACCGAAGCTGCCTGAAGAGGTGACGCGCATCGGTATTACCGTGGACAAGGCCTCGCCCGACCTGACCATGGTGGTCCACCTGACCTCACCCGACCAGCGTTACGACATGCTCTACCTCTCCAACTACGCCGTGCTCAACATCAAGGATGAGCTGGCCCGTCTGAACGGTGTGGGTGACGTGCAATTGTTCGGTATGGGTGACTACTCGCTGCGTATCTGGCTGGACCCGAACAAGACCGCATCGCGCAACATCACCGCCACCGACGTGGTCAACGCCATTCGCGAGCAGAACCGCCAGGTCGCTGCCGGTCAACTGGGCGCACCGCCCTCGCCGAGCGCCACCAGCTTCCAGATGTCGATCAACACCCAGGGCCGCCTGGTCACTGAAGAAGAGTTCGAAAACATCATCGTTCGCTCAGGCGAAAACGGCGAAATCACCCGCGTCAAAGACATTGCCCGTGTCGAGCTGGGCTCCAGCCAATACGCGCTGCGTTCGCTGCTGAACAATCAGCCGGCGGTAGCCATTCCGATCTTTCAACGCCCGGGCTCCAACGCCATCGACATTTCCAACGAAGTGCGCGAGGAGATGGAGCTGCTCAAGAAGAGCTTCCCCGAAGGCATGGACTACAGCATCGTCTATGACCCGACCATCTTCGTGCGCGGCTCGATCGAAGCGGTGGTGCACACGCTGTTCGAAGCGCTGATCCTGGTAGTCCTGGTGGTGATCCTGTTCCTGCAGACCTGGCGCGCCTCGATCATTCCGCTGGCTGCTGTGCCGGTGTCGCTGATCGGTACCTTCGCGGTCATGCACCTGTTCGGTTTCTCGCTCAACGCGCTGTCGTTGTTCGGTCTGGTACTGGCCATCGGTATCGTCGTGGACGACGCCATCGTCGTGGTGGAGAACGTCGAGCGGAATATCGAACTCGGCCATAAGCCGATGGAAGCCACACAGATCGCCATGCGCGAAGTGACCGGCCCCATCATCGCGACGGCCCTGGTGCTGTGTGCGGTGTTCGTACCGGCGGCGTTCATCTCCGGTCTCACAGGGCAGTTCTACAAGCAGTTCGCGTTGACCATCGCCATCTCGACGGTGATCTCGGCCTTCAACTCGCTGACCCTTTCCCCGGCATTGGCGGCCGTGTTGCTCAAGGGCCACGACGAACCGAAGGACGGCTTCTCGCGCTTCCTCGACAAGCTGCTGGGCGGTTGGCTGTTCGGTCCGTTCAACCGCGTGTTCGTGAAAGCCAGTAACCGCTATGTGGGTGCCGTGGGCCGCGTGATTCGTGTCAGCGGTGTCGCGCTGCTGGTTTATGCGGGCCTGATCGTGATGACCTGGCTGGGCTTCTCGACCACACCGACCGGTTTCGTGCCGCAGCAGGACAAGCAGTACCTGGTCGCCTTTGCGCAACTGCCGGATGCCGCGAGCCTGGATCGCACCGAAGACGTGATCAAGCGCATGTCGGACATCGCCCTCAAGCAACCGGGCGTGGAAAGCGCGGTCGCCTTCCCGGGTCTGTCGATCAACGGCTTCACCAACAGTCCCAACTCCGGCATCGTGTTCGTGACCCTCAAGCCGTTCGACGAACGCACAGCCGCCGATGAATCCGCCGGAGCCATCGCCGGGGCGCTGAACGGCAAGTACGCCGCGATTCAGGAAGCCTACATGGCGATCTTCCCACCGCCGCCGGTACAGGGCTTGGGCACGATCGGCGGTTTCCGCCTGCAGATTGAAGACCGCGGCAACCTGGGCTATGACGAGCTCTATAAAGAGACGATGAACGTCATCGCCAAGAGCCGCAGCGTGCCGGAGCTGGCAGCGCTGTTCACCAGTTACACCGTGAACGTGCCCCAAGTCGATGCCGCGATCGACCGGGAAAAGGCGAAGACCCACGGCGTGGCCATCAGCGACATTTTCGACACCCTGCAGGTGTACCTCGGTTCGCTGTATGCCAACGACTTCAACCGTTTCGGTCGGACCTATCAGGTCAACGTTCAGGCTGAGCAGCAGTTCCGTCAGGACGCCGAGCAGATCGGCCAACTGAAAGTGCGCAACAACCTGGGGGAGATGATTCCGCTGGCGACCCTGCTCAAGGTCACCAACAGTTCGGGGCCTGACCGGGTCATGCACTACAACGGCTTCATCACCGCCGAGATCAACGGCGCCGCCGGGCCCGGCTACAGCTCGGGCCAAGCGGAAGCGGCCATGAACAAGCTGCTCAAGCAAGAGCTGCCCAACGGCATGACCTACGAGTGGACCGACCTGACCTACCAACAGATCCTGTCGGGCAACACCGCCCTGCTGGTCTTCCCGCTCTGCGTGTTGCTGGCGTTCCTGGTGCTGGCGGCGCTGTATGAAAGCTGGAGCCTGCCGCTGGCCGTCATCCTGATCGTGCCGATGACCCTGCTGTCCGCCATCGCCGGCGTGATCATTGCCGGCAGCGACAACAACATCTTCACCCAGATCGGCCTGATCGTACTGGTGGGCCTGGCGTGCAAGAACGCGATCCTCATCGTCGAGTTCGCCAAGGACGAGCAGGAAAAAGGCAAGACCCCGCTGGAGGCGGTCCTTGAGGCCTGCCGCCTGCGTCTGCGCCCGATCCTGATGACCTCCTTCGCGTTCATCATGGGCGTCGTCCCGCTGGTGCTGTCCAGCGGCGCAGGTGCCGAGATGCGTCATGCCATGGGCGTGGCGGTGTTCTCCGGGATGCTTGGCGTGACCTTCTTCGGTCTGCTGTTGACCCCTGTGTTCTATGTGCTGATTCGTAACTACGTTGGACGCAAAGAGGCGCGTAAGGCAGCCAAGGCTCAACGCGTTCAAAACATCGCTCCGGAGGCTCATTGATGAAGGCTGCAAAACTCTTCCTGCCGAGCCTGTTGGTCCTGGCGCTGGCGGCATGTGCCGTCGGCCCCGACTACAAGACGCCGGATACCGCGGCGGCCAATATTCAGGCCGCCGCACAGGGCAACTACGACCGCGGCCGCACCGAAACCATCTGGTGGCAGCAGTTCGAAGACCCGACCCTGAACAAACTGGTGGCCCAATCGCTGCAAGGCAACCGAGAGCTGCGCGTGGCGTTCGCCCGCCTGAAGGCCGCTCGTGCCATTCGCGACGACATCAGCAACGACGCCATGCCGGTGGTCACCAGCCGTGCCAGCAGCGAGGTCGGTCGAGCTCAGGTCCCTGGAGAAACCGAGCACCGGATCAACCAGGAGCGCTATGACCTGGGCCTGGACATGGCCTGGGAAATCGACCTGTTCGGCCGTATCCAGCGCGAGCTGGAAGCCAGTGAGGCCGATCAGCAGGTGGCCGAAGCCAACCTCTATCAATTGCAGGTGACCATGATCGCCGAACTGGTGGACGCTTATGGCCAGTTGCGTGGCGCTCAATTGCGCGAGGACATTGCCAGGGCCAACCTGAAGAACCAGCAGGAATCCCGTGGCGTCACCGCTCAATTGCGCGACGAAGGCGTGGGCAACGAGCTGGACGTGGTACGTGCCGATGCACGGCTGGCCGCCGTGGAAGCGACCATCCCTCAACTGCAGGCCGAGCAGGCGCGCGAACGTAACCGTATCGCCACCTTGCTGGGCGAGCGTGCGGATGCCATGACCATCGACCTGAGCCCGGCAAAACTGCCCGCGATCTCCAAGGCGCTGCCCATCGGGGATCCGACGAAACTCCTGGAAAACCGCCCTGACGTGCGCAGTGCGGAGCGTCAGTTGGCCGCGCAAACCGCACGCATCGGCGTGCAGACCGCCGACCTGTTCCCACGGGTGAGCCTCAGCGGCTTCCTTGGCTTCACCGCCAGCCGTGGTTCGCAGATTGGCTCCAGTGCCGCGCAAGCCTGGGGCCTGGGCCCGAGCATCACCTGGGCGGCGTTTGACCTGGGCAGCGTAAAAGCGCGCATTCGTGGCGCCAACGCGGATGCCGAAGGCGCACTGGCCAACTACGAGCAGCAGGTCTTGCTGGCCCTGGAAGAAACCGAAAACGCGTTCAGTGACTACGACAAGCGTCAGCAGCGCCTGGTGTCGCTGGTACGTCAGAGCGAGTCCAGCCGCAAGGCAGCGGATCTGGCCAACATCCAGTACCGCGAAGGCACGGCCGACTTCCTGGTGCTGCTGGATGCCGAGCGCGAGCGTCTGGCCGCCGAGGACAGCCAGGCCCTGGCCGAGATCGAGCTGTACCGCGGCATCGTCGCGATCTACAAAGCGTTGGGCGGTGGCTGGCAGCCCAACGCCTGATCGCCGACACCTGACGCCAGGGAACGCGATCCGTTAGCCCGCAGAGCCTCGGACTCACAAGGTCCGAGGCTTTTTATTGCCCCGACGTTTGACACTCGCCATCGACTCCCCGAAGCTGATTGTTCGCCGCCACGGAAACCCTTATGCCAAAAGCGCCTCTTCCGCCCTCACCTGCCGCAGTCAAAGCACGCCGTCGCTGGATCGCCGGCATCGCCGCGACGGTGGCCGTGATGGTCATCGGGCTGGCGCTGTTGGTGCGCAATTGGCATGCGCCGCCGGCCCCGCCCGTGGTCAATCACAGCTATGCCGAAGCGCTGGAACAAGCGCACGATGGCAAACCCGGCGCCGCCCGAGTGCTCTACCAACAGTTGAGCCGCACCGACCTGTCGGACATACGCCGCGCCGGCCTGCTGGCTGAGCTGGTGAATTACCCCAGTACTCAGGCGCTGAAGATTCTCGACGGCGACCTCAAGCGTTCCGTGCCGCTGGTTCAACAGGCAGCCATCGACACCGTGGCGGCGCTGGTCCCCGAGGCACAGCGCAGCGTATTGATCGGCCCACTGCTCGAGGACCCCGACGCGAATGTGCGTTACAGCGCCGTTCGCGCGCTGCTGGGTCTGACCCCGGATGATGTCGGTTTGTATTACGGAACGTTGCAGGACGCCGCCACCGACTACGCGCACTTCCTGGCCGCGCAACCGCCCAGTGGTCAAAGCCAGACACAATTGGCCCGGCTGTACATCAACCAGGGCGACATGCCCAAGGCGTTCGACGCGTTGGCCCTGGCACTGAAACTGGAGCCAGACAACGTTCAGGCGGAACTGGCGCTCATCGAGTTGCTGGATCAGCAAGGGCAAAGCGACCGCTCACGCCAGCAACTGGCGCAATGGCTGGAACGGCACCCTCAGTCCTCCCTGCTGCAGCACGCCCTTGGACGCTGGTTGTTGCGTCACCAGCAGCATGAGTACGCACTGCTGGCCCTGGCCAAGGCCGTGGAGCTGGAACCTGAGAACAATGACTATCGCTACGACCTGGCGGTCGCCTTGCACGACCTGCAGCAACTGGAACCGGCGCAGCGACAACTTGAGGACATTCTGCAGCGCCAGCCGGCCAACCGCCGTGCGCGAATTCTACTGATTCGTTATTGGAAAGAGTCCGGGCAACTGCAGAAAGTCCAAGTGCTGCTCGCCGAGCTCGAACAGTTGAATCCTGACGATCCTGCGCTGCAACAGGGCTTGTAAACTGCGCGTGTCACCGGCCGGGGAATTGCGATAGTTTCCCCTGACGACATAGTTCAGGAAATTACTTACACGCCTACTGTCCCGCCTCGACTTATTTTTCCGATCGGATTATCGCGTTGAAGAAGTTTCATATAACAAATGCGCTGCGCCTGTTTTCCAACTCGAAAAAAACGTGCATTATTTGCCCGTAGCGACTTACAACTACCTCGCCACCCATGAGCCGCTGACAACACCCTCTTAGTTTCTTCACGGGTGACAACGCCTAGGCCGGGTAGTCATTAAATGAGCACAAGACCTGCGTCGGCTCCCCGATCACGTCTATGTTGCTTGCGTTGGGCTGACAACAGCCAATTACCGCCGGAGTACTATTTTTGTCCAGACTTGCCGAGTTTCGCGCCGCAGAAAAAGCCCTTCAGGAACAGCTGGCTCAGCTGGAAAACCTGAAGAACGATGCCGGACTGAAGAAGGAGATCGAATTCGAGCAGAAGCTTCAGGCGCTCATGAGCACCTATGACAAGAGCCTGCGTGACATCATCGCTATCCTTGACCCGAATCCTTCAGCTGCGCTGGCCGCGGCCCCTGCCGGTCCGAAGCGTCGTCGGGCCCGGGTGGTCAAGGTTTATCACAACCCGCACACAGGCGAACTGATCGAAACCAAGGGTGGCAATCACCGCGGTCTGAAAGCCTGGAAAGAGCAATACGGCGTCGAAGCTGTCGACTCCTGGTTGCGCGGCTGATCGCTTCCTGTCAATGCGTTATAAAACAGCCCCGGACTTCGGGGCTTTTTTATTAGCGCAATAACTGAGTGAAGAATGATCATTAGCGTTTGGTTTATCCCGCCCTCCCGGTAATGAACGTTGCGGTCCGTCGTGAATGAATATCGTCTTCACCGGGTCAATTTGCCGACTGCCACTCACGCCATCATCCCTCTCGATATCTGCACAATGCAATAATCGTCAGGTGATTATTAATCTGGACGATACACACGAGGCCTTTGAAGCCATGCTCAGGCACATGAAGCAAAGATTTCCAGCGCTCCCCGCCCGTACATTGCCGACCGAAGGGAATCCACCTTCACGTTTTTTTCACACGCGTTTCTACAGGATGAAGACTGCTAATGGAAGAGCACCCCATGCCCGCTTCGGCGGGCTTCTTCTTGCCTGAAATTCGGCGTCAAGGGGACACATCCAAGCGCAGGCTGTCCCGAATACGCATCACCTCATCTCGGTTCGCCGCATAACCTTCCTTTGAACCGGCATACGACAACGACCACGCCAGCGCTTTGCTGGCCGCCGCGACCAGGGTCTGAGTCATGACATGGACGCCGTTCTGGGTAATGGTGCACGTCGTCTCTGCGGCCGGGACCTCGCCCAATGTGCTGGTCTTCATCTGCGTACAGACGCTCTGGAACCCACCGTGGACGAAATTGACCTGTACAGCCTTGCGCATCTCCAGGAGCACCCCCTGAACATTGACCTCATGACCTGGCTGCAGACGGGTCTGTGTCAGCTCCACGACCATCGCCGGATCGCCGTTGGCATCATGCTTGACCGCCCTCTGACGCATCTGCACAGCGGCATCCGTCTGAGGCAGTGCTTCGACCTCCCAGTCACTCGGCCAGATGATGAGCGTATCGGCCGCCCAGGCGCTGCCAAGCGCCAGTGATAAAAAGAAACCCACAGAAAGGTAAATGCGCAACCTGAACACCTGACCGATGACCGAACCTGAGTGACGGAAAGTGTGAGCCACCGCGCCCGCCGTCACAAGGGCTGCGGCAATGGCGCCGCACTTTCGGGTTTGGCTCTGGCGCTGTGTCCCGTATCATTGTGCAACATTTACTGCCCCCTTCGGAGTGACCATGAGTCTGCACGAACTGAATACCTTCCCCGGCGTCACGGCCCAGCCAGACGCGGCCACCGCACAATTCGTGTTCAACCACACCATGCTGCGTGTCAAAGACATCACTGCATCGCTGGATTTCTACACGCGCGTACTGGGCTTCAGCCTGGTCGAAAAGCGTGACTTTCCTGAAGCGGAATTCAGCCTGTACTTCCTGGCGCTGGTCGACAAGGCGCAGATTCCAGAAGACGCTGCCGCTCGCACCGTCTGGATGAAGGGCATTCCCGGCATTCTTGAACTGACCCATAACCACGGCACCGAAAAGGATCCGGCCTTCAGCTATCACAACGGCAACACCGACCCGCGCGGTTTCGGCCACATCTGCGTTTCTGTGCCGGACGTTCACGCTGCCTGCGCACGCTTTGAGGCATTAGGCGTGGATTTCCAAAAGCGCCTGACCGATGGCCGGATGAAAAGCCTGGCCTTCATCAAGGATCCGGATGGCTATTGGGTCGAAATCATCCAGCCAACGCCGGTCGCTGATTAAGGAGCTCTTGTAGGAGCGCGCTTGCCCGCGACTACGTTGTCACTGCGACAACGAGGTGGCTGACACACTGCTGTCGCGGGCAAGCGCGCTCCTTACAGGGCGGCAGCGGGTAAAAAAAAACCTCATGATCACTCATGAGGTTTTTTTAACGCTGTCGCGACGGCTATCACGCCGGCGCGCTGGTGCGGATCAGGTGATCGAAGGCACTGAGGGAAGCCTTGGCGCCCTCGCCTACCGCGATCACGATCTGCTTGTACGGCACGGTCGTCACGTCACCGGCAGCGAAGACACCCGGGATCGAGGTCTCACCGCGGTTGTCGACCACAATTTCACCCCGTGGCGACAGCTCGATGGTGCCTTTGAGCCATTCTGTATTCGGCAACAGGCCGATCTGCACGAAGATGCCTTCCAGCTCGACCGTGATCTCCTCGCCTGTGACGCGGTTCTTGTAGCGCAGGCCATTGACCTTCTGACCGTCGCCGGTGACTTCGGTGGTCAGGGCGCTGGTCAGCACCGTCACGTTCGGCAGGCTGTGCAGCTTGCGCTGCAGCACGGCATCGGCGCGCAGCGAACTGTCGAATTCCAGCAGCGTGACGTGGGACACGATCCCCGCCAAGTCGATGGCAGCCTCGACGCCCGAGTTACCGCCGCCGATCACGGCCACACGCTTGCCCTTGAACAGCGGACCGTCGCAGTGCGGGCAATACGCCACGCCTTTATTGCGATACTGCTGCTCGCCCGGCACGTTCATTTCGCGCCAGCGGGCGCCAGTCGCCAGAATGACGGTCTTGCCCTTCAGCACCCCGCCGCTGGCGAATTTCACCTGATGCAGCGCGCCGTTCTCGCCAGGGATCAACTGATCGCCGCGTTGCAGGTTGATGATGTCAACCTCGTACTCTTTGACGTGCTCCTCAAGGGCCACCGCGAGTTTC
Organism: Pseudomonas sp. GD03842; assembly: GCF_029841165.1. Classification (NCBI taxonomy): domain Bacteria; kingdom Pseudomonadati; phylum Pseudomonadota; class Gammaproteobacteria; order Pseudomonadales; family Pseudomonadaceae; genus Pseudomonas; species Pseudomonas sp. GD03842. The sequence goes on along the minus strand of NZ_JAOCEA010000001.1, from coordinate 191,555 downwards.
GGCCCTTCCGTATGCTGCACGGAGATGAAGTTCTCGATCGCCATGGTGTCCAGAACCTGACCGCCGAAGCGCTCGGCCGCGACAGCGGTACGGATGCCTTTGCGTGCAGCATAAATCGCCGCCGCCGCGCCGGCCGGGCCACCGCCGACCACCAGAACGTCGAAGGCGTCTTTGGCGTTCAGTTTCTCGGCCTGACGGTCCCCGGCGCTGGTGTCGATTTTCGCCAGGATTTCTTCCAGGCCCATACGACCTTGACCGAACAGCTCACCGTTGAGGTAGATGCTGGGCACCGACATGATCTGGCGGTCGGTGACTTCCTGCTGGAACAGGCTACCTTCGATGGCCACGTGTTCGACGTTCGGATTGAGCACGGCCAGCAGGTTCAGCGCCTGGACCACGTCCGGGCAGTTCTGACAGGTCAGCGAGAAATAAGTCTCGAACTTGAACGCACCGGTCAGCGAACGCGCCTGCTCGATGGTTTCTTCGCTGGCTTTGGACGGGTAGCCGCCGACTTGCAGCAGCGCCAGCACCAGCGATGTGAATTCATGCCCCATGGGCAGGCCGGCAAAACGCAGCTTGATGTCCTGGCCCGGGCTGTTCAGGGCGAAGGACGGCGTGCGCGAGTCGGTGCCGTTGGTATTCAGGGTGATCTGGTTGGAGCTGCTGACGATGTCGTTGAGCAACGACAGCATTTCCTGGGATTTCGCGCCGTCATCAAGGGACGCGACGATCTCGATTGGGCGAGTGATTCGCTCCAGGTACGATTTCAACTGAGCTTTAAGATTGGCGTCCAACATGATTCGGCTTCCTTTCTTGCGGATTCTGGAGATGCAGTGTCTTAAAAAAAAACGCCCAGGCGATGACCGCCCGGGCGTTTTTTGGGGGCGATGCGGTTGACTTGCCTATGGGCTCAACGCCCCCGGTCCTGTCATGAGGACTTAGATCTTGCCGACCAGGTCCAGGGACGGAGCCAGGGTAGCTTCGCCTTCTTTCCACTTGGCTGGGCAGACTTCGCCCGGGTGAGCAGCGACGTATTGAGCGGCTTTGATTTTGCGCAGCAGCTCAGAGGCGTCACGGCCAACACCGCCGTCGTTCAGTTCGACGATTTTGATCTGACCTTCTGGGTTGATCACGAAGGTGCCGCGATCCGCCAGACCGGCTTCTTCGATCAGCACGTCGAAGTTGCGGGAGATGGTCAGGGTTGGGTCGCCGATCATGGTGTACTGGATCTTGCCGATGGCTGGCGAGGTGTTGTGCCAGGCAGCGTGAGCAAAGTGGGTGTCAGTCGATACGGAGTAGATTTCAACGCCCAATTTCTGGAAAGCGTCGTAGTTGTCAGCCAGGTCTTCCAGCTCGGTTGGGCAGACGAAGGTGAAGTCGGCTGGGTAGAAGAACACCACAGACCATTTGCCTTTGAGGTCAGCATCCGAAACTTCAACGAACGAACCGTTTTTGAAAGCGGTCGCTTTGAACGGTTTGACTTGGCTGTTAATGATAGGCATCGGGTGGATCTCCTTAGGGTTGGAAATGAAACGGGTTTGAATTCGATGGGGAGGAGCTTACTCACAATCAGGTGTCAGGTCTCATTGGCAAACCTGATGCCAACGATTGGTTTTCGCTATAAAAGAACACTTATATAGAAGCGTTCTGTGACGAACAGGCGAACGTCAGTCTCCATCCGCTCACATCGGTGAGCGCAGCGACTCAGCCTACCGACTTCCTCACGCTCAGTTCAAGCAATCGATCGCTACCACTGGCAGCAGACAGGCGCAGAGATATGCTTCACACTGCCCGCCCCGAACAGTACGTAACACGGGTTACGTAATCAGTATCCTGCAGCAGGTATTTCTATGGCCCGTAGCGGTATAACCCTCGAAGCAGTGCGCGATGCACGCTCGGCTCTCATCGCCAAGGGGGAAAACCCCAGTATCGACGCGGTACGAATAGCACTCGGTAATACAGGATCGAAAAGCACGATTCATCGGCTGATGCGCGAACTCGACGCGACCAGCGGAACACGCACGTCCCCCTCGATCGACGACGAACTCACCGCGTTGGTATCGCGCCTTTCCGATCGGCTACGCGGGCAAGCGCAGGAGCATATCGATGCGGCCAAGGCCAGACTCGATGCCGAGAAAAAAGAGACGCAGGACGCGCTCCACGCCGTACAACGTCAACTGGCTGACCTGATCGACCGTCATGCCGCGCAGACCACCAAGCTCGGCACTCAGACAGCCACGCTGCTGAGCACTCAACAGGCCCTGCAAAAAGAGCAGAAAGAGAATGCACGCCTGACCCAGGCCGCGCTGGACACCACGTCACGGATACAAGACAAGGAGCAGCAGGTCATAGCCCTCAAAGCACAGCATCTCCAGGCCCACACCCAATGCGCCTTGCTGGAAGAGCGGCTGAGCAATGCCCGGCAGGAAAACGACAGGCTTAAAGCGCAACTGACCGAGCGCGACCAGCAGAATCGCGTGTTGGAACTGATTCTGATCAAGACCGAAGTCGCGCTCGAAAACGCCCGGGCGGGGCATGCCGCTTCCGAGCCCGATCAGGGCTGATCGGACGCCAGCTCGATCAACCTGCGCACCCGCTGAGCGAGGTCGTCGATATTGAAGGGCTTGATCATCATCTCCATGCCGCGCTCCAGAAGATCGCCGCGCACTTCGGCATTGCGCGCGTACCCCGTCATGAACAGCACAGGCAGCCCCGGCCGCTGCTGCCGCGCGATTTCCGCCACCTGGCGACCGTTCAACCCCGGCAACCCGACATCGGTCACCAACAGGTCGATGCGGTCGGGGCCGCGCAGGACCGGCAACGCCGCCACGCCATTCGAGGCCACCTCCACCGAATAGCCCAATTCACGCAGAACATCGACCACGAGCATGCGCACTTCCGGCTCGTCTTCGATCACCAGTACCCGCTCCCCCTGGCTGGCCCGCGGCGGCAAGGATTCGACACCGGACGGTGTCGGTCGGTCCACAGGCTCCAGATAGCAAGGCAGATACAAGTCGATGCGCGTGCCCCGCCCTTCTTCACTGTCGATCTGCACCTGGCCGCCGGTCTGGTTGATGAAGCCATAGACCATCGAAAGCCCCAGCCCAGTGCCTTGTCCAATCGGCTTGGTGGTGAAAAACGGGTCGAATGCGCGGGCAATCACTTCGCTGGACATCCCGCAGCCCGTGTCCTGCACGCTGAGCCTGACGTAATCCCCGGGCACCAGCGCGTCGTGCAGCATTGCGATGTGCACCCCTTCGGTCTGGATCAGCAGACGACCGCCATCGGGCATCGCGTCCCGCGCGTTGATCACCAGGTTGAGCAACGCGTTTTCCAGTTGGTGCTCGTCTGTGCTGGTCAAGCGCAAGGCCGGGTTCAGGTCGACTTCCAGCTCGATGTTTTCGCCGATGGTCCGGCGCACCAGCTCATCCATGGACGCGACCATCCGGTTGACATCGACCGGCTGGGGGTTGAGCGACTGACGTCGAGCGAAGGCCAGCAGGCGATGCGTCAATGAGGCCGCGCGGTTCGCCGAACTCATGGCGGCGTCGATGTAGCGATCGATTTCCGACACCCGCCCGGCGGCGACGCGGCGTTGAATCAAATCCAGCGCCCCAAGCACGCCGGTCAGCATGTTGTTGAAGTCATGGGCGATCCCGCCGGTCAATTGACCGATGGCGTCCATCTTCTGGGCATGCCGCAGCACCTCCTCGGCCTGGGCGCGCTCGCTGATTTCGATCTGCAGGCGCTCATTGATCTCGGCCAGCTCGCGGGTCCTCTCGGCCACCCGGCGCTCCAGACTTTCATTGAGCTCGCGCAAGGCATCTTCAGCCTTGACCTGGGCTGTGATGTCCGTATTGGTGCCAATCCAATAGGTGATACTGCCTTGAGCGTCGCGAATGGGCAGCGCCCGGGACAGGAACCAGCGATAGAGGCCGTCCTGCCCCCTCAACGGGAAGGTGTCCTCCCAGATCGACCCGGTCGCGAAGCAATGTTGCATTCGGGCATTGACCCGTTCCAGATGATCCGGGTGGTGCAATGAACGCCAACCCAGCGCCAGCATGGCCTCCATCGACGTACCGGTGTAGCTGTACCACCGGGCGTTGTACCAGTGAATCTGGCCCGCCGGATCGGCAATCCAGGCCAGTTGGCTCATGTTATCGGCCAGTGTCCGGAACTGCCGCTCACTTTCGTGGTGGGGCTCGCTGTGTTGAGCGGCCTGAGCGTCGTCGGGACGGCCATCAGGGGCAATGGGGTCGAGAGGCATGGCTGCCGGAAAGCTCTTGCTGGTCAAAAAAGGGTCCTTCCCTAAACGATTGCAGGCCGACGCCTTCCGTGGCGCCGGTATTGGCGATCAGCGCGTGACGGTGCGCATCGTGACGAACTCTTCCGCGGCGGTCGGGTGAACGCCGATCGTATCGTCGAATACCCGCTTGGTAGCGCCCGCCTTGATGGCGATGGCCATGCTCTGGATGATTTCGCCCGCATCCGGTCCCACCATGTGGCAGCCTAGGACACGATCGGTTTTCGCGTCCACGACCAACTTCATCAGGATACGCTCCGGGTTGTCGGTCAACGTCAGCTTCATGGGCCGGAAACGGCTCTCGAAGATCTGCAGTTCATAACCGCCCCGCTTTGCCTCTTCCTCGGTCAGGCCCACCGTACCGATGTTCGGCATACTGAACACGGCGGTTGGAATATGGTTGTAATCCACTGGCCGGTACTGCTCCGGTTTGAACAGTCGACGCGCCACGGCCATGCCTTCTGCCAGTGCCACCGGTGTCAACTGCACGCGCCCAGTGACATCGCCGATGGCGATGATCGAAGGTTCGCTGGTCTGGTAATTGCCGTCGACCTTGATGAACCCCTTGTCGTCGAGTTCGACATTGACCGTTTCCATGCCCAGGTTATCGAGCATCGGCCTGCGTCCGGTCGCATAGAACACACAATCGGTGTTGACCGTGGTGCCGTCGTTCAGGGTCAGGTCCAGGGTGCCATCCGTTCGCTTTTCGATCCGCTCGATTTGTGCATTGAACCGCAGGTTCAGGCCGTGCTTGGTCAACTCGTCGCGCAGGTGCTCGCGCACACCGCCGTCGAACCCACGCAGGAAAAGCTCGCCCCGGTACATCAAGGTGACGTCACTGCCTATGCCATTGAAGATCGAAGCGAACTCAACGGCGATGTAGCCGCCCCCGACCACTACGATCCGCTGGGGCAGCGTTTTTAGGAAAAAGGCTTCGTTGGAGGTGATGGCGTGCTCACGGCCCGGAATATCGGGAACCTGAGGCCAGCCACCGGTGGCGATCATGATGTGCTCGGCGGTACAGACCTGACCGTTGATTTCCACTTCATGGGGCCCGCGCAGCTTCGCATGACCTTCCATGAGGGTCACGCCACTGTCGTTCAACAGCTTGCGGTAGATGCCGTTCAAACGGCTGATTTCCTGATTCTTGTTGGCGATCAGGCGTGCCCAGTCGAATTCGGTTTCGCCCACCGTCCAGCCGAAGGCCCGCGCGGTTTCGAAATCCTCGGAAAAGTGTGCGCCGTAGACCAGCAACTTTTTCGGTACACAGCCAACGTTGACACAGGTGCCTCCCAGGTAACGGCTTTCGGCAACCGCCACCCGAGCACCGAAGCCCGCTGAAAATCGAGCGGCGCGAACACCACCGGATCCGGCGCCAATGACGAAAAGGTCGTAGTCGTAGCTCATGTCTATCTCCTAGGCAGGAGGGCTAGCATAACCGCTTCAGCGCAACGGGCAAGGGCTGGCGCCCAGAAACGACAAAGCCACCCGGAGGTGGCCTTGTGCTGCGATACAGATGACCGATTCAGGATCGGCACAGTGGTATCACTGGGTCGACTTGCCCGTCTTGTAGAAGTGTTCGAAGCAGAAGTTGGACGCTTCGATATAGCCTTCCGCACTACCGCAGTCGAAACGCTGGCCTTTGAACTTGTAGGCCAGCACGTCGCCTTTGGCAGCCTGTTTCATCAAGGCGTCGGTGATCTGAATTTCACCGCCCTTGCCCGGCTCGGTCTCTTCGATCAATTTGAAGATGTCCGGCGTCAGGATGTAGCGGCCGATGATCGCCAGGTTGGACGGCGCATCTTCCGGCTTGGGTTTTTCGACCATGTGCGACACACGCACCAGGCCAGGTTTGATCTCTTCGCCGGCGATGACGCCGTACTTGTTGGTTTCCTGCGGATCAACTTCCTGGATCGCGACGATCGAGCATTTGTACTTCTTGTACAGTTCGACCATCTGGGCCAGTACGCCATCGCCCTCCAGGTTCACACACAGGTCATCCGCCAGTACGACGGCGAACGGCTCATCACCGATCAGCGGGCGACCGCTCAGAATCGCGTGACCCAAGCCCTTCATCTCGGTCTGACGGGTGTAGGCGAAGGTGCATTCGTCGATCAGCCTACGGATGCCGACCAGGTATTTTTCCTTGTCGGTGCCTTTGATCTGATGTTCCAGCTCGTAGCTGATGTCGAAGTGGTCTTCCAGCGCACGCTTGCCGCGACCGGTCACGATGGAAATTTCATTCAGCCCCGCAGACAGCGCTTCTTCCACGCCGTACTGGATCAACGGCTTGTTGACAACTGCCAGCATCTCTTTGGGCATGGCTTTGGTCGCTGGCAAGAAGCGAGTGCCGTAACCGGCTGCAGGGAACAAGCATTTCTTGATCATATAAGTCCTTGATGGCGCTTGGGGTGTTGCGGCGCAGTCTAATCAGGAGGCGATCACCTTACAATGCCCCCGCCACTGGCCGTTCGGTGAGTGGGTAGAGGAAGAGTTCCGCAGATAGTTCCGCACGATTTCCGATATTGCGATCACCGAACCTTGCGCACCACCGGGGGACGACGTGCGAAGGATGGACTGCAAGGTTTGACCAGGCCTCGGAAGCTTCGCCGGCCGAGGCCATCCTGGCCCCGGACTGCTTCGGCGATACTTAGGCAAGCCTAGCCGCGTTTACGGCGCCACGCAGGAAATTAATACGCTCGCACCGTATCATGTCGACCTGAGTCACTCATCGAGGCAGATCAATGTCGCAAAGCAACGTCGTAAACGGATACCAGATCCAGAAACTGCAGGACGGCCAATGGTGGCTCGTTGGTCATGATGGGGAAGCAGTGGCCGGCCCACTGCCCAGCGAAGCCATGGCCCGCGAAGTCGCGGCCGTGTTCGAGGATACGGCGGCGCCTCGCCCGCGCAGCGACCGCAAATCCTGATCCATCGCCCGGCCGGGCGGCGCTACGCCGCAGCCGGGTTCTGCGCTGTTAGGAGAAAAATGTTTCCGTGATGCCGGAACGATGGCACCACCGCTCAGTCTGAGAAGTGCTGATTATCAACCCCGCCCTCATCGCGAAGCCTTCGAAAAATGATCAAGATCCTGTCCGTCATCGCAGTACTGGGCCTGGCCGGGTGCGCGACCGCACAAAACACCTACCTGAAAAACGGCCAACAGGCGCTCAGCATCGACTGCTCCGGCGAAGCGATGTCATGGGCCGCCTGCTATGAGAAAGCCGACGCATCCTGCGCGGGCACCGGCTACAACATCGTCAGCACCAACGGCACACCGCAGCCCCAGGAAACCGACAAGACCCTGGGCGTGGACGTGGGCAACTACAAAACCCGAAATGTGCTGGTGGTCTGCAAATAGAGACGCTGAATCAATCACCCGAAATGCACGCGGTCACCGCATGCTGAATGTCCTTGGGACGCAGGGGGTTGTTGCCGCCACTTTCGAACAGCTTGATCGAGCTGCCGCCTGAGCGCTTCTCGATGTCGACGATGGCGGTGGGGGTTCCGCTGGAAAATTTCTGCGGCACGATGACCCGCAGACCTTCGCGGTGCGGCTCGATCTGCGGCGGTTTGCGGCTCTCGGCAATTTTCGCGACAAAGCATTCGGCATAGGCTTGCGGGCTCTTGCCCGACATGACGCTCATGGTCGCCGGCGTATGCTCGATGTCCGCCACGCTGGCGCAACCGGTCATCGCCAAGGCCAGAACAACAACAGCCAGTTTCATACAATCCCTCCAGTAAAGCTGCTACGACAGGCGAGGACCGGATTAAATCCCCGCCCTTACGCATTTTTCGGCATGTTCGCTGCGATAAAAGCCTGCTGGCCGTCAATGCCCAAGCGCGTCGTGGTATCGTTGCGGGCTTCAAAGCCTGCCTGTTTTCCGGAGACACCCATGAAGTTCGTACACCAGCGCGAGCACCTTAACGAAGATGACATGGTGGTCATCGAGTGCTCCCAGCTCTGCAACATCCGCCTCATGAGCGACGCGAATTTCCGCAGTTTCAAAAATGGCGGCCGTCACACCTACCACGGCGGCGCGTTCGACCGGTTTCCGGCGAAGATCACCGTGCCCAGCTCCGGCTTCTGGAACATCACCATCGACACCGCCGGCCGCAAGATGGACAGCCATGGGGGGCGCAAGACGACCTTCACCCATTCGATCAAAATCGTCCGCCGCTCCTCTTCCCGGCTGAGTTGACCCATTCAATCGGGCCGAGCGTGAAAGTTTCGTCGTTTCTCTTCGGTCCGGATCGTCTTTAAGGAAATCTTCATGAACCCAACGGCCCCGGTCGTCAAATACGCCATCAGCTATAAGCTCAATGGCGAACGTCGCTTCGAGTTCGCGCTGTTGCAATCTCCTTCTGCTGAAGAAGCACTCGCCGCCCTCCAGAAGATGCACAGCGCGAGCGATGACGTGATCAGCGACGTGAAAGTCAGCAAAGCACTCTGATCCGGACGGTATCCGATGATGCAGCGTAAAGGCACCACGCCCACCACGCTCGATCTATTCGCCGACGCTGCGCCGCAGCCACCGACGACCGAGCGGATCGGCCCCTGCTCCGTCGTGCTGCGCGGGTTTGCCTTGCCGCTGCTCGACCGCTTGCTGCCCGCGCTGGAGGGGGTTTTGGTTCGCGCGCCCTTCCGGCACATGACCACGCCCGGCGGCTACACCATGTCGGTTGCGCTGAGCAGCTGCGGCGATGTGGGCTGGACCACCGACCGAAACGGATACCGATACGCGTCCATCGACCCACAAACCGGCAAGCCCTGGCCTGAAATGCCGGCCGTGTTTCTGGAGCTGGCGCAAAGGGCTGCGGACTGCGCAGGGTTTGCGGACTTCGTTCCGGACGCCTGCCTGATCAACCGCTACATTCCCGGTGCGAAACTGGCGCTGCATCAGGACAAGGATGAGCTCGATCTGGGTTGGCCGGTGGTCTCAGTGTCCCTCGGCATTCCAGCGATGTTCCTCTTTGGCGGCCACGCGCGCGGCGACGCCACACAACGCGTGCCGCTGTTCCATGGTGATGTGGTGGTCTGGGGCGGCGAAGACAGGCTGCGCTATCACGGGGTCATGCCGATCAAACAGGCCGATCATCCACAATTGGGCGAGCAGCGGATCAACTTCACGTTCCGCAAGGCGGAATGAGCGCGAGGCAACGCATCAGACCTCAGCCTGCTGCGCGGCGCGGGTTTTGACCGGGCACACCACGCGGTGAAGATTCAACGCCGTGTTGATGATGCCGATGTGACTGAACGCCTGGGGGAAGTTACCTAGCATGCGCCCAGCGCGAGGATCGTACTGCTCAGCGAGCAGGCCCACGTCATTGCACAAGCCACACAACCGATCGAAAAGGTCACTGGCCTCCTGCTCACGCCCCTGCAAGACATACACGTCGGCCAGCCAGAATGAGCACACCAGAAAGGTGCCTTCGCTGCCGGACACCCCATCGACACTGCGTTCGCCGTCGTACCGCAACAACAATCCGTCCTGCATCAGAGTGTTTTCGATTTGCGCGACGGTGCCCGTCACACGCGGGTCATCGATGGGCAGGAACCCGGTCAGGGCGATCTGTAGCAGGCTGGCGTCCAATTCCTTGCCGCCGTAGGTTTGTACGAAGCTGGCCAATTCCGGGTCGTAGCCATGGGCGCAGACGTCGGCATGAATCTCGTCGGCAATCCGTCGGTAGTGCCGCCCCCGCTCGCGGTCGTCCGGGCTGTCACTCTGCGACAGCACCCCCGCATTACGGTCGAACGACACCCACGCCATGACTTTCGAATGGGTAAAGTGCCGAGGCTCGGAGCGGATCTCCCAGATGCCGGCATCCGGCAGGTGCCAGACCTGCTCCAGAAACGGCATGATGACTTTCTGGATTTCCGTGCTGCGGGGCAAGCGCGGGAGACCGCTTTTCAACGCCTGGGTCATGGCGTCGGCCACCTCCCCGTACACATCCAGTTGCGTCTGCGTCGCTGCTGCGTTGCCGACCCTCACCGGACGGGACTGCTCATACCCGCTGAGCCACGGCAGTTGATACTCCGGCAGGCGCCGCTCGCCACCCAAGCCGTACATGATCTGCACCTGGTCGGGATTCCCGGCGACCGAACGCAACAGCCAGTTACGCCATGCGGAAGCTTCCTCGTAGTAGCCCAGGTTCATGAACGCCAGCAGCGTCATCGTTGCATCACGCAGCCAGCAGAAGCGGTAGTCCCAGTTGCGCTCGCCGCCCAATTGCTCGGGCAGCGAGGTGGTGACCGCCGCCACGATGCCACCGGTGGGGGCATAGGTCATGGCCTTGAGGGTGATCAACGAGCGCTTGACCTGATCGGTCCATGGCCCGACCTCCGGACAACGGTCCGAAAACTCACGCCAGTAGGCGACGGTCTGCTGCAGTGCCTGCTCGACTTCGAACCCGTCGCGCACCGGCTCGTGGGACGGCTGCCAGCTCAGGGCGAAACTCAATCGCTGTCCGGCCTCCACGGTAAACAGGCTTTCAGTGTGATGGTCCATGGGGTGCAGTTCCGACGGCGTTCGCAGCACCAGCATGTCCGGTCCGGCGACCGCGGTCATGGTATGAGGCTCTCGCTTTTCAACCCACGGTACCGTACTGCCATAGTCGAACCGGATCGCCAGGTCCATGGAAAAGTCCATGCGCCCTTCCAGCCCGACGACGATTCGCACCACGCTGTTTTCCTGCCCCATAGGCATGAAGTCCACCAGCATGGCGCGTCCGGTGTCGGCGGTGAACAAGGTTTCGAGCACGAGCGTGCCGTCGCGGTAGTGGCGCCGGGTCTGGCACTGACCGTCCGTGGGGGCAATTTTCCAGCGGCCGTTGTCGCTGTCGCCCAGCAAGGCAGCAAAGCAGGCAGGGGCGTCGAACCTCGGGAAGCACAACCAGTCCAGTGACCCGTCACGGGCCACCAACGCTGCCGTGTGGCAATTGCCGAGCAGCGCGTAGTCTTCGATCAATACAGCCATGGGCACCGCCCCCTCGGGTGTCTGGAATCAATGCGGCAGTACGTAACGCTCGATGGCCATGGCCAGCCCGTCTTCCAGATTGCTGCCCGTCACGTGATGAGCGTGAGATTTGACGCCTGTTTCCGCCTGCCCCATCGCGATCGCCAACCCGGCGCGCGCAAACATCGCCACATCATTACCGGCGTCGCCGATGGCAGCGGCCTGTGCGAGCGGGATGCCCAGCGCGTCGGCCAGCGTAGCCAACGCGGCGCCTTTGTTGGCCTCCAGGGCGGTAACGTCAAGGTAATACGCCTGCGAACGTGCAGCCAGGGCAGTGTCCGCAATCAACGGGTTGAGCTGGGCTTCAAGCCGCTTGAGCAGTTCGAAGTCCTTGCTGGCGGCCACGATCTTGTCGATCCGATCGATGTACTCATCGAAATGCTGCACTTGAACAAAGTCGTAGCCTAGCGTAGTGCGCTCATGCTCGACGTAATCTCCGAGCGGGTCGAGCAGCAGCCACTGGTCATCGGCGAACACCCAGACCGACACCGGTTGGTCGGCGAACAGGTCCAGACTCGTGCGCGCCGCAACGGGGTCGATACGGTGAGCCTTGAGCAGGCTGCCGTCGGGGTTGACGATGTTGGCGCCATTGAAACTCACCGTCGGCAGGTCGATGCCCAGCGCCTCGATCTGCCGGCGCATGGCCCTTGGCGGGCGGCTGCTGGCCACCGTGAAACGAATTCCGGCATCCCGCAGCTTGCGCACCGCGTCGATGTTGGCTTGGCTGAGGCTGTGATCCGGTCGCAACAGCGTGCCGTCGATGTCCGACAGCATGAAACGGATAGGCGAATGCATGGTTTCCCTCATCCGAGACGTTGCCAGTGGAAACCGTCGCGTTCGAGCAGTTCGTCAGCAGCCGCCGGCCCGTCCTCTCCAGCCTTGTAGAACTCCACATGGGGGTCCTTGGACCAGGCATCGATGAACGGTTGCACGGCCCGCCAGCCGTTTTCGATGTTATCGGCGCGCTGGAACAGGGTCTGATCCCCGGTCAGGCAGTCGTAGATCAAGGTTTCGTACCCAGTCGACGGCTGCATTTCGAAGAAGTCCTTGTAGGCAAAGCCCAGCTCGATGGTTTGCATATCGAGGGTCGGCCCCGGCTTTTTCGCTTGCAGGTCGAACCACATGCCTTCGTCGGGCTGGATCTGGATTTTCAGGAAGTTGGGCGCGACACGGTCGACATCGGTGCCGCGGAATTGCGCGTAGGGCGCAGGCTTGAAGCAGATGGCGATCTCGGTGTCGCGCACGCTCATGCGCTTGCCGGTGCGCAGGTAGAACGGCACCCCCATCCAGCGCCAGTTATCGACCATCACCTTGAGCGCGACGTAGGTTTCCGTGGTGCTGTCCGCGGCCACCCGGTCCTCTTCGCGGTAGCCGGAAACACGGGTGCCGTTGAGCGTACTGTCGGTGTATTGCCCGCGCACCGAATTGGCCAGCGCTTCCATTTCCGACCACGGCCGAATGGCGCCGATGACCTTGGCCTTCTCGCCCCGCACCGCGTCGGCACCGAATGCAGCCGGCGGTTCCATCGCCACCATCGCCAGCAATTGGAACAGGTGGTTGGGCACCATATCCCGCAGGGCGCCGGTGGTTTCGTAAAAACTGCCGCGGGTTTCCACACCGACGGTCTCTGCGGCGGTGATCTGGACGTGGTCGATGTAGTGATTGTTCCAGAACGACTCGAACAACCCGTTAGAGAAACGGCTGACCAGAATGTTCTGGACCGTTTCCTTGCCCAGATAGTGGTCGATCCGATAAATCTGTTTCTCGCTCATGACTTTGAGCAAGCAGGCGTTGAGCGCCACGGCGCTGGGCAGGTCGTGACCGAACGGCTTTTCGATCACCACCCGGCGAAACTGCTCTTCGTTCTCCGCCATGAGGCCTGACGAGCCCAACCGCTGGACCACCTCACTGAAGAAGCGCGGCGCAGTCGCCAGGTAGAAAACGGCGTTGCGCGTTCCGGTGCGCTTGATCCTGTCGTCGATGGCCGAGTAGGTCGCATCGTCGAGAAAATCACCGGTGATGTAGGTAATCCGTTCGGCCAGGTTGCCCCACAGCTCAGGGTCAAGAGGGTCTTCCCCGCCTTGGGCGACCTTGTTGGCCGCCTCCTTGCGAATGAAATCCTCGAGTTTCTGCGCAAACTCGCTGTCGCTGACCGTGTTGTGGTCAACGCCGACGATGTGCAGGTCCTCCCCCACCAGCCCGTCACGAAACAGGTTGTAGAGGGCAGGCATCAACAACCGTTTGACCAGGTCACCGTGGGCGCCGAACAGGAACAGCGTGGTCGCGGGCGCGACCGGGGCATTCTGCTTGCTGCGGGATAAACCCATGGGGGAGGCTTCCTTATTTATTTAGGTTCTTTGTGACCACCGAAACCGAAACGCATGGCCGAGAGCATCTTGTCGCCATAGGTGCTCTGCTGACGCGAGCGGAAACGTGCGAACAGGGAACTGGACAACACAGGCACCGGCACGGCCTGCTCAATGGCCGCTTCGATGGTCCAGCGCCCTTCGCCGCTATCGGCGACCGAACCGGAATATGCGTCGAGTTGCGGATCGGTTGCCAGGGCGTCGGCGGTCAGGTCCAGCAGCCAGGAAGAGACCACACTGCCACGACGCCAGACTTCGGCGATGTCGCCCAGGTTCAAGTCGAAGCGTTGATCGGCTGGCAAGCTGTCGGCGTTCTTGGTCTTGAGGATGTCGAAGCCCTCGGCGAACGCCTGCATCATGCCGTACTCGATGCCGTTATGGATCATCTTGACGAAGTGACCAGCGCCCGGCGGGCCCGCATGGATGTAGCCCTGCTCAGCGCGAGGGTCGGCATCCTTGGCGCGATCCCGCGTGCGCGGAATGCTGCCCATGCCGGGCGCCAGGGTTTTGAACAGGGGATCGAGACGATCGACGACTTCGGTTTCCCCACCGATCATCATGCAGTAACCGCGCTCCAGGCCCCAGACGCCGCCAGAGGTGCCGACATCGACGTAGTGCAACTGCCTGGCCTTGAGCTCGACCGAGCGACGGATATCGTCTTTGTAATAGGTGTTGCCGCCGTCGATGATCACATCATCCGGCTCCAACAGGGTGGCCAGTTGGTTGATGGTGTCTTCGGTAGGAGCTCCAGCGGGCAGCATGACCCAGACGGCGCGCGGTTTTTCCAGGGCGGCCACCAGTGACTTCAAATCATCGGCAGGCGTCGAACCTTCGTTGGCGAGCACGGCACGAGACTGCTCATCGCGGTCGTAGACCACCGTGGTGTGGCCGTCGAGCATCAGACGACGTGCGATGTTGCCGCCCATGCGGCCAAGTCCAACAATCCCGAGTTGCATGTAGAGGTGCTCCTAAAATCGAAAACAGGGTGCCTCATTCTATAGCCCAGTGCCGCTTATTGGGTTAGTCCGGGGAGGCGGATGAAGGTTTCCCGGTGAAAATAGTTTCATTTTGGTGCGCTGGGCGGCTCTAAATCGCCGTTCGTCGCCAGGCGCGCACCTTAGCGACAATTCAAAATAAAAAAGTTCCCTTTTGCGTCAAAAGAAATCAGAATCCGCGCCGACATAGGTAGGAAGCATAGGCAAGTCGGGTAGCGAGGTTGTCATTGCTTGAACCTAATGAAGTTGAATCCCGCCGTTTGCGAGGTGAAGCAATGGGCACAGTACTACCGGCAACCGCTCCACAAACCCTGTATGTCACCATCCGTCGTGATGAGCTGCGCGAACTCAAAGAGCAGCGCGATCAATTGCAAAAGAAAGTCGCTCACCTGACCCTGATGCTGCAACACGCTCAGTTGTCCAGCCAGAGCACCGCGCTCCAGGCCTGATCCCCCGCCGTCTGCCATCCAAGGCAAGTCTTCCTGGCTTGCCTTTCGATCTCCCCCCTCTCCCTACGACACCCCGTCCTGCGACAGCCCGACACCCGGCCTATAGTCGGACTCGACACACTCTGTAACGTTCCGCCACCTTGCAAAATCCCGTGCTTGAGCACCCCAACGCATCGCTCACGCCGCCCTCACGTTTTTTTCACGTCATGCCAACCATACTCGCGCCCCTTTGTAGAGCGCTTGCGGGCCTGCATACCGCGGTTCGCGCTCTCATGACCCACGTAGCGGCACGCGCGCCGCTCGAAGATTTATAGCGGGAGCGCTTGATGGCAACAACGAAACGGGGCAACACGAGTCCGAAGGGCTTCGATTGGGCAGGCCTGATCTGGCTGTTCGTCTTCTTTTGGTATTTTTCCGGCATCACCCAACTGTTGATCCAGTTGACCGGAATCACAGGCTTCGCCGGGTTCCGTCAGGCGTTCGTAATGAGCGGCATCTGGCTGGCACCGATGCTGCTATTCCCCAACAAGACTCGCCTTCTGGCCGCGATCATCGGCGTGGTGCTGTGGGCCTGTTCGATGGCCAGTCTGGGTTACTTCTTCATCTACCAGCAGGAGTTCTCGCAGAGCGTCATCTTCATCATGTTCGAGTCGAACATTTCGGAAGCCGGCGAGTACATGACTCAGTACTTCGCTTGGTGGATCGTGCTGGCTTTCATCGCCCATACCGCCTTCGCCATTTTTCTCTGGACCCGCCTGCGCCCCGTGTACATGCCGCGCGGTCGTGCACTGGTGGCCGCTACTGCCTTGTTGGTCGCGATCGTCGGCTACCCGCTGGCCAAGCAGTTGGCCCGTTTCGACACCACCGAAGCCGGGCTCGAAGCGTTCGAATCGCGCATCGAGCCCGCAGTGCCGTGGCAGATGCTGGTTGCCTATCACCGCTACACCCAGCAGTTGGACAGCATGCAGGACATGCTGACCACCAGCAGCAACATCGCCCCGTTGAAAAACCTCAAGGATCAGCAAGCGGGCCTGCCCACCACGCTGGTGCTGGTGATCGGTGAATCCACCAACCGCGGACGGATGCACCTGTATGGCTATCCGCGGCAGACCACGCCCAATCTGGATGCGATGAAGGACGAGTTGCAGGTGTTCAACAATGTCATCACGCCGCGCCCCTACACGATCGAAGCGCTGCAGCAAGTCCTCACCTTCGCCGACGAAGAGCATCCAGACCTTTACCTCAAGACACCCTCCCTCGTCAGCGTCATGAAACAAGCGGGTTACAAGACCTTCTGGATCACCAACCAGCAGACCATGACGAAGCGCAATACGATGCTCACGACCTTCTCCGAACAGGCCGACGAGCAGGTGTACTTGAACAATAACCGCAATCAGAATGCGCGCCAGTATGACGGCGACGTTCTGGAACCTTTCGCCAAAGCCCTGACGGATGCGGCGCCTCGCAAACTCATTGTGGTGCATCTGCTGGGCACCCACATGAGCTACCAGTATCGGTATCCGCAGGAGTACGAGAAATTCACAGGCCGCGATGGGGTACCAGCGGCCATCGACGACAGCAAGTTGGAGTTGTACAACAGCTACGACAACGCCGTCCTCTACAACGACTTCGTGGTGTCGAGCCTGATCAAGACCTACAGCAAGGCTGATCCGAACGGCTTCCTGTTGTACCTGTCGGACCACGGCGAAGATGTCTACGACTCACCGGGTCGCAACACCCTGGGCCGCAATGAAGCCAAGCCGACGCTGCCGATGTATACCGTGCCCTTCATCGCCTATGCCTCGCCGAAATGGCGCGAAACCCATGACTGGAGCTTCGACAGCATTCACAACCGCCCTTACACCAGTTCCAACCTCATCCACACCTGGGCACAACTGGCCGGGCTGAGTTTCGACGAACTGGACACCAGCAAGAGCTTGGTCAGCCTGGATTTCAAAGCTCGTCCGCGTCTGATTGGCGACCCGTATGCGCAAAAGGGCCTGAGCGATTTCGCCGCGATCGAAAAAGAGGAAAAGCAGCAAAGTGCGGTGCCGGAAGTCGCCGCCAAGTAAGCGCCCCCCTCACGCTGCCGCTCGCGTTGGCGACGGCAGCGGTTGAGGCGGCGCAGGCAGCGTAAAGGTGGCGAGGCTCGGCCACCGCTGCCCGCCCCGCCGCGCTGAACACCTCGCGACACCTGGTCGCTTCAGGCCCGAGGCCGCGGCTTCCCAGCGATGGCGCCGGGATCACGCCTTGCGCAACAACACCCGGGTGACCCGTCGTTCCTGCACCTGAACGACCCTCAGGTCCCATCCGTCACATCGCACTTGGTCACCCACGACCGGCAAGCGATCCAGCGCACTCATGATCAACCCTGCCAGGGTCTGGTATTCATCCGTGGCGGGCGTCTTGAAACCCAGACGCTCACGCAGATGATTCAGATTGATGGCGGCATTGACCAGCATGCCGTCACCCTCTTCGACCATGTCAGGCGCCTCGGCCTCGCTGGCGTCGGGCAATTCTCCGGCAATGGATTCAAGGATGTCGGTCATGCTCAGGATGCCGACGAAGTCGCCGAACTCGTTGACCACGAAGGCGATGTGCGTCGATTCGGCCCGCATCTGATCCAGTGCATTGAGGATCGAAAAGCTGTCGAGCAGGTTCACGGCATCGCGCTTGAGCCGCTCGAGATCAGGCTCGTTGCCCGCCAACATGGCGTTGAGCAACTCCTTCTTGTGCACGAAACCCAATGGCTCCTCTACCCGACCGTTGCGAATCAGGGGCAACCGCGAGTAGGAAGACGCCATCAACTGTTGGCGGACATGGGCCGCATCATCTGCGAGATCGATCATGTCGACGTCATTGCGCGCAGTCATTACCGTGCGGATGGGGCGCTGTGCAAGTTGCAACACGCCACTGATCATCACGCGCTCGCGACGCTCGAACACGGGCTCTTCGCTGTCGCCGTCGAGCATGTCGACGATGTCTTCGCCCACTTCCTCGACACCGGGTTTGCGCCCACCCAGCAGTCGCAGCACGGCGTGAGCCATGCGCTCACGGCGTGGCAGGTGCCCTTTCAGGCTACGCTTGCGCCGCGATCGGGCAATCTGGTTGAACAGCTCGATCAGGATCGAGAATCCGATCGCCGCGTACAGATAACCCTTCGGAATGTGGAACCCAAGGCCGTCGGCAGTGAGGCTGAACCCGATCATCATCAAGAAACCCAGACACAGCATGATCACGGTGGGGTGGGCATTGACGAACGAGGTCAGGGGTTTGCTGGCGATGATCATGATGGCGATCGAGAACACCACGGCGATCATCATCACCGACAGCTCATCGACCATGCCCACCGCCGTGATGACCGCATCCAGCGAGAACACGGCGTCGAGCACCACGATCTGCGCCACGATTGGCCAGAACAACGCATACGTGGTGCCGCCAGTGCGCTGCGCCACATGGCCTTCGAGGCGCTCATGCAGTTCCATGGTGGCCTTGAACAGCAAAAAGATACCGCCAAACAGCATGATCAGGTCGCGGCCGGAGAACGCCTTTCCAAAGACCTCGAACAAGGGTTCGGTCAGGGTCACCATCCACGAAATACTGGCCAGCAGGCCGAGGCGCATGATCAATGCCAGCGACAAGCCCAGGACGCGAGCCCGGTCACGCTGCTCAGGGGGCAGCTTGTCGGCGAGGATGGCGATGAACACCAGGTTGTCGATGCCCAGCACGAGTTCCAGCACGATCAAGGTCAGCAGGCCAAGCCATGCCGTAGGATCCGCAAGCCATTCCATGGGTCAATGGTTCCTTTTCAAAAGCGGGAAGACAGGCACAGCGAAGCCCGGCGCGCGCCGATGCGGGCCGAGGTTGGAGGTCAATGCAAGAAAGCGCGGGGCTGCGTCAGACTGTGGGTGAACGGCATGACCGCTCGATGCGCCAAGGGGAAAACAACTGGGGGGTTCCAGTGAAGGGGACATGAGGTTCCTGAATTCAATACGGGAGGCGATCCTACATCGCCCACAGAATCGCCTTACAGGATAGAACTGTTACAAATGTTTTGAACGGTGTTGCTCCCGCAACAGCCTTCGCCGTTCCGTCTGCCAGGCTGCGCGTCGCCAGGAGCGCCCCAAGCAGGCGCAACCCGGCGAGCCGCACGGCCACCACCATGATTACAGAGCTTTTTGCCAGAACAGCGCGCGCCCCATTCGAGGGTCGAGCTGATAATCGGCATAGCCCATCTTGCGGTAAGCCCCTTGGGCGACCTGATTACCCTCCAGGACTTCCAGGGTGATTTTGCAGCAACCGCGCTGACGGGCGATTTCTTCCACCTTGGCGAGCATCTTCTGACTGATGCCCTGCCCCCTTGCCGAACCCACGACCACCACGTCGTGAACGTTGACCAGCGGTCGACAGGCGAAGGTCGAGAAACCTTCGAAACAATTGACCAACCCCACCGGCTCGCCAGCGATGAAGGCCAGCACGCTGAACGCGTGGGGGCGCTTGGCCAATTCGAACGCCAGTTGCTCACGGGTGTCCATCGACAGTGATTCGCCACCGCCCATGGCGTCTTCAGCGTATTGATTGAGCAGAAAGCCGATGGCTTGTGCGTGAACCGGGTTGCTATAGCTGGCCTGCAGGACCAGCACCTCAGGGGCTTGCATTGACTTCCTCTACACCTCGGGGGTTATCAGGCAGCGAGACTTGAAACGCCTCGTGCCGCGTGCGCCGGATTCTACCGTGGCACGCACTAAAAGATCCCGATACGAAAGTAGGAATTTTCTGTACGAGTAAGCGGATCGGTTCACGCTGCACCGAGAAAAGGCGCGCCCAGGCATACGCTTGCCCCGTGCCCGGAAACAGCGCGCGCGGGGCACAGGAATAAGGCACGGCGGCCAATTGTCGAACAATCCGACCAACGGCATGGACCTCGGGATTTGTGCCTTTATAGCGGGAAGAGAGGCCCAGCAAGCGGCTGGCAAAATTCTGTAGTGGGAATCCACGCTGACTACATTTGGGCGCCATGCCGCGTGCCAGACCTTTCCAACAAAAAAAGTCGAAACTTCTACAACGGCCCTGGGTCATGTGATTAGAGCGCCTATGCTAAGGGCTAAAGCCTAGGCAGAGGCCGCTTTCACCCTTGTCCTTTCTATGCAGTCGGTAAATGGGTATCGATTTTGCGTAGGTCTTGTGTGTCTGGCCATAGGACATGGCCAAGTAGAACCAAGTGCTGTACCAACACTGCGTATCGAATGGGAGAAAACGATGATTAGTGCCGCTGTCAAAACCCAGAAGGGAGAGAGTTTTAATCAGCCGGCCAGCGAGCTGACCCATCTGCCGGTCTTCGCAACGACGAGCGTACCTTTGCTGCAACTGCCCCCTGTCCAACCAGGCATGTCGATGGCGAATCGGAAAAAAATCCTTTTCGTCACCTCGGAAATGGCCGATCTGGTGAAAACCGGCGGCCTGGGTGATGTGTCTGCTGCACTGCCGCGCGCCATGCGCCACCTTCACGATGTACGCGTGCTGATTCCCGGCTATCCACAGGTCATCAATAGCGGAAACCCGATTCACATTATTAGCCAGTTGAACGGCCACGCCGCCCTGCCTCCCTGCAAAATCGGCCGGATGGACATGAAAGACGGCTTGGTCATTTATGTGCTGATCTGCCCGGAGCTCTACGAGCGCGAAGGCACCCCCTATGGCGACAACCAGGGTCGAGACTGGTCCGATAACCACATTCGCTTTGCCCGTCTGGGCCTGGCAGCGGCGGACTTCGCCGCCGGCGCCGTGAAAACCCAATGGTGCCCCGAGCTGGTCCACGCCCATGACTGGCCTGCTGGCCTGGCCCCTGCGTACATGAAATGGCGCGGCCAGAGCACGCCCAGCATCTTCACGATCCACAACTTGGCTTATCAAGGCTTTGTCAGCACGGCGTCGAGTCGTGAACTGGGCATCCCGGATGAGGCGCTGGGCCCGGATGGCATGGAGTTCTACGGGCGCCTGTCGTTCATCAAGGCGGGCATGGCCTACGCCAGCCACATCACCACCGTCAGCGCGACCTACGCCGAGGAAATCACCACCCCTGACTTCGGCTGTGGTCTGGAAGGCTTCCTGCAGAGCAAGGCCATGCGCGGCCAACTGAGCGGGATTCCCAACGGCATCGACGAAAGCTGGGATGCGGCCACCGATGACCATTTGATTTGCAACTTTGCGCCGAATGAATGGAAGCGCAAAGAAATCAACGCCGATTACGTGCGCGAGCTGTTCGAACTCGAACCCTCGACCGGCCCTTTGTTCGCCGTGGTCTCCCGACTGGTCTACCAGAAGGGCCTGGACCTGACCATTGGTGTGGCTGAGTTCATCGTCAATAACGGTGGGCAGATTGCGATCATCGGTCGCGGAGAACCGGACGAAGAAGACGCCATGCGCGCCCTCGCCGCTCGCTTCCCCGGTCAGATCAGCGTGCGCGTGGGGTTCAATGAGACCGATGCCCGTCGCATGTTCGCCGGCAGCGATTTCCTGCTCATGCCTTCTCGTTACGAGCCTTGCGGCTTGAGCCAGATGTACGCCCAGCGTTTTGGCTCCTTGCCCGTGGCGCGTCGGACCGGCGGCCTGGCAGACACCATCGAAGACGGCTGCACGGGCTTCCTGTTCGACGAATCTACGGTGGAAAGCTACACCGAGGCGCTGACCCGCGCCTTCAACGTCTTTGCCAACCCGACGCTGCTCAATGCCATGCGTTGCCGTGCAATGGCGGCGCCTTTCGACTGGCACAAAGCGGTGGAACCCTACGCCGATCTCTATCAGGAACTGCTGAAAAAGAACGTGGGAGCGGCACTGCATTACTGATTCTTGAACTGAAAAAAGGGGTAACGGATGCCTTTGCGCACGGAAGAGAGGTGGCGCCATGGCGCCGCCCTGTTGGATCCCGCACATACCCGGTTCGCCCTGTGGGCACCGGATGCGAAACGCGTCAGCGTAGAAATCGAAAACGGGCCGTCGCAGGCCCTCCTCGCGCAAGAGGACGGCTGGTTTGTCCTCGATGCTCAGTGCGCTGCCGGCACGCGCTATCGCTACAAAATCGATGACGATCTTCTCGTACCTGACCCGGCCTCCCGGGCTCAGGTCGACGACGTGCAGGGCTACAGCCAAGTGATCGATCAGGCCGCCTTTGCCTGGCAACAGCACGCCTGGCAGGGCCGACCCTGGCACGAGGCGGTCATCTGCGAAGTGCATGTGGGCGCCCTCGGCGGTTTCGTCGGCGTCGAACAGCACTTGCAGCATTGGGCCGACACTGGCTTTACCGCAATCGAATTGATGCCCATCGCGCAATTTCCGGGCGATCGCAACTGGGGCTATGACGGCGTGCTGCCCTACGCACCGCAGTCTTCCTACGGCTCGCCGGAACAACTCAAACATTTGATCGACACCGCCCATGGGCTGGGGCTGGCAGTGATCCTGGACGTGGTCTACAACCATTTCGGGCCTGACGGCAACTACCTGGGCCACTATGCCAAGCACTTCTTCCGCAGCGATAAAAAGACGCCCTGGGGGGACGCCATCGATTTTCGGCGACCCGAGGTGCGCGACTTTTTCATCGACAACACACTGATGTGGCTGCAGGACTACCGCTTCGACGGCCTACGCTTCGACGCGGTGCACGCCATCGAAGACCCGACCTTTCTCAAGGCGCTCGCCGAGCGCGTGCGGCAGGAAATTGCGCCGTCGCGTCACGTCTGGCTGGTGCTGGAAAACGAATTCAACGAAGCCCATCGCATGGAACAGGGCTTCGATGCGCAATGGAACGATGACGGCCACAACACCTTGCATGTGCTGCTGACCGGCGAGACGGACGCCTACTACACCGATTTCGCCGAGCAACCGACGCATAAGCTGGCCCGCCTGCTGAGCGAGGGGTTTGTCTACCAGGGCGAATCGACGCGCCATGGCCATGGACGCGGCGAACCCAGCGCACACTTGGCTGCGACCTCGTTCGTGCTGTTTCTGCAGAACCACGACCAGATCGGCAACCGTGCGCTGGGCGAGCGTCTATCGCAGCTCTGTCCGCCTGAGGCCCTGCGTGCGGCGACAGCCTTGCTGCTGCTGTCACCGATGATCCCGCTCACGTTCATGGGCGACGAATGGGGGGCGAGCGAGCCCTTCCTGTTCTTTACCGACTTTCATGACGAACTGGCCGATGCCGTGCGCGAAGGCCGTCGCGGCGAGTTCAAGGACTTTGCCGCGTTCGCCGATCCAGAGCAGCGCGAACGCATCCCGGACCCCAATGCTCTGCAGACCTTCCAAGCGTCGCGTCCGGCCTTCGATGCCTTGCTGCTGGAAACGGACAAGGGGCAGGATCATCGGAATTGGCTGTCGCTGTACAAAACCCTGTTGGGTCTGCGCCATCGGCACGTTGTTCCGCGCCTTGAGGGGGTGCAAGCCCTGGGCGCTCAGGTACTGGGTGATAAAGCGGTCAGCGCGCGCTGGCAGATGGGCGACGGCACTGTGTTGCGCATCGACCTGAACCTCAGCGCACATCCGCTGGAGAGCGAGGCGTACAGCGCGCAACAGGTCATTCATGAATCACATCCAAAATCGGCAGAACTTTCCCAATCCGGCACCCTCAATCCCTACACGGCCATTGTCAGCCTGATATCGAGTGACGTTGTGGAGGAACAGAATGAGCAATGACTCATTGGAAATGCTGGCGGTCGAGGCCGGGCTGTCAGTCGATTGGAAAGACGCCAACGCCCGACCGCAAAGGGTTAGTCCGGAGGTGCTGCGCAAGGTACTGAACGGACTAGGCTACCCCGCCGACGACGACGCACAGATCGATGAAAGTCTGAAACGCCTCCAGGAACAAAGCCAGTCAACAACGCCTCCGCCGCTGCTAACGGTCGACCACGGCAGCAATCTGGATCTTTCGGCATGGTTCAAGCCCGGGACACCCTTCGTGCTGGAGCTCGAGGACGGCTCGCGGCTGGATGCCAAACTGACCGCCAACGGCGAGTTGCCCGCGTTGGCAACGGTGGGTTACCAGCAACTGGCGATCGCGGGTCAGCACCTGACCATCGCTGTCGCACCCAAGACGGCCTACACCCTGGCGATGGCCATGGACACCGGCGTGCCCCGCGCGTGGGGCCTGACCTTGCAACTGTATTACTTGCACCGCAAAGGCGATGGCGGCTTCGGCGATACCCAGGCGCTGGAAACCTTCGTTCGCTCGGCAGGCGAACGGGGCGCGGCGGCCGTGGCCATCAGTCCGGTGCATGCAATGTTTTCCAACGACAGCGAGCGCTTCAGCCCCTATTCCCCTTCCAGTCGCCTGTTTCTCAACGCCCTGTATGCAGCCCCCGGCGCCATCCTTGGCGAGCGAGCGGTGCGCGCCGCCGTCGAGCAGACCGGGTTGGGCGAGGAACTGCAGCGCCTGGAGGGCTTGCCCCTGATTGACTGGCCCGCCGCAGCGGCGGCCAAATGGAAACTCTACCGGGCCCTGTATGCGTCGTTCATCGGCGGCGCCCATCCACTGCACGAGGATTTCAACAGCTTCCGTCATGCAGGCGGTGAAGCGCTGGAAAATCACTGCCGCTTCGAGGCCCTGCGCGATGAAGCCGATGCGTTGGGTATCGGAGGCAACTGGCACGAATGGCCAGACGCGTACAAAAACCCGCGCAGCCCCACCCTCAACGAGTTTGCGTCCCGACATGGCGAGCAAATCGGCTTCCACGCCTTCGCTCAGTGGCTGATCGCGCGAGGCCTGGAGCGAGCACAGACCGCAGCCAAAAGCAGTGGCATGAGCATTGGCCTGATCGGGGATCTGGCGGTGGGCGCCGACGGCGCCGGTAGCCAGGCCTGGAGTCGTCAGGACGAGCTGCTGTCGGCTCTCACCGTAGGGGCCCCACCGGACATCCTCAACCGCTCGGGGCAGAGTTGGGGCATCTCCGCCTTCTCGCCCACCGGCCTGAAGCGCAACGGGTTTCGCGCCTTTATCGAGATGCTGCGCGCCAACTTCGCCCACGCAGGCGGTTTGCGCATCGACCACGTGATGGGTTTGCAGCGGCTGTGGGTCGTTCCGTTGGACTCCCCCCCGAGTGAAGGGGCGTACCTGAATTACCCGCTGGACGACATGCTGCGGCTGTTGTGCCTGGAATCCTGGCGCCACAAGGCTGTGGTGCTTGGCGAAGACCTGGGCACAGTGCCGGATGGCCTGCATGAGAAACTCTCGAGCAGGGGCATCCTGGGCATGCGGGTGCTGCTGTTCGAACAGGACAACGCCCATTTCAAACCCATTATCAAATGGTCCGACGATGCGCTGGCGACCACCAGCACCCATGACCTGCCCACCCTGACCGGCTGGCTCAGCGAGCTGGACATCGACTGGAACAAGACCCTGGGCCACATCGACGAAGAGACCGAGCAGCAATGGCGCACTGCGCGCGAGCGTGAACGCCAAGGGCTGCGCGCAGCCATGCAGCACAATTACGGCATGCACGGCGCCGACGACACCGATCTCATCGATGGCAGTGTGCGCTATCTGGGCCACACCCGTGCGCCGTTGGTCCTGCTGCCGATCGAGGACGCGCTGGGCATCGACCAGCAAGCCAACTTCCCAGGCACCACTGACAGTCACCCTAATTGGCGTCGGCGCCTGCCCGGCGACAGCGCCGCGCTGCTGGATAACCCAAATGCCGCTCGCCGCCTGGAAATACTCGCCCTCGCACGGCGCCAGGCTGCGGAGCGCGATCAATGAGCTCATTCATGCCTGCCTTGAAATCACTGCGCGCCACTCAGCGCCTTCAGTTCCACAAAGACTTTACCCTCGACGACGCCACGGCGCTGGTGCCCTACTTCGCTGCACTGGGCATCAGCCATGTCTACGCATCGCCCCTGCTCAAGGCGCGCGCCGGGTCCATGCACGGCTATGACGTGGTCGATCCGCGAGTGATCAACCCTGAACTGGGCGGCGAGCCCGCGCTTCGTCGCTTGGTCGCGGCGCTGCGCGAGCACGGCATGGGGCTGATTCTGGACATCGTCTCCAACCACATGGCCGTGGGCGGTGCCGACAACCCTTGGTGGCTGGACTTGCTGGAATGGGGGCAACGCAGCCCCTACGCGAAGTTCTTTGACATCCAGTGGAATTCACCCGACCCCTTGCTCAAGGGCCAGTTGCTGCAGCCGTTCCTGAGCACCGATTACGGGACCGTGCTGCAGAACGGCGAGGTGCCTGTGCGCTTCGACGCCGAGCAAGGCAGCTTCCGGGTCGAACACTACCAGCATCACTTTCCGATCAACCCGGGGACTTACGGCCCGTTGCTGTCGGCAGCGAATCGGCCAGAGCTGGACGAGTTTGCCGAGCGCTTTACTCAGCTTGACAGCCAACCCGACGCCTACGAACGTGCCAAGGCGGCCAGAGCGGATCTGGTTGCGCGGATCAAGGCAGATCCGTCCCTGGCCGAAGCCATCGAATCAGGCCTGGCGCAATTCGATTCACGGGAGCCGGAAGGCTTCGAGCGACTGCATCGACTGCTGGAGCGCCAAGACTACCGGCTGGCCAGTTGGCGTACCGCGGGCGACGACATCAACTGGCGGCGGTTCTTCGACATCAATGAACTGGGCGGCCTGAAAGTCGAGCGCTCGCAGGTGTTCGAAGCCACCCATGCGAAGATTTTCCAACTGATCGCCGAGGGCCTGGTGGATGGTTTGCGCATTGACCACATTGACGGCCTGGCAGACCCTCGAGGCTATTGCCGCAAACTGCGTCGCCGGGTCGACAGCCTGCTGAAGCTGCGTCCGAAAGGCACCGAACTTAGCCATGTGCCGATTTTCGTCGAAAAGATCCTCGGCCCTGATGAGCCCGTACGCGCCGACTGGAACGTGGACGGCACCACCGGCTACGAGTTCATGAACCAAGTGTCACTGCTGCAGCACGATCCCAAAGGCGAAGCGGTGCTGGGGGACCTGTGGAGCCGCATCAGCGGGCGCACCGCCGATTTCAACCAGGAAGTGCTCGAAGCACGCGATCTGGTGCTGCATGGCTCCCTGGCCGGGGATTTCGAAAACCTCGCCCAAGCGCTGCTCCAAGTGGCTCGCAGCGACGTGATGAGTCGCGACCTCACCTTGGGCGCTATTCGACGTGCCCTGCTGGCGCTGGTGGGCAACTTCCCGGTGTACCGCACCTATATCACCGCCTGTGGGCGCTCGGAGGAAGACAAACGCTTCTTCCAACAAGCGATGGAAGGCGCTCGAGAAACGCTGAGCGAGGGTGATTGGCCAGTGCTGGATTCCCTGGCGCGCTGGCTGGGCGGCGAGCGGCTGCGCGACTACCCCAGCGGCCCCCTGCGCGAAATGCGGCGCAAAGCGTGCAATCGCTTCCAGCAACTGACCTCGCCCGTGGCGGCCAAATCGGTCGAGGACACCTCGTTCTATCGCTCGGCCGTCCTGCTCTCGCGCAACGACGTCGGCTTTCACCCGCAACATTTCAGTGCACCGATCACCGCATTTCACGATGCATGTATCGAACGCGGTGCGCATTTCCCCAACAACCTGCTGACCACCGCCACCCACGACCACAAGCGCGGAGAAGACACCCGTACCCGCCTGGCCGTGCTCAGCGAGCACGCTCCCTGGTATGCCGAACAAGTGGAACGCTGGCTGCAACTGTCTGCACCCCTCAAGGAGGGCGAGACCCAGATCAGCCCTGGCGACGAACTGATGCTGTATCAGGCCATGCTGGGCAGTTGGCCCTTTGGAATCGAGGGGGACGAGGCCTTCGAAGCCTATTCGAAACGTTTGACGCAGTGGCAGGAAAAAGCCTTGCGCGAAGCGAAACTGCATAGCAGTTGGAGCGCACCCAACGAGGCGTACGAGACGGCTTGCCGTGAATTTCTGCAAACGGTGTTGATGAGCCCGGATGCCCTGGCCTTGCGTCAATCTATTGGTGCGACTGCCAATCGGATCGCCCCCGCAGGCGCGTTGAACAGTCTGGCGCAAACTTTGCTGCGGATGACCGTGCCCGGTGTCCCTGATCTGTATCAGGGCACTGAATTCTGGGATTTCAGCCTGGTGGACCCGGACAACCGTCGTCCGGTGGACTACCCCGCTCGCCAACGCGCGCTGAGTGACACCACGGCGCTCACCGAGCTGCTCGCCCAGTGGCAGGACGGTCGGATCAAACAGGCGTTGATCGCACAGGTGCTCATGCTGCGCGATCAGTACCCGACGCTGTTCAGCGACGGCCGCTATCAACCCCTCGACGTGGTCGGCGAACAGGCCGAACACGTCTTGGCCTTTGCCCGAATTCAGGAGGATAAGCGGGCGATCGTTGTGGTTCCACGTTTGCCGGCTGAACTATTGGGCACCGCGCAAACTCCATTCATCAACGCGGCAAATTGGGGCGATACACGAATTATCCTGCCGTTCGCTGATTCAAATCCAAATTGGAAGGGACTTTTTGCGCAGACTACAGTCACAACCAACAAGGAATTGTCGCTCAGCGCAGCGCTCAAGGAATTTTCCGTCAATCTGCTTTTTCAAACCTTGTAATACCTGGGAGTGTCGAGATGAGTGCCGACGAAAAACGAATCAGCGAGCTGGCCCACCAGATTTGGGAATCTGAGGGCAAGCCTCATGGTCAAGACGCGCGCCATTGGGAAATGGCTCGCAAACTGGCAGACGCGGAAGCCAAGTCGCCTAGAAAAGCGGCGTCGGCCAAAGCGGCCAAGCCCAAGGCTGAACCTAAAACTGCGGCGTCCAAGCCGGCGGCAAAGTCCGCCGATAAATCCGCCGCGAAACCGGCTGCCAAACCCGCTGTGAAGGCGGCCGAGAAGCCTGCTGCCAAACCCAAGGCACCGGCCAAACCTAAAGCCGCCGCCAGCACCGCCGATTCCGGATCGGCCAAGCCGGCGCCCAAGCCTGCTGCCAAACCTGCCGCGAAGAAGGCGCCGGCTGCCAAGCCTCCCGCGCCGTGAATCGCCCACGGCGAGTGATCGTCGTACTGCAAGCCTTTACCGCAGGGATCGCCTGAAAAAGATCGTCCCCCTGCGGTAACCCCTTTGCCCCAACCCAATTCGATTACGCAGTTCGGCGGTTAACGCTCCGCCAACGGCACGGGCGCTGTTCGCCTTCAGGAAATCACTCGAACTTCAGGAACCACCATGAGCAAGCAAGACAAGAACACCGCCCCCGAGAAAAAAGAAGCAGCGAAAGCCGACGCACCGGAAACCCCGACTTCGCGTATTCGGGAAGGGCTGCCCTTCCCGCTTGGCGCCAACTGGGACGGACTGGGCGTCAACTTTGCGATCTTTTCCGCCAACGCGACCAAGGTCGAACTGTGCCTGTTCGATGCCACCGGCGAAACCGAGCTGGAACGCATCGAGCTCCCCGAGTACACCGATGAGATCTTTCACGGCTACCTGCCCGACGCCCATCCAGGGCTGATTTACGGCTATCGCGTGTACGGTCCGTACGACCCCAAGAACGGTCACCGCTTCAACCACAACAAGCTCTTGATCGACCCCTACGCCAAGCAGTTGGTGGGCGAACTCAAATGGTCCGAAGCCTTGTTCGGCTACACCATCGGCCACCCCGATGGCGACCTCAGCTTCGATGAGCGAGACAGTGCGCCGTATGTGCCCAAAAGCAAGGTCATCGACCCGGCGTACACCTGGGGCCGTGATCAACGCGTCGCGGTACCTTGGGAAAAAACCATTCTCTACGAGACCCACACTCGCGGGTTCACCATGCGTCACCCGTCCGTCCCAGATGAGCTCAAAGGCACGTTTTCCGGACTGATGGTCGATGACGTGATCCAGCACATCAAGGGGCTGGGCGTGTCATCCGTGGAACTGCTGCCGATCCATGCCTTCGTCAACGATCAACACCTGCTGCAAAAGGGCATGACCAACTACTGGGGCTACAACAGCATCGCGTTCTTCGCCCCGGACCCTCGTTACCTGGCCCATGGCAAGATCGCCGAGTTCAAGGAAATGGTCGCGCACATGCACCACGCGGGCCTCGAAGTCATTCTCGACGTGGTCTACAACCACACTGCCGAAGGCAATGAGTTGGGCCCGACCCTGTCCATGCGCGGCATCGACAACGCCTCGTATTACCGGCTGATGCCCGATGACAAGCGTTACTACATCAACGACTCCGGCACCGGCAACACACTCGACCTCAGCCACCCCTGCGTCCTGCAGATGGTCACCGACTCGCTGCGGTATTGGGCGAGCGAAATGCACGTCGATGGTTTCCGCTTCGACCTGGCCACTATCCTGGGCCGCTACCACGACGGTTTCAACGAGCGGCACAGCTTCCTGGTCGCTTGCCGTCAGGACCCAGTGCTGCGTCAGGTCAAACTCATCGCCGAGCCATGGGACTGCGGCCCGGGTGGCTATCAGGTCGGGCACTTCGCGCCGGGTTGGGCGGAATGGAACGACAAGTTCCGCGACACCGTCCGCGCATTCTGGAAGGGCGACGAAGG
Organism: Pseudomonas sp. GD03842; assembly: GCF_029841165.1. Taxonomy (NCBI): domain Bacteria; kingdom Pseudomonadati; phylum Pseudomonadota; class Gammaproteobacteria; order Pseudomonadales; family Pseudomonadaceae; genus Pseudomonas; species Pseudomonas sp. GD03842. The sequence goes on along the minus strand of NZ_JAOCEA010000001.1, from coordinate 160,948 downwards.
TCAGCTGGCGGACCTGGCCAGCCGTCTGACGGCCTCTGGCAACCTGTTCAACCATCGCGGGCGCCGGCCGTTCGCCTCGGTGAACTTCGTCACCGCCCACGACGGCTTCACGCTGCACGACCTGGTGTCGTACAACGACAAGCACAACGAAGACAATGACGAGAACAACCAGGACGGCAGCAACGACAACCGCTCGTGGAACCATGGCGTAGAGGGCCCGACCGAGGACCCGGACATCAATGCATTGCGTCTGCGCCAGATGCGCAACTTCTTCGCCACCCTGCTGTTCTCCCAAGGCACGCCGATGATCGTCGCCGGCGACGAATTCGCGCGTACCCAACACGGCAACAACAACGCGTATTGCCAGGACAGTGAAATCGGTTGGGTCAACTGGGATTGGGACGCCGACGGCAAGGCACTGCACACCTTCGTCAAGCGCCTGATCAAGCTGCGCCTGACCTACCCTGTGCTGCGTCGCGGACGTTTCCTGGTGGGTGATTACAACGAGGAGCTGGGGGTCAAGGACGTTACCTGGCTGTCACCCAACGGTGACGAAATGGGCATCGAGCAATGGGAAGATCGCAACGCCAAGTGCCTGGGCATGTTGATCGATGGACGCGCTCAGGAGACCGGCATCCGCCGCCGCGGTGCCGACGCCACGATGCTGCTGGTGGTCAACTCGCACCATGAAGGGGTCAACTTCACCCTGCCGGAAGTGCCGGAAGGCGTGAACTGGATCGGCCTGGTCGATACCAACCAGCCGGATATCAAAGGCAAGGAGCGGTTTGAATTCGGTACCGAATACACCGTCACCCCTCGTTCGCTGCTGCTCTTCGTGTTGCAGAAAGAGGATGAGGCGTGATCGCTCCGGCAGCCTAGCCTGATCCCACCTCAATCGGCGCCCGAACCCTCCGTCACAGGAAACGGTTCGGGCGTCCGCCTCCTTGCTCCCCTCCCCAATCGCCCGCCGCTGTACCGAAATGCCTCTCAAGTGCCTTAAACTGCCGCCTGGCAATGGATGAAACCCCGACGGCACCCGCCGCGCGGGCCAGGATCAAGGCGGTCGCTGCATGCAAGGTACGAAAACGCATAAAACGGTAGTGATGGTGCTGTTCAATGACGTGCTGTTGCTGGATGTCACAGGCCCGATGGATGTCTTTTCCATTACCAACCGCATGCTCCCTCCAGAAAAACATTACCGACTGCTCACCGTCTCCGAACACCCCGGCTGGGTCCGCGGCTCTTCAGGCTTGAAGGTGCAGGCCGACTTGCCGTTGCATGGCTGCCCCTCAGACATTGACCTGCTGCTGGTGCCTGGCGGGCCAGGCGCTTATGGGACCCGCCATCCGCAGTTGAACGAGTGGCTGCCTGATGCGGCTCGTCGGGCGCGGCGCTTCGGCGCAATCTGCACCGGGATTTTCCTGCTGGCCGACGCCGGGCTGATCGACGGATACCGCTGCACAACGCACTGGAACTACGTCGAACGTTTGAAGCGTGGCTACCCCGCAGCGCGGGTGGAAACCGAGCAGATCTACGTGATCGATCGAAACCTGATCACGTCCGGCGGCATTACTGCCGGTATCGACATGGCCCTGGCGGTCGTCGCCGAAGACCATGGCAAGGACATTGCCCTGGAGGTGGCGAAAGTCTTGCTGGTCGCGATGAAACGCCAGGGCGGCCAGACGCCCTATGGCCCGTTGTTGGCGGCCGTGCCCCGCGATGGCTCGGCCATTGCCCGGGTGCAGGCCTACGTCGTGGATCACATCGACCAGGCCTACAGCATTTCCCGAATGGCGGAAATCGCCGCCATGAGCCCGCGCAATTTTGCCCGTGCGTTTCAGCGTGAAGTGAACATGACCCCCATGCAATACGTGCAGAACGCCCGCATCGATCACGCGCGCAAGCTCCTGGAAGCCTGCGATGTGCCGCTCAAGGTGCTGGCCTCGCGTTGCGGGTTCGGCAGCGCTCGGCACATGCGCAAGGTGTTCAACGAGCGTATCGGGCTGTCGCCGAACCAGTATCGACAGCAATTCGGTGGTGGGTGATCGTGCTCCTCGCCTCAGCCACGGCGCTTGACGTCGGGCTGGGCGCGGCTGACAGGCGTGTGTATCACCGTGTATCCCGGCTCGACACGCATACGCCGTGTTGCAACGCCCGCCCCCCTGGGACACATCGCAGATACACAGGCGCGCTGAAATGCACCCAAGGCACCCGAGGAGGAATGGCCCTTCTCGCCCCTTGATCAACATGGAGACGCTCCCGTGAAACGGACTGAACACCGCACAAGCCCTTGGTTACACCCACGCCGGATCTTCAACGCATCGTTTTTCGCTCTGGGGCTGATGGGGGCAGCGGACTACGCAGCGGCGCAAGACGCCGCACCTGTCCCAGTCAGCGCCGTCATGGCAACACCTTTCGGGCCGCTCAAACACATCAACGCCGGCTTGTTGAACGTGGCGTACGCGGAAACCGGCCCGGCCGATGGCCCGGTGGTGGTGCTGCTGCACGGCTGGCCCTACGACATTCACAGCTACGACGAGGTCGCCCCCCTGCTCGCCGCGAAAGGCTACCGCGTGTTGATGCCCTACGCCCGAGGCTACGGTGACACCCGCTTTCTTTCTGACCGAACGCTGCGCAACGGCCAGCCAGCGGCACTGGCCAGCGATGTCATCGACTTCATGGATGCCCTGAACATCAAGACTGCGGTGCTGGGCGGTTACGACTGGGGCGCGCGCTCGGCGGACATCGTCTCGGCGTTGTGGCCCGAGCGCGTCAAGGCACTGGTTTCAGTCAGCGGTTACTTGATCGGCAATCAGGCGGCGGGAAAAAATCCGCTGCCGCCCAAAGCCGAACTGCAATGGTGGTATCAGTTCTATTTCGCCACCGACCGCGGCCGTGCGGGCTACGAAAAAAACACCCACGACTTCGCCAGGCTGATCTGGCAAACGGCCTCACCCCAGTGGGCGTTCGACGATGCCACCTACGATCGCAGCGCCAAGGCGTTGGACAACCCGGATCATGTCGCCATCACCGTCTTCAACTATCGCTGGCGCCTGGGCCTGGTGCAGGGCGAAGCCCGCTACGATGCCCTGGAGCAGAAACTGGCCACCACGCCCGCCATTGGCGTTCCGACCATCGCCCTGGAAGGTGATGCCAACGGTGCGCCTCATCCGGCGCCAGAGGATTACGCCAAGCGCTTCACCGGAAAATACGAATTTCGTCTGATCCGCGGTGGCATCGGGCACAACCTGCCGCAGGAAGCGCCGCAGGCGTTCGCTCAGGCCGTCATCGATGCCGATCATCTGTGAGGCAGCAGTGTTGAGGGGAAGGTGAATGGACGCGGCCCCAAGCGAGCCGCGGATGTCGAAGCCGGCACGAGGGCCGTGCCGGTTTCAACACCTCAGCGCTTGACCTTGCGCCGCAGGATGCCGTTCAGCACCACCACAACCACCGCAATGAACATCGCGATGTACTGAAAAGTCTTCTGGTCCAACACACCGATGGTCTGCAGGTGGGACATGCCAAGCATGATAACCAGGACGCTCAAGGCGATGATGATCGAATAAATCAGACGCTGTTTGTGGGTCATTGCGGGGTCCTGAAAAACGGAAAAGAACATCTGCACCAAGGCAAAAGCGTGCGCCATCTTACGCGCTCACAAAGGTGATATCACCCCGCGCACGCAGATCCCATACTGCGACGAAGCGTCTCGCCGACGAAACCCTTCGGCTTGAGCGTGGTTTAATACCCGCGCGTTACGTGCCGTGCATGCCATTTTTCGTTGTTGGAAGGAGTCCCCAATGCCTCATGAAGGCAGCCTGCTGCAAGCCGCAGTCGTGTTTCTGCTCGCCGCCGTTTTGACTGTGCCACTGGCCAAGCGCCTGCAACTGGGCGCGGTCATCGGTTACCTCATCGCCGGAGTCGTCATCGGCCCGTCAGGCTTGGGCCTGATCGGCAATCCGCAAAGCGTTGCCCACATTTCCGAGCTGGGCGTGGTGCTGTTGTTGTTCATCATTGGCCTGGAGCTTTCGCCCAAACGCTTGTGGGTCATGCGTAAATCGGTGTTCGGGGTGGGCTTGGCCCAAGTGTTGCTGACCGGGCTGGTGATCGGCACCGTCGCCCTGCTCGGCTTCGGCCAGCCGCTCAACAGCGCGGTCATCCTCGGCCTCGGCCTGGCGCTTTCTTCCACGGCCTTCGGTTTACAAAGCCTGGCGGAGCGCAAAGAGTTGAATGCGCCTCACGGGCGGCTGGCGTTTGCCATCCTGTTGTTTCAGGACATCGCCGCCATCCCGTTGATTGCGCTGGTGCCCATGCTTGCCGGCGGGAACCATGACGCATCCTCCAGCGACTCCCTGCGCCACGGCCTGCAAGTGCTGGGCGGTATCGCAGTGGTGGTGATCGGCGGCCGGTACCTGCTGCGTCCCGTGTTTCGGATCGTGGCCAAAACCAAGCTGCAGGAGGTGTCCACCGCGACGGCCCTGCTGGTGGTCATCGGAACGGCCTGGCTGATGGACTTGGTGGGTGTGTCGATGGCACTCGGCGCGTTTCTCGCCGGTTTGCTGCTGGCGGACTCGGAATACCGGCATGAGCTGGAATCGCAGATCGAGCCCTTCAAGGGGCTGCTCCTGGGGCTGTTTTTCATCAGCGTCGGGATGGGCGCCAACCTTGGCTTGCTGTTGAGCTCCCCAATCACCGTTCTTGCGCTGACCCTTCTGCTGATCGCACTCAAACTGCCGCTGCTGTTCTTCGTCGGGCGCTTGGCCGGCGGGCTCGGCGCACAAAGTGCGTTGCGGCTGGGGCTGGTGCTGGCGGCTGGGGGCGAATTCGCCTTTGTGGTGTTCAAGATCGGTCGCGATCAGGGTCTGTTCGACGCCAGCCTGTATGACACGCTGGTGCTGACCATCACCCTGTCGATGGCCCTGACCCCGCCACTGTTGCTGGTGATGTCCCGCTGGCTCAAGCCCAAGCCGGTGGTCAAGGAAGTGCCCGAGGAATATAAAGAGATCGAATCCGACGCGCCGCGCGTGGTCATCGCCGGTATGGGCCGGATGGGGCAGATCGTGGCGCGTATCCTGCGGGCGCAGAAAATCCCTTTCATCGCCCTGGACACCTCAGTGGAAACCATCGAGTTCACACGCAGTTTCGGCAACGTGCCGGTGTTCTATGGCGATCCGTTGCGCCCGGAAATCCTGCGCGCCGCCAAGGTCGACCAGGCCGAGTACTTCGTCATCGCCACCGACGACCCCGACACCAACATCAAGACTGCCGAATTAGTGCGCAAGCTTTACCCGCACCTGAAGATCATCGCCCGAGCCCGGAACCGCCAGCACGTGCATCGTCTGATGGATCTGGACGCACAGGCCGTACGTGAGACCTTCTATTCCAGCCTGGAGATGACCCGGCGCACGCTGATCGGGCTGGGCTTGAGCGAAGCGCAGGCCGCGGCGCGCATCAACCGTTTCAAACGGCATGACGAACAAGTGCTCAACCGCCAGCATTTGATCTATGACGATGCGGCGAAGGTCATGCAGAGCGCGCTGGAAGCACGAACGGAGCTGGCGGAGCTGTTCGAATCCGACCGCATGGACGAAGCAGCCGACGAAGCAGCCGACGAAGCCGCCAAAGGCTGACAGCCGCTTCGCTCATCGGCCTGACAGCTAAGGACGACGACGCACTCGAGAAAGGCGCGCCTTCACCGGATCACGGCTCCCGAGAGCGCTTCACATGGTCGATGAAGCGCGCTACCGCGGGGGCCTTTTCGTAGCGCCGATGGATCAGCGAGAGACAGGAGGTGGGCTGACAGTCGTCGATGCGTCGGTACACCACGTTCGGCAACTGAACATGGTCCACCACCGAGGCGGGGACGACGGCCACACCCTGCCCCAGGCTCACTAGGGCAATCACTGAGACCAGCCCTCCCGGCTGCGGCCCGAGCGTCGGCGTGAACCCGCCATGGGCGGCGACGTCCAGGGTGCCGGAAATCTGTTCGGGCAGGATGAACGTCTCGTTCTGCAAATGCCGCGCGTCGAGGGTGCTCAGCCCGCATAGCCAAGACGTGTCCGGGAGAGCCAGGGCGAAGTCCTCGGCCAACAGCTTCACGGCCTCGAGCGAATCCGGCAGGCTCATGGGCGAACGGATGAAGCCCACGTCCAGCCGCCCCTCTTCGACCATGCGCGGCAACGACGGCATCGCGTGCTCGGTGATGGCGAAGTCCACATCGGGATGGTGCTGGCGAAATTGCCCGACCTGACGCTGCAGCACCCCCGAAAACACAGCGGACGCCACATACCCCAATTCGATCTTGCCCGCCTCGCCACGACCGGCGCGCTCGACGTTGTAGCGCGCGGTCTCGAACTGCCGCACCGCCAGCTCGGCCTCGATCTGCAATGCCCGCCCGGCCTCGGTCAAGCGCACCTCCCGTTGCTCGCGCACGAACAATCGCGTGCCCAGTGCGTTTTCCAGATCCTGGATCTGGCGAGTCAGCGTGGGCGGCGCAATGCCCAACTGCTCGGCGGCACGGGTGAAGTGGCGATGGCGGGCCACCGCAAGGAAATAGCGGAAATGGCGGATCTCCATGATGCGTTACCTTTGAGGAAATGAAATGGTTCAAGGACGCTAACGGAGAATAACCCATATCCCGTTATGCTCAATGCGGCGGGGCACGAGGCAGCAAATCCTGCCGCTCTGCCAATTGCTTATTAGCTAACCCTCGTTGGAGAAGTCATGTCATCCCCCTCTCCCCGCATGACCTTGCTGACCGCGTCGGGCGTATGCTCGCTGATCGTGCTCGACACCAACATCGTCGCGGTGACGTTGCCGAGCATTGCGCGGGACTTGGGCGCCGGTTTCGCCGACATCGAATGGGTGGTCAGCGCGTACATGCTGAGCTTCGCCGCATTGCTGCTGCCTGCCGGCAGCCTGGCGGACCGTTTCGGGCGCAAGAAGACCCTCCTGGTCGGGCTCGTGCTGTTCATCCTGGCGTCCGTGGCCTGCGGCGCGGCCCCTGGCATTGTGTTTCTCGACGTTGCACGGGCCGTAAAAGGCGTGGGCGCCGCACTGTTGCTGACCTCGGCGCTTGCCACCATCGGCCATGTGTTCCACGACGAGGTCGAACGGGCCAAGGCCTGGGCGTTCTGGGGCGCGTGCATGGGGGTGGCGATGACGGCGGCCCCGACCCTGGGCGGCCTGATTGCGGAGGGGGTCGGCTGGCGCTGGATTTTCTACCTCAACGTGCCGGTCGGTCTGTTACTTCTGGCCTTGGCCGTGCGCCACATCGGTGAGTCGGGTGACCCAGCATCGGCGCGTCTCGACCCGGTGGGAAGCCTGTTGTTCAGTGCTGGTTTGCTGAGCCTGATCTGGGGCCTGATCGAAGCCAATCGCCTGGGCTGGGGCCACCCGCTGACGTTTGCGCGAATGGCAGCCGGCGCGCTGCTCATGGCACTTTTCGTGATGGCTGAGCGTATGCAGCGTCGCCCCATGGTGGACCTGCAACTGTTTACCTCTGCACGCTTCATCGGTGCGTTGCTGGGAATGTTCGCCTACGCCGGATGCGCCCAGGTCATGATGACCCTGCTGCCGTTCTATCTGCAAAACGGACTGGGTTTCAGTGCCATCGGCGCCGGGCTGGGCATGTTGCCGTTCGCTGTCACGATGCTGTTGTGCCCACGCCTGGGCCCCACGTTGTCCCGCCACCTCTCTCCCGCCGCCATGATGGCGCTGGGGCTGACACTGGTCAGCCTGGGTAACCTGCTGTGCGCCGGTGCGACCGTCGTCGGCGGATACCCTGCGTTCGCCGTGGCCATCGCCCTCACCGGCGCGGGCGCAGGGCTGCTCAACGGCGACACGCAGAAAAACATCATGGCCTGCGTCCCCCGCACCCGCACGGGCATGGCGTCGGGCTTGAGCACCACCATGCGCTTCAGTTCGATCCTCCTGGCGGTGGGTGTCTACGGCGCGCTGCTGGCCAACCACACCCAGAACGCGCTGACCGAGGGCCTGCACCAGGCTGCGCCCCAGTGGCTGGACCATGCTGGAGAGATGGCGTCGCGCGTGGTGGCTGGCGACATGTCGGCAGCGCTGAACACCCTGGATGCCAGCGCTCGCGTCGTCGTCGAGCCGCTGGCTCGCGAGGCGTTCATCAGCGGCTTCGGCGCGGTACTGGGGTTGGCCGGCGGTATTGGCCTGGTGGCGGCATTGATGGTGGGAACCCTCATGCGCAAGCCGATTCCCGTGAGCCAGTGGCAGCCTGGCTGACCCGATCGGAGCGGAAGGTCAGCAGGGGATGCAAGGGACATGGGACCGAGGCAACCCCGTCCTCAGGGCAGAAAGGCCCGAGTTGACCCGGTTTTTTCAAGGGCAGAGGGAATAACCGTACTCCGGCTTCGTCATACCGGTTCGAACGTTATTGACCCTATGAGGACACCCTGATGAAAACCACCCTGATCGCACTGACCCTGACCGTCCTGAGCAGCATCGCCCTGACTGCCCAAGCCGACGTGAAAACCATGCCCCCGATTCAGGAATACACCTACGGCACCCCTCTGGACATCGCCGAAGTGACCAAGACCCCCAATCTGAATTTCTGTGGCGTGCGCCCGGTCGACCTCAGTTACGTCGATCACATGGGCAAAGCCCATACCTTGCGTTAAGAAACCAGTGGCAACGCCTGCCTGGGCGACAACTGATCAGCGCGCTGCCAGTTGCCACAACCGCGCCAGATCCCGAGCGCGGTCATGCAACAGCGTTGGCGCGTCGCGGCACGCCTGCTCCAGGGTCATGGGACCGCTGGTCAGTGCAAAGGCGGCGCTGATGCCGTGTTCGTACAGGTCGGCGTACCCGTCGCCCAGCGTGCCGGCCAGCACGATGACCGGTATCCCGGTGCGGCGGGCGATCCTGGCCACCCCGAAAGGCGTCTTGCCGCGCAGGGTCTGCGCGTCGAAGCGGCCTTCACCGGTGATCACCAGATCGGCGTCTTGCAGCGCATCGGCCAGGCCGGTGAGGTCCGCCACCACCTCCACGCCCGGGCGGAAGGAAGCGTTGAGGTAGGCCCTGGCCGCGAAGCCCATTCCGCCCGCCGCGCCACTTCCGGGTTGCTCACTGTGATCCTCACCGAGCACCCGCGCCGAGTGTTCGGCGAAATGCTTCAAGGCAGCGTCGAGCGCCAGTACCTGTTGGGATGAAGCGCCTTTTTGCGGGCCGAAGATGTGCGATGCGCCCTGAGGGCCGCAGAGCGGGTTGTTGACGTCGGCGGCGACTTCGAACTGCACGGCCCCCAGCCGAACGTCCAGGGCAGACAGATCGATTTTCGCCAACTGGGCGAGCGCCAGCCCCCCAGGGGGCAAGGGCTTGTCGCTGGCGTCCAGAAAAACCCCGCCCAGCGCGGCCAACATGCCGGTGCCGGCGTCGTTGGTGGCACTGCCGCCAATGGCGAGAATGATGCGCTGCGCTCCAGCGTCCAGCGCCGCGGCGATCAGTTGCCCGGTGCCATAGGTGCTGGTCACCGTGGCATCTCGCTGTTCCAGTGTCAGCATCTGCAGCCCGCTGGCCATGGCCATCTCGATGATGGCGGTGTGCGTGTCCGCCAGCCAGCCCCATTTAGCTTGAACCGCAGCGCCCAGCGGGCCACTGACTTGGCTCGTCATCCATTGCCCGCCGCACGCCGCCAGAACCGCTTCGATGGTTCCTTCGCCACCGTCGGCCATCGGGCATTCCACCAGCCGCGCTTCGGGCCAGACTTCCCGCAGACCTCTGGCAATCGCTTGAGCCACCCCTTGGGCGCTGAGGCTGTCCTTGAAGGAATCCGGGGCGATGACGATCTTCATGGCGTTCTCCTTATTCGAATGAAGCAATCTTCGCACGGCTGCTCGGTTTTTCCGCCAGCCTGTCGCACAGTGGCCGCTCCGGTTGATTGTTCACTTGAACAAAAAGCCTCGGAATTCCGCGGTCAACGTCGACGCCGCGGGTGTCCTTCTCTATAACGTCATGGGTGGCGCAGAGGATGAAACACTGGCCACGGCAAATATGACACTATATAGCCACTATTTTACGAGGGTTATGGCAGCCGTATCGCCGTTTGAACACGGTCGCCATCACTCGCCCCTACGAATTTCGTCGTCCTATGCTCCTGAACGATCCGGTCACCCTGCTTCTGATCATTATCCCGTTCGGACTGATGACCACGCTGATGTTGTGCCTGTCGTACGTTGGCAGCAGCGGCCATCGCGCCCCGCTCCACGGGTGGATCGCCGGAGACCTGGTGCTGGCTGCCTACCGTGCGACGGACCTGCTGCAACCCGGGGTGCTTCCGCCCGCTTTCGGTTGGCTGGGCATCCTGCAGCCAGAAACGGCATTCATCGTCAGCACGTCAGGCCTGCTGCTGGCCATTGGATGCCACACGCTGGCGCTGCATCAACTGGCCGATACTCCCCGCCCGAGGCGTTGGCAGACTGGTGTATTGGCGATCCCGTTGTTGATCTACGGCCTGGGCGCCGGGGTATTGCTGCACAGCGCCTATCTGCTGGCGTGGTTCTTTCTGTTTTGCGTGATCACCATTGGCCTGCAGTGCAGCGTCACCTGGCCGCTGCGCAAGCGCTTTCGCGGAGCCTGGGCCTTGTTGGCGGGGCACGCCGCGCTGCTGATCTTCCACGGCTGCAACGCTTTGACCTCGGCAATCGATCCCCCGGGGCCGGTCAATTTCGACGAACCGGACATGTTTTCACTGCCAGCGCTGGCGATGGATTTCATGGTCTCGTTTCTGTTTACCCTCAGCTTCGCCTTGATGCTGCAGGAACAATTGCGCCAGCAAGTGGTGCGGTTGAGCATTACCGACACCCTGACCGGGGCGTTGAATCGTCGAGGCGCGGTGTCGACCATTCTTCAACAAGAACGGCGGCAAGGCGCTGCGCAGCGTTATCCCCTGGCCGTGGCAATGGTGGATCTGGACAACTTCAAGCGCATCAACGATCAACACGGTCATGCCGTGGGCGATCTGGCATTGCAAGTGTTTGCCCGGACGGTGACAGGGCTGATGCGCAAGGACGATGTCTTTGTGCGCTGGGGCGGAGAGGAGTTTCTGCTGGTGTTTCCCGGAACGGATGTGCGGCAAGCCCAAGGGTTCATGAAGCGCTTGCGCGATGCCCTCGAGCAACTGCCGAGCTCAGGTGACCTGCCCTTTCGGATCGGCTTCAGTGCCGGGCTGGTTCAGACCTCGTCGATGGACCGCCGGGAAGACTTTGAAACGTTGCTGCGTGCGGTGGACAAGGCCTTGTATCGGGCCAAGCAAGTGCGCGGGCGGGTTGAAGTCGTGGAAGCGATGGACCTGTAGACCCGACCCTGACCACCACCCGATCCGCTGGCCGCCCTACCTGCTAGAAAACGCTCCAGTGTCGCTCGGCGGCGCATGAGCCCGAGCCCGGCGAGTGCTCGCCTTGGATCGGGCTCACCGTCAGGCCAACGCACTCAGATCCAGTTGGTGCTGCGGCACAGGCATGGAGAAGTAATACCCCTGCGCCTGCCCCGCGCCCATTTCCCGTAATAACTGCAAGGTGTCCGCGTCTTCCACGCCCTCCGCGACAACGCTCAGCCCCAGCGATTCGGCCATTCGCACGATGGCCCGCACGATCGCGCGGCTGCGTGAGCTCGTGGTCAGTTCGAGGGTGAACGACTTGTCGATCTTCAGGCCGCTGAAATGGTACTGGTGCACATAACTGAGGGACGAGAAGCCAGCCCCGAAGTCGTCCAGCACGGTGGAAACACCGTTGTCCGCCAAGTGTTTCATGGCCTGGCGCGCCAGTTCCGGCTCGGCCACCAGCGCGCCTTCGGTCAATTCCAGGCAAATACGCGAAGGCGCTACCTGATGTTGATCCAACAGCGCCAGCACTTCGCTGGCGAACTCGGGGCGGCTGATGCTGTAGCTCGAGCAGTTCACATGCACGGTCGGCCAATGGGCGTGGCTGGGTTGAGCGAGCATGGCAACCACCTGCTGCAGCATGTAGAAATCCAGCCTGCCGATCAGACGCAGACCTTCCAGCGCGGGCAGGAATTGCCCCGGCGCGATGATCCGGCCATCGGGCTGGCGCCAGCGGATCAAGGCCTCAAGGGCGAGCACCTTGCCGGTGGCCACATCGATGATCGGCTGGAAATAGGGCAGCAGTTCATCGTTGCGCTTGAGGGCGTTGCGCAACGCGCCTTCCTGCTCCATCTGGTCGGACACTTCCCGCCGCACTTCCTGGTTGAACACGGCGTAGCTGTCACGCCCCGCGTTCTTGACCCGGTACATCGCCGTGTCGGCGTCGCGCAGCAGGTCGGCCGGTTCCTTGTGGAATTGCAGGTCAGCCGCCACCACCCCAATGCTGCATGACGAAAACACCGCGTGGCCATCGATGTAGAAAGGCGCGTCGAACGCCAACAAAATGCGTTCCGCGATCGCGGCGGTCACGTCCGGAGGAGCCGCATAGGCCAGCACGGCGAACTCGTCGCCGCCGAGCCGCGCCAGCAGGTCGCTTTCACGCATGCAACTGCGCAGGCGATCTGCCGCCTGGATCAGCAGCAGGTCCCCGGAATGATGCCCGAGGCTGTCATTGACCATTTTGAAGCGATCCAGGTCGATGAACATCACCACCAGTTCACGCCCGCGCTCGCAAAACGCTTCCCAGGCCAGTTTGAGTTGGTGTTGCAGATGGCTGCGGTTGGGCAGGCCCGTCAGCGAGTCATGGGCGTTTTCGTGCTGCAGCTTGGCATTGGCGTAGTCCAGCTCGCGGGTGCGATCCTGGACCCGGGCTTCCAGTTGCACGTTCGCGGTATGAATCGCCTCCGCTGCACTGCGCCGCGACAGCGCCGTGTCGATGTGTCGGGACACGAAGGTGAGCAGGTCCTGGTCGCGCAGCGAATAGCTGACATGGGGCGAATAACTTTGCACCGCCAGCACGCCGCGCACCGTATCGCCGTCAAACAAGGGAATCCCCAGCCAGGAACAGGAGCGGTTGACATCATTCTGCAGGGTGATTTCCCCGTTACCCTCCAGACGCCGCGCCTCAGCGCTGTCGATCAGGCACGGGCGACGCTGGCGAATGACGTATTCGGTGAAGCCCCGCTCGCCACGGCGCGGGTCCGGTCGGCGGGTCAGGCGTTCGTCGACGTAGTAGGGAAAAGTCACCTCCCCGGTGGCATCGTCGAACAACGCAATGTAGAAGTTCAGGGCGAACAACAGCTCGCCCACGATGCCGTGCAGGTGTTTGAACAGGTCCGCCATATCGCCCGGCTGGCTCGACAGCTCGGTGATCTGGAACAACGCCGTCTGCAGGTGCTCCGCCCGCTCGCGATCGGCGACTTCGTTTCTCAGGGCATCATTGAGCCGCGACAGCTCCAGGGTACGCCGCACCACGGTTTCTTCGAGGTGGGCACGATGAAGGATGCGGTCCAGCGCCATCGCCACATGCCGGGCGACCACCAGGAACAGCTCCTGATCTTCCACGCTATAAACCCGCGACAGGTCGTAGACCTGCATCGCCAACATGCCGAACACTTCGTCCGTGGCATTTTTGAGCGGCGCGCCCATCCAGAACTCCGGTCGGTGCCCCATGCAGTAGAAACGCTCCATGGCCTGGGCCCGCTCGATCCCGGCGGCATCGACGAACATCGGCTGTTCGGTGGTCAGCACATAGCCGGTCATGGACAGGCGCTCGGGATCGAGAAACTCGTGGGTCTCGGCTTCGAGCGCGTCAGCGTCCGTGATATCGATGTAGTAGGGATAGGTGATTTTGCCGCTGTGGCTTTCATACAGCGCCAGGTAAAAGTTTTCGGCATCGATCAGCGTCGCCAGTTGCCGGTGAACGCCCTCCAGGAAGGCCGAACGATCCCGTGTCGAGCTGGCGAGCGAACTGATTTCGTACAGGACGCGCTGTGTCGCCTGGGCCCGGGCCAGAGCGACGGTTTGCAGGCGCAAGCCCAAGCGATCGGCCAGGGTGGCCAGAAACGGATTTCCCGCCTCCTGTTCCGGCGTCAATAACCAGCCGAGGGGCGCCTCGCCATGGCCGGTGACCCAGCGCTGCAGCCGATGGTCCTGGCAGTATGTATCGAACTCTCCGCGCGCAATCAGCGCCGGCCAGTGAGTCGAAGAATCGCCCTGCGCCAACAAATGCAAATGGCGGTTGGCACGGTAGGCCGCCCAGCTCAATTGAGGAGCGGCAGCCCTGGCCGCCTTGAACAATGCTTCAAGGGAAAGTTCGTCGGTCATCGATGAGGCGTTTTCCAGTCCATTATCAGCGGTCAAGGGTGCCTGTCCGTCGGCAATTGGCGAGTGCGGGCAAGTGTTCGAAACGTGGGAATTCATGCGCACTCCAATGCCCCCTCGAGACTGAGCTATCTTCACGGCGTCTGACGGATGCTTGCAAGCACCTTATTCGTATCAGCGGCCTGTAAACGACGGAAAACCTGAATTTCACGAAATTTCACGTGACATCTCCCTCGTTATCGGCAGGTCGTTTTCGAAATGTACCCATTGGTGCGCTCACACCGACAACCTGCCCGCCGTCGCGCCGCTGCGCAAATAAGAAGCCTTCGCCGCCCGAGGCCCCTCGAATCACCCGCCTGAAGGCCAACGAACGCCCTTCGGTCGGCCAGTAATCACCCACCCGGACTCCAGGGCCGAAATTCTCGCAACCAACGACGCAACGGCAGGTCAGTACTCAACCAGCCGTTTGCTGGCCATCGCGCGTTGCTCTTCGTCCCTGGGGCGGCGCAACACGCTACGGGGCATGAAATGCCGTGCAATAAGGCATGCCCCTGCGGTGAACGCCCAGCTAACGCGCTGATGATCGTAACGCCTTCGAACCACCACTGCCGTAAACACCTGCGCGCCGCTCACCGTCGGCGTCAGGCTCGATTCCTTTGCTGACGAGGACCCGTTCATGACCGATCAGCCTGATAAGAAAGACAGCGATGCCGGCATCACGGCATTCACCGCCCCTTCCCGACGAAACTTCCTGAAATCCATCGGCGTTTCCAGCCTCGCGGCGGCTACCGCGCCCATGTGGAGCCAAGCGCTGGAGGCCCAGGCCGCCGTACCGGACGACACCCGTCCGCCCGCCAAAGACGAGCGGCGCATGACCCTCAACGTCAATGGTCAGGTGCATACTCTCAACCTCCCGGCCAACGCGGCGTTGCTGGACGTGTTGCGCGACCGCCTGCAACTGACCGGCACCAAGAAAGGCTGTGACCACGGGCAGTGTGGCGCCTGCACGGTTCACGTGAACGGCACCGCGATCAATTCCTGCCTGTCACTGGCGGCGATGCACGAAGGCGATGCGATCACCACCGTCGAGGGCCTGGCCAAGGACGGCAAACTGCACCCCGTGCAGGAGGCGTTCTGGGAACACGACGCGTACCAGTGCGGCTACTGCACCAGCGGTCAGATCATGAGTGCGGTCGCCCTACTGCAGGACAAGCACATCGGCAGCGACGACCACAGCGTTCGCGAAGCCATGAGCGGCAATATCTGCCGATGCGGCGCGTATAAAAACATTCTCGCGGCGATCCAGAGCGCCAGAATCAAGCTGCAGGAGGTGACCTGATGAGAAGCCTGGACTACGTGCGGGCCGGCAGCATCGAACAGGCTGTCGCCACCCATTCCAAAAGCCCCTCGGCGTTTTTCCTGGCCGGCGGCACGACCTTGCTGGACCTGGTGAAACTCGACGTGATGCCCGCCGATCAGGTGATCGACGTCAATCATCTTTCGCTCAATCAGATCGAAGTTCAGAAGGACGGCGGCGTGCGCATCGGAGCGCTGGTCACCAACACTGCCCTGGCCCATCACGATTACATCGTCGAACACTACCCGGTGCTGTCGCAGGCGCTGCTGTCCGGCGCCACGACCCAGTTGCGCAACAAAGCGACCACCGCGGGCAACGTGATGCAACGGGTGCGCTGCAACTATTTCCGCGACGGCCATTCGCCTTGCAACAAACGCCAGCCCGGGTCCGGCTGTGCCGCCATCGATGGCCACAACCGCAGCGTCCATGCTGTGCTGGGCACCAGTGATCAGTGCATCGCCACTCACCCTTCGGACATGTGCGTTGCCATGGCGGCCATTGGCGCGAAGGTCGAAGTGCAAGGGACCCAAGGCAAACGCAGCATCGACTTTCTCGACTTCCACCTCTTGCCCGGTGCCACGCCGTGGAAAGAACACGCCCTCAAGGACGACGAGTTGATCACCCATGTCGTGCTCGATCCTGCGCTGGCCAACAGCCGGTCGGGCTATCTGAAATTGCGCGACCGGGCGTCCTATCAGTTCGCACTGGCCTCCAGCGCGGTGATTCTGGTCACCGATGGCGATACGGTCCGTGAGGCCCGCATCGCCCTGGGCGGCGTTGGCACCAAGCCCTGGCGTGCCCTGGACGCGGAGCGCGCGCTCAAGGGCGCGACCCTGACCCCACACAACATGGAGAAAGCCGCAGCCCTGGCGCTACAAGGCGCACGGCCCTACCGCCACAACGCCTACAAGATTGCCTTGGCGCAGCAAGCAATCGTACGCAATCTCAGCACCTTGACGGCCTGATCTGGAGAGCAAGACATGACCGACTCAAGCATGATCGGCTCGGCGCCCCGTCGAGTCGATGGCCGGCGCAAAGTCACCGGTACGGCGTTGTACGCCTCGGACCATCACCTACCCGGCATGGCCTACGGCTATGGGGTATTCAGCACCATCGCCAGCGGCAAGATCACCGGGCTGGACCTCGATGCGGCGCGCCAGTCCCCGGGTGTGCTGGACATTTTCCACCACGACCACTTTCCCGAGCTGTATCACAACTCGGCATTGCCGATGTCATTCTCGGCCATCCTGAAGGCGGCGAAATCCGATGAAAACCGGTTGCCGTTCGAAGACGACACCGTCTACTACGCAGGTCAATTCGTTGCCCTGGTGGTGGCGGACACGTTCGAGCACGCCCGCGCAGCGGCCTACAAGGTCAAAGTCCGTTACAGCCAGGCGAGCGCCGCTGCCAACCTCGACCAGGGCATGAAAGCAGGCACACCGCAGGACGGCAGCCCCAACCACAGCCGCGGCGATGCCGGCGCCGCGTTCGAACGCGCCGCTCACCGTATCGACGCGACCTACACCACCCCGGTCGAAACGCACAACCCCATGGAGATGCACGCCACCGTCGCCCACTGGGACGACGGTCGACTGATCGTCTATGAGGCCAGCCAGGGCGTGGTTGCCCACCGCAACTCACTGGCCAAGATCTTCGGGCTGATGCCCGAGCGTGTCGAAGTCCGTGCGCCGTTCATTGGTTCGGGGTTCGGCAGCAAGTTGTGGGTCTGGCCACACTCCGTCGCGGCGTGCGGCGCCGCCCGAGCGCTCGGCCGTCCGGTCCAGCTGGTGGTGCCCCGCCAGCAGATGTTCACCACCACCGGGCATCGTCCTGAAACCCGCCAACGTCTGCGCCTGGCCACCGACGAGAAAGGCAAGCTGGTGTCGGTGCGTCATGAGTCGATCAACAGTACGTCGTTTACTGACCCCTACAAGGAGAACTGTGGCACCTCGACCAAGAGCCTCTACAGCTGCGCGAACGTACTCGTCACCCACCAGACCATCCAGGTCAACCGCGGGACCCCGACGTCCATGCGCGCCCCCGGGGCCGCGCCCGGGCTGTTCGCGCTGGAGTCGGCCATGGATGAAATGGCCGAGAACCTGGGCATGGACCCACTGGCGTTTCGCAAACTCAACGTGGCCGACCGCGATGAAAGCCAGAACCTGCCGTGGTCCAGCAACCATTTGCAGGAATGCATCGATAAGGCGGCCGAGCGCTTTGGCTGGAGTCGGCGTAACCCGCAGCCTGGGTCGATGAAGGACGGTCACGAGATCATCGGCTACGGCATGGCGGCCTGTAACTGGGACGCGTATCGCACACCTGCCGAGGCGCAGGTCTCGCTGCGCGCAGATGGCACGGCCTATGCCATCTGCGGTGTGCAGGACATCGGCACCGGTACCTACACCATTGTCGCCCAGGTCGTCAGCAGCCTGACCGGCATTGCGCTGGACAAGATCGACGTCGAACTCGGCAATTCGTCGTTTCCTCCGGCCCCGGTGTCGGGAGGTTCCTGGGCCACAGCCAGTGTCATGCCCGCCATCGCCGAAGCGACACGGCAGGCCATCGAGCAGTTGAAGGGCTTCTCCACGGCTCCCAAAGGGGTGTTCGCGGGTGCCAAGGCCGACGACATCAGCTTTGAGAACGGACAGTTGAAGAGCGGGGGGAAATCGTTCGCCATCGTCGATGTGCTCAAGGCGCAAAAACAGTCCAGTGCATTTGGCGAAGCCAAGACCGGCATGAACGACACCAGCAAGCATTCCTTCCGCTCGTTCGGCGTGCACTTCGTGGAGGTCCGCTGGGACCCGGGTATTTCGCGGCTCAGGGTGGCCCGAGTGGTCAGTGCCATCGACGTGGGCAAAGTGGTCAACCAAAAGACGGCGCTGAACCAGGTCGAGGGCGCGATTGTGATGGGCGTCGGCATGGCGCTGTTCGAAGCCACCGACTACGACGAGCGCAATGGCCTGCCGGTGAACAACAATTACGCGGAGTATGTGGTGCCGGTGCATGCCGATCAGCCTGATATCGACGTAATCCTGCTCGATTACCCGGACCTCGAGCTCAACGAGTTCGGAGCGCGGGGCATTGGCGAGATCGGCATCACCGGGCTGGCGGCCGCCGTCGCCAACGCGGTGGCACACGCCACTGGCAAACGCATCCGTGACTTGCCCATTACCCTGGATAAACTCATGGAGCTGCCACCCACGATGAGCGCATAAGCGCTACTCGTAAAGCCTGACACCGCAGGATCGCATCGAGCCGCAGGGACGCGGCTACCGCGAAGCGAAGACCGGCAGTGAAGCCCTCCTCCGCCGTTGATCAAACAGACCCGTCCACCCTGAAGCCCCATCGTGCATCGCCCTGCCAACGGCCTCCATCACCCAACGGGGGCGAAGCCGCATTCGTTATAGACATTTCCCCCCGCCCGTCCCTACCATCCGCGTGCCACAGCGACTTGCCATTTCCCCGCGGAATTCCAACATGCCGTCAGCCGTCCCCCATTATTCGCTCGCCTGGAGTCTGCTTCTGTTGCTGGCCGATGTGATCGCCTGGCACCTGCTGGCCGACCGCAATCGCATGCTGCGCATCGCCATCCGCCTGTTGGGCTTCGTCGCCTACAGCCTGGTGGTGATCAATTCGGGCGTCAGCCCGCTGGAGGCCCCCGCATGGCCGGACAACAGCGCCATGCAGTTCGCGGCCACCGCACTGGCCATCGTCTGGTGGATGTACGCGGCTCGCACGCTGACGGTGTTGCTCGGGCTGCTGCTGACCGGCCGGGTCGGCCATAGCGGCCGGCTGTTGCAGGAAGTGATCGGTGCAGTGATCTTTCTCATCGCCATCGTCGCGGCAGCGGGTTACGTGCTGCAACTGCCCGTCAAAGGCTTGCTGGCGACGTCCGGCGCAATGGCGATCATCGTCGGTCTGGCCTTGCAGAGCACCCTCAGCGACGTGTTTTCCGGGATCATCCTGAACACCACCAAGCCTTATCAGGTCGATGATTCGATTTCCATCGATGGCATGGAAGGCAAGGTCATGGACATCGACTGGCGCGCCACTCACCTGCTGACGGGCGTCGGCACCATGGTGGTGATTCCCAATTCGGTGGCGGCCAAGGCCAAGATCGTCAACTTGAGTCGACCGGCCCATATTCACGGCGTGTCAATCAACGTCATGATGTCGCCCCACATTCGTCCGCGACGCGTACTGGACGCGCTCGAACGCGCCTTGCAGGGCTGCAGTGCGCTGCTGCAGACACCCAAGCCTCGCGCCGTCGTCAAGGAGACCAGCCCCACGACCATCGAATACTCGATGACCGGCTTCATCGGCGACCTGAGCACCAAGAGCGATGTGCGCAACTTGCTGTTCGACCTCGCTTATCGCCACTTGGAGGCCGCGGGCATCACTTGGCAATCGGACACCACTGCCGACGACGTGTCACGGCCGCGCGCCCTGCTCGACGAGGTGAAGGTGTTCCGTACCAGCACGGTTGAGGAAAAAGATCAGCTCGCGCAGGCCATGGTCTCGCGAGAATACGCCGCCGGTCAGACCATCATGGAACGGGGCGAGATCAGTGACGGGCTGCTGGTCATCGCGACCGGCGTGGTATCCGCCAATATTCTGGATGGCACTACCTTGATCGAGGCTGGGCGGATGGGGCCGGGCGAAGTCATGGGCGAACAGGGCGTGTTGGCCGACGCGCCATCCGAGGGCCGGTTCGTCGCCCTCACCTCGTGCGTGATCTATCGCATCGACAAAGCCGCCACACGGCGGGCCATGGAGCAGCGCGCCGAAATCACCACCGCACTGAACAAGCTGCAAGCGATTCGCCAGCAAAGCAGCCAGCACATCCTCTTGCGCAAGCCAGTGGCGATCAAGAAGAACAACTTTCTGGGCTGGTTACAGAAGCGCTGAGGCTCAGCGAGGCAAGCCATTGCCCGAGCGACGGATGATCTTGATCGAATGCTTGATCGCGGGCTTGCGGGTGACACTGATCGCGCGACGGGTGACGGTGTCGAGGGTAATGTTCCAGAAGCCGCTGCCCGGGGCGACGATCCTCGCCGGAAAACGGTCGAAGGCGCCGCCGTGGTAACTGTGACGGCCACCATTTTTGAAACTGCGAAAATGGGCGTCGCTCATGAGGCGTATGTTGCAGGTGCCCGAGGCCTCGATGACGACAATGTCGCCTTCGTTAAGGTGCTCGCGCTGATGGATGAATTTCACGGTAATTCCACGGGGTGACGAAAACGGTGAGGATAACACGGCCTCCCCCTTGGTTCGTCGGCTGCGCACCCTGCAGATGCGCAACCGCCGCTGCGTTACAGCGTCAGGTAGGCCTTGCGTACGTCCTCGTTCGCAGCCAGTGCCGCCATGCTGCCTTCATAGCGAATCAGCCCCTTCTCCAGAACGTAGGCGCGGTCAGACACCAGCCCGGCGAAATGCAGATTCTGTTCGGACAGCAGAATGCTCGCACCCTTGGCCTTCAGCGCGAGGATCATGTGGGCCATCTGCTCGACGATCACCGGCGCGACCCCTTCCGAGGGTTCGTCGAGCAAGATCAGAAACGGGTTGCCCATCAGCGTGCGCGCCACCGTCAGCATCTGCTGTTCACCGCCGCTCATCTGGCCACCGGGTCGGTCTTGCATGGCGCCCAGATTGGGAAAGAACGCGAACAATTGCTCCGGCGTCCAGTTCAGCGCTTCGCTGCCGTCCGGCCATTGCCGGTCAGGCTGGCGTCCGACTTCCAGGTTTTCAGTCACCGTCAGATGGGTGAACACCCTTCGATCTTCCGGAACGAAACCCAGGCCCAGCCGTGCCAATTGGAACGGCTGCAGCCCTGCCACGTCGCGCCCCATGAAGCGGATCTGCCCCTGACGTCGTCCGAGCATGCCCATCAGCGCCTTGAACGTGGTCGATTTACCCGCCCCGTTGCGCCCCATCAGCGCCACCACTTCACCTCGCCTGACATTGAGGCGCACGTCATAGAGCACTTGCGCGGCGCCGTACCAGGCGTTGAGGCCGCTGACGTCGAGCAAGGTGTCCGGCGTGGCGGTCGACAGGGGTGTTTGCGTTGCAGCCACTGCGTTCATACCTGCACCTGCGCGTCAGTCAGTTCATTTTCGAAGGTCTTGCCCGTCCCGAAGTACACCTCCTGCACCTTGGGATGGTTGCGAATGGTCTGGGCGTCGCCTTCGGCGATCAGGCGGCCCCGGGCAAGCACGATCATCCGGTCGGCGTAGGCGAACACCACGTCCATGCTGTGTTCGGTGAACAGCACGGCCATCCTGCGCTCCACCACCAGGCGCTTGGTCAGGGCCATCAGATCATTGCGCTCTTCCGGGCCCATGCCCGCCGTGGGCTCGTCCATCAGCAACAGTTTCGGATCGTTGGCCAGCCCCATCGCCAGCTCCACGCGCTTGATGTCGCCATAGGCCAGCTCGCTGCAGGGGCGCTCGGCATGGCGCTGCATGCCGACTTGGTCCAGCAGTTCCAGGGCCTGTTGGCGATAGCGCTTGCGGGCCGAGCCGAACAGCGAGAAACCCTCGCCGTGGTGTGAGATCAGCGCCATCTGCACGTTCTCCACCACGCTCAATGAGGCGAAGGTTTCGGCGATCTGAAAGGTCCTCCCCACCTGCATGCGGCAGATGTCGCGCGGACGCTTT
Organism: Pseudomonas sp. GD03842; assembly: GCF_029841165.1. Taxonomy (NCBI): domain Bacteria; kingdom Pseudomonadati; phylum Pseudomonadota; class Gammaproteobacteria; order Pseudomonadales; family Pseudomonadaceae; genus Pseudomonas; species Pseudomonas sp. GD03842. Next base: position 138,705 of record NZ_JAOCEA010000001.1, on the reverse strand, counting down.
CCTATCAGCTCTTGGCCTTGCAACCGGATCGAACCACCGGAGGCCTTGAGTTGGCCACCGACCATATTGAAGGTGGTCGATTTGCCTGCGCCGTTGGGACCGATCAGGGCGAGCAACTCGCCCTCGTGCAGATCGAAATTGATGCCGTCGACCGCGCGTACGCCACCGAAGGACTTGTTCAAATCACGGACTTGCAGAAGCGTCATGCCTGTTTCTCCACGCTCGTTGCCACCGACTGAATGGAGGGCGCCGCCTGGGAATTCCGACGCTCCCGCCAGTGCCGCCAGCCCTCTGCGACCCAGTGGAAGAACCCGGCGATACCCTGCGGGAACGCGAGCACCAACACCAGAATCACCCCGCCGAACACCGCACGCCAGTAATCGGTGGCGCGCATGATGGAGTCCTGCAACACACTGAACACACTGGCGCCGGCCACTGGGCCCAGCAAGTTTTGAATGCCACCCAGCAGCACCATCACCAGGCCGTCCACGGATTTACCCACGGCCATGGCATCGGGAGAAATGCTGCCTTTGGAGAAGATGTACAGGGTCCCCGCCAATCCAGCGAAGACACCGGCGATCACGAAGGCGAGCCATTGCACGCGCTTGACGTCGATGCCGATAGCGTCGGCCCGCAGGGCCGAATCCCTCGCCGCGCGGAGGCTGTAACCAAAGGGCGCGAAGAGGATGCGGCGCACCAGAAAGACACTCAGCCACACCAGCACCAAGGTGAGGTAGTAATACGCCGTGCCGTCCAGCCAGCTCGAAGGCCAGATGCCGATGATGCCGTTGGAGCCGCCCGTGACTTCTTCCCACTGGAATACCACGGACCAGACGATCTGTGAGAAGGCCAGGGTAAGCATGGCCAGATAGACCCCTGACAACCTCACGCAGAACCATCCGAACAACAACGCGCCCAGGCCGGCGACCAGGGGTGCCAGGGCAAAGGCCAGCGGCATGGGCATGGTCAGCACTTTGAACAGGATCGCCGCGCCGTAGGCACCCAGGCCGAAATAGGCCGCGTGGCCGAAGGACGCCATTCCGCCCGGCCCCATGATGAAATGCAGGCTGACGGCGAACAGCACCGCGACCAGCACATCCTGCGTCAGCACGCTGGCGTAAGGCAGCCATTCGGACAGCAGCGGCAGCACCGCCAACCCCACGAACAGCAGGGCCATGAGCCCTTTGAAGGTGGGAGACCCCGCGCGTAAAGGCGCCTCCACCGGGGCCGAATTGCGGCTGGTGGCCTGAGGCTTGCCCATCAACCCCCATGGACGGACGACCAGCACCACCGCCATCACCAGAAATTCGATGACCAGGGTCAACTTCGAGAAGGACACCGGAATCCCGAACAGGGTCGTGGTCCCCAACCCGATGCACAGCGCCTTGATTTCTGCGATCAGCAGGGCCGCCACGTAAGCGCCGGGCAGCGAGCCCATGCCGCCGACCACGACGATCACGAACGCCTCGCCAATCGCGCGCAGGTCCAACGACAGGCTGGCCGGCTCACGAGGCAACTGCACCGCACCGCCCAGTCCGGCGAGCATCGCGCCCAGGGCAAAGACACTGGTGAACAGCCACGCTTGGTTGACGCCCAGCGCGCCGAGCATCTCGCGGTCCTGTGTCGCCGCGCGGACCAGCACGCCCCAGCGGGTGCGAACCAGCAGCAGCCAGACGAGGCCCAGCACCGCAGGGCCTACGGCAATCAGAAAAAAGTTATAGGTGGGGAATTGCCGCCCCAGAATGTCGACGGATCCGGTCAAGCCGGGCGCCCGACGGCCCAGCAATTCCTCGGCGCCCCAGTACCCCAGCACCGCGTCATTGATGACCAGCACCAAGGCGAAGGTTGCCAGGAGTTGGAACAACTCCGGGGCTTTGTAAATGCGGCGCAACAGAACGATCTCCACCACCGCGCCGATCAGCCCGACCGACACGGCGGCGAGCGCCAGCCCCAACCAGAAGCCGGCCCCTCCCAGCGAACCGGTGAGGTGCTCGACGATCGAGTAGGCGATGTACAGCCCCACCATGTAAAACGAACCATGGGCGAAATTGACGATCCGGGTCACCCCGAAAATCAAAGACAACCCGGACGCCACCAGAAACAACGACGAGGCTTCCGCCAAACCGTTGAGCAACTGTGAACATAACGCTGAAAAGTCCATGACACCCTCGATCGAGCAGCCGTGTTATGGGACGCTTGAGTCCTGGGAAAGCACCACCCTTTCGGGTGCGGGCGGGCTGAAGGAGGCGGTAGGCCGCTGCCCTTCACTGCGCAACGTGCCATCGGCCCATGAGCACGCTCACGGCGGTAACACCCTTCCCGCCCCACGCCATTCCCAGGGGATTGCGACTCCCCGGGCAATTTGGATCAAGCCCGCCAAAATGCGGGCCTTACGCACGCGTTCAGTCGGCTGGGCGCAGCTTGCGCACTTCGTCATCGGACGGCAGCAGCGTCTCACCCGGTTTGAACTGGTAATCGACCATCACCCCGGAACCGTCCTTCACCGCCAACTTGCCAACGTACAGCCCCCAGGTCGCCTGATGGTCGATCTTGCGGTATTCCAGCGGGCCGTCCGGGGTCTGCACTTTCAAGCCGCTGAAGGCGTTGACCAGCGACTCGGAGTCGGTTTTACCCCCGGCCGCCTTGATCCCGGCCGCGATGGACTGAATCGCCGAATACCCAATGATCGAGCCGAAGCGCAGGTTCTCGGTGCCGAATTTCGCGTGATACGCGGCGACGAACGCTTTGTGCGCAGGTGTGTCGATGCTGTACCAGGGGTAACCGGTGACGGTCCAGTTAGGCGGAACCTCATCCTTGAGCGGCTCCAGGTACTCGGGTTGCCCGGTGATGATGCTGAGCACCGGCAGTTGTTCGCCAAAGAACCCGCGCGTGGTGCCTTCGCGGACGAACTTGGCCAGGTCAGCCCCGAACAGCGCGTTGAACAGGCCATCGGGCTTGGCGTCCACCAGGGCCTGAACCACGCTGCCCGCATCGACCTTACCCAGTGGCGGAGCCTGTTCGGTCACGAACTCGACGTCAGGTTGGCGGGCTTTGAGCAACGTCTTGAATGCGCTGGCCGCTGCGGTGCCGAACTCATAGTTGGGGTACACCAATGCCCAGCGCTTCTTGTGCAACTTGACGGCTTCGTCTACCAACGACGACGTCAGCATGTAGGTCGACGCATCGAGGCGGTAGGTGTAGCGGTTGCCTGCGCTCCAGACGATGTTGTCGCTCAAGGCTTCGGTGATCAGCACGAAACGCTTTTTCTGCTTGGCGTAATCCGACAGGGCGGTGCCGATGTGAGCGTAGAACGCGCCCGCCAGCACATCGACGTGCTCACGGTTGATCAGGTCTTCGGCCTGGCGAATGGCATCGCCGGGGTTGGCATTGTCATCGCGGGTGACCAACTCCAGCTTCCTGCCATCGACACCGCCAGCGGCATTGATCTGCTCGACGGCCAATTCCATGCCTTTCTTATACCCGTCGGTAAACACCGGCTGGGATTTGTAGCTGTTGATGTCGCCGATCTTGATCGTGTCGGCGGACCAGGCAGCGCCGCTGACGATCAGGGCGACGACGCCCGCCAGCAGGTTCGATTTCATAAAACGTGCACGCATCTTCATGGTGTTCTCCAAGCTGATCAGGGAAAAGACTTGCACTGCATCAGGGCGCTCCAGGCTCGGACCACCGTTATTAAACGGGCAGTTAATTAATTGCAACGCGTGTGCCAGACAGGCTTGTCATTGGATGAAACCTTTCAGGGTTGCTGGTCGTGCAACAAGGCCAGCGCCTCGGCCATCGGTTTGACGACGGCGTATTTCTGCGCCATGTCGAACAGGTTCGCTTCGTGGGGCCCCAACGCCCGGTCACCGACGCAATCGCTGACCACCAATGGACGGAAACCATGATTCATGGCGTCCAGCACACTGGCCCGCACGCAGCCACTGGTGACCGCGCCCGCCACCAGCAGCGTGCGCACCCCTTGAAAGGTCAACCAGGCGGCCAGATCCGTGCCGAAAAACGCCGAGGGCAGCGTTTTGCGCACGACCCGTTCGCCCTGCCGTGGGGCCAATTGCGCCACGATGGCGCTGCGCGGTGCATGCTCGGTCAGGGTCAACATCGAGGGGACCTTGAGGGAGAACACATTGGCATCCGCCCCATCGTCAGCGAACACGATGCGCGAATGCGCCACGGGCCACCCCTGCTGTCGGGCGTGGGCCAACAGACGCTCGGTCTGCGCGATGGCCTGAGGGATGTTGCCGCCGCCGAAGATCGCAGGATCGGCAAAGCCCTCCACCAGATCGACGATCAGCAGCGCATAAGGCGCCGGAAGCGCCAAGTCGGCGCCGAAACCCTGACGCTGATAGCTCTCCAGATCACTCATGTCCGCCCTCCTCGTTCACGACGCGTCCGGCGGCGACCACCACCTGGTCATCCAGGGTCACTGTGCAGCCACGCAAGGGAATATCGATATGGCAGGCCGTGGTTCGCGTGCCGCCCGCCTCGTTGTTCGGCCCCAGGGAGAACAGGAAATTGCCCTCATAGGCACGGGCATCCATGCCGATATGGGCTTCGCGGTCCAGCAAGCCGAGGGTCGACCAGCGCGCGCGGGGTTGCAGGCCCCAACCGATGTGGGAAATGGCGAACGCCTCCGGATCGTCGAAACTGTCCATGTAATCGCGCAGCAACGCGGCATCGACCCCGCCTTCGATGCGCGTGGCGTAACCTCGCTCCACGGTGAGGTGGATGGGGTCCTGCACGTAGCTTTTATGAGGCAACAGGATGTCGCCGCGATCGATGACGATGCTCCCGCTGGCTTGCAGTTCGTTGGGCCAGGTCAGTACGAACCCGCTGGGCCAATGATCCCACCGCCCCGGCGTGTCGACGAAACCGTATTCGCTGATGGCCGGAAACTCGCCCAGCGGGCAAGACAGCGCGGTGCCCGCCGGTGAGGTGACGGTCATGCACGTTGCGCGCTCGATGCGCGCCGCGGCACGCAGCACCCGCTCGCGATCGGCCTCGGTCGGCACCATGCGCGCCAGAATTTCCGGAGGTTCAACCGCCAGGAGGATTTTCGTGCCCGCGGCGAGGATGGCGTGTTGCTCGGGCGAGAACAGCAAGGTCATCAAGTCCAGCACCAGATCGCTGGCCTTGAGTGCCGCCATGGCGGGACGATTGCCAGTCAGCGGCGTGGTGCCGAGGTAAGCCAGCGGGTCACGGCTCAGTGCTCGCTCACCGTTGACCGGCGGGAGGTCCAGGCGACTGGCGATCAACCCCAGCGACTGACACGCCAATTGCGCGGTGCGCAAGGTCTGCGGGTGGGTGTCGGCACCGGTCAGAATCGTCACCGACTGGCCCGCCTGAACGTTCGACAGACGCAGGACCTGGGTCCAGGCCTCGAACATCGTGAAATCACTGACCGCCATGGGAGCTGCCCTCGCTGTCGTTGGTTGGAGCCTCGAGAAAATCCCCCAGTGCGGCGTAAAACCCCGCCGCGTTGTCCCAGGGAATCATGTGCCCGGCCTCTGCCACGCGAATGTGGGCCAGGGCGGGGAGCAACGTCTGCATCTCGGCCACGTCCTCGTCCCCGACCACATCGCCTCGGGCAGCGGTGATCAGCAAGGTGGGGCACGTGACATGGGCAACCTGCTCGACGACTGCGTCCTCGTGGAAGCCACTGAAGCTGGCGAGAATCGCCCGCTCGTCGCAGGTATGCAGCCACTGCGCCCGCAGCGCGCGCTGCTCGTCGGTCCAAGTCGGGCAAAAGGCGCGCATATCTTCGCCACTCATGCCCCGTCGGGCCTGACGGATCGAGTCGATGTACCAAGGCAGTTGCGCCGGATAGGGGCGACGGCCCGGCCCCGATACAGGCGGGTCCACCCAAACCATGCGCGCCAGCCCGGCGGGGCGGGATTGCGCGGCACGAATAGCGATCCTCGCCCCCATCGAATGGCCCAGGACGCTGTAGCGCGCCAGTCCCAGGGCTGCGGCGAATGCGTTCAGGTCGGCGGCCTGGGCATCCAGGCCGTAGTCCAGGTGGGGACCGGCTTCCGACAACCCACGCCCCCTCACGTCCAGCACATAGACCTCCAGGCGGGCGGCCAACTGCTCGGCCACAAACCCCCAAGTGACGGCCGGGCTGGTGATCCCCGGCACCACGATGACCGGGTCCCGGCCGACGCCGACATCCTTCGCAGGGCCATAACGCAGATAATGCTGGCGAATGCCGTTGGCCTGTACGTGCGCACCATAACGAAGATGACTCATGGCATGACCTCCGTCTCAGGCAGGGATTTTTTCCGCGTGGGGGAACCGCGTTTCGCAATCCCGGGCGTCGTATTGGTAGACCCAATTGGCCTGGATCCCCACGGCATTGGGGTTGAGTAATTGGCGCCAGCGGTAGGCCATGTCGCGCTTGAGCTGCGACCACGCCGAGGGCAAGTGATACGTCCGCCCACGCTCACGGGCTTCCAATTGGACGCGGCTGGTGCGTGGCAGCCGTTCGAGTTCGTAGGCGCGCAAGGCCGATTGCAGTTGCGGTAGCCCATGACTGGCCAGGGATTGAGCCAGCACGTAACCGTCTTCGATGGCCATCGCCGCACCCTGCGACAGAAACGGCAGCATCGGGTGCGCCGCGTCGCCCAGCAGCGTGGCATGGCCCTTGGACCAGGTCTGCATCGGGTCGCGATCGAACAAGCCCCACTTGTAGATGGCGTCCGGGTCCGTGCGTTTGAATAACTCGATCAGGTTCGGGTGCCAGCCCTTGAAGCCGTCGAGCAGCGCCTGCTGCGTGCTCTTGGCGTTCCACGATTCTTCAACCCAGGCGGGACTTTCGTTGACCGCAACGATGTTTACCATCGAGCCGCCCTTGACGTAATACGTCACCACATGCCCTTTGGGCCCCATCCAGAAATTCGAATCCGGACTGACAAACGGCAATGGGTGTTTCTCGACGTTGACCAGCGCACGCCAACACATGTGTCCGGTGTACTTGGCGGCTTCCTGCCCCCACAGTTGTTCACGAATCACCGAGCGCACGCCATCGGCGCCGACAATCAGGTCAGCCTCGAACTGCGAACCGTCGGCAAACTCGGCAACCGCGGTCTGCCCGTGCTGCTGCAGGCCGATGCAATGGGCGCCAAACGTGGCTTGGGCGGGCTTGATGTCGCCCGCGAGCGCGGCGTGGAGATCGGCGCGATGAACGTGGTAGAACGGAGCGCCGTAGAGCGCAGGGCAACTGTCCTTGAGCGGAGTCCTGAACAGTTCACGCCCCGTTTTCCAGTTGCGACCGACCATGGCCTGAGGCAAGAACCCGATAGACTTCAATCGGTCATCCAGCCCCAGCTCGGACAACACCTTGACCGCGTTGGGGGTCATCTGCACGCCTGCCCCCACCTCACCGAACATGGCTGCGCGCTCGAAAATCCGCGCCTCGATACCCCGCTGCTCGAGTGCCCGGGCAAGCGTCACGCCCCCGATCCCCGCGCCGATGATCCCGACTCGCAATGCTCTGCTCATGATCTTTCTCCCGCCGTCTGACGATTCGCCCTACGGCTTGCGTAATAATTGGTCAACCAATTAATTGTTGATCAAAAAAATTTTGATTAGGCCTTCAGAGGTCCAACACCAAGCCTTCGCCGACACCGCGCGAACAGCAAATCATCATGCTTTCACTGCGCTGGCGCTGCCCGGGTGTCAGGACCGTATCCCGGTGCTCGACCTGCCCTGCCAGAACCCTGACTTCACAAGCCCCACACACCCCTTCTTCGCAGGAGTACGCCACATCGACGCCCGCCGCCTCGCAGACCTGCAACAGACTCAGTTCGGCCGGCACGGTCAAGGTCATACCGGACCGCTGCAGCGTCACGCGGAAGCTGTCGCCTGGCTGCAATGCATCGGTGGTGGCACTGAAGCGCTCTCGGTGGGTGTTCCCTTCCGGTCGGCCCTGCGTCAAACGATCAAACTCGTCCACCATGCCCTGCGGCCCGCAGCAATACAGCTGCGCTTCATCGGGCAAGGTCGCCAGCACATCATTGAGGCGCGGCGGACTCTCGCCCGTGCGGGTATGGAACAAACGTACATCGTCCTGCTCGTGGCATAACTGCTCGTGAAAGAGCATGTGTTGCGGGCTGCTCGCCCAGTAATACAGCGTGACACTGCGTCCGCTGGCCTTCAGCTGGCGGTACATGGAAATAAGCGGGGTGATGCCGATGCCCCCGGCGAACAGGTGAAATGCCTCGTCGCTCGGCCGCAGCGGAAAATGGTTGCGTGGCGCCGACAATGCGTATTCCGCCCCCACCACCGACTCGAAATGCAGCTTGCGCGATCCCCCCTTCCCAGCCTCTGACAGTTGCACGGCAATTCGGTATTGCGTGGGATGTACAGCAGGCCATAACAGCGAATATTGCCGCAGCACATCCGGGGCCATGGCCACGTCGACGTGAGCCCCGGGCTCGTAAGCCGGTAGCGGCTGGCCGTCCAGCGATTCGAAGGTGTAGAGGTTGATGCCTGGCACGCCGTATTCGATGGCCCGCAGACGCACCTTGATCACGCCGTCAGATAACGCCATAGCGGATGCCTTTGTTACGCAGCCAGGTCCGATAGCGCTGGCCCATCAGGTCGGTGCGATGGTGCAGTTCGTAACGCAGCTCCACTGGAATCCGCTCCGGGCGCTGACTCTCCACGATTTCACGGTCCTGGCCGAACACCACATCGGCTCGGGCCTTTACCGCCGCAGGGTCAGGACGCGGACTGACGTTCATGCCGGCGCAGACGCGCACGATGCAACTGACCGCATCCAGTGGTTGAACGGTGAACAGCGTGGCGAAGGTATCGGAATGGTCGCTGACGATGTTGCCTTCGGCGTCCGCGTCCTGGGTGCGTTTGGAAAAGTAGCCCACCAGCGGTCGAAACGCGTGGTAGGTGTAGAAAGCCATCAAGGGCTTGCCGCGCGCATCGCCCCACGGCTGAAACACCCGGACCTCGGAGGAGCGCAACCCCGTGTCCACCTCTTCGACGGTATAGGGCTCCAGGCGGTCAGGGTTGTCCATCACGCCGTTGAGCCCGGCGTGCACGAACGGAAAATGCGAAGCATCGATGAAGTTCTCCACCGCGCGGAAACCATTGGCAGCATAGGTATAGGGGCCGCTGTGCACCTTGAGGAAGGTCTCGTCGTCCCATTCGGGAAAGACTGGAACGTCGGACTCAGGCTGCCCCAGGCAGGTCCAGACGAAGCCATAGCGCTCCACTGCGAGGTAGGGAAACGCCCGCGCTTTCTTCATCGGCTTTTCATCGGGCGCCGCAGGCATCAAGGTGCAGGCACCTTCGCCGTTGTATTGCCAGCCATGGTACGGGCAAACCACCGAATCGTTCTTGATCCAGCCTTTGGAGAGCCGTGCGCCACGATGGATGCATAAATCTTCCCAGACATGCACTTGCCCATCGGCACTGCGCCAGACAATCAGTTCACGCTCCAGCAGGCGGACGGGGTAAATCGTGCCCTCCACAAAATCAGTGCTGTAGCCCACGACATGCCAATCATTCAGCAAGACAGGGTCTTGGCAGCCGTCTGCGGCAGTGACCGGTTGATGAGATGAAACGGCAATCAGATTCATCACGACTCCTCTGCTTTCTCAGGTTTGCTCACTGAAGAGCACAATTAATTAATCAACCTTTTAATTAAACGTTAGCAGAAGGTGTGCCAAAAACACGCTGTCGTTTTAACCTGCTGATTCTTCTCGTAATTAGGGTTTCTGCGATGCGTCGCCTCTTCTCACGCGACGCACCATCCTGGTGAACCTATCGCCACTTTGGTGCTTTTTCCGCGCGTGGCGGGGTCAGGCCGACATTCCACCCACCACGAAACTGGTCACTTGCTGAATGAGCGACTGCCAGTCTTCCGGGTTGTACTGACCGTCCGGTAGGCGCTCTTCCATCCGGTGGCTGTCCGAAAACGCATACAGGTAGGTACCGACCATCAAGGTAATGCGCCAATTGGCGTCCAGATCGGTCAGGCCCGGCACCGCCTCCTTGAGCGCGTCGACATACCGCTGGGTCGAGGTGCCATAGGCCTTGTCTCGCAATGCGTAGGAAATATTTGGTGGTTCAGTGTGAAGTCGCGCCTGCAGTCGCAAGAAGTGGCGACCTTGAACCGAGGTGCGCAGTACCACGGTCGGCAGCAGAAACGCCTCCACGATTGCGCGCACGCTGGGGGTCTGCCCTTGCGCCTGAAGGGTATCGAGGTTTTTCAGGCGCTCATCGGAAATCGCACTCCCTCGACGCAGAAACACCTCTTCGAACAGCCCGTATTTGGAACCGAAATAATAACTGATGAGCGCCTGGGTCACGTTGGCGTGCTGCGACACCTCGCGCATCGTCGTGCCGGCGTACCCCAGGTTGGCAAACATTTCTTCGGCCGCGTCGAGTATCCCGTCTCGCAAATTGCTGGCGCCTTCTGGACGCCCCGGTCCCTTCTTGCCGGTCTTGCCCTTCCCTTCGAGGGAAGCGGCCTTACCACGACGGCCCGTAATGGTCTGCATGAATGAAGATTACCTTGTGATCCCTTGTTTTCGCGGGAGGCGCCCAAGTGCGCCGCCTCGACGGACGAGTGAGATAAATTAATTGATTAGCTCTTTAATTCCTAGCAGCGTTCGTGCCACTCAGGATGAAAGAAGCCTTAGGCGCCTGTCGCGCCGGAGAGACGATTGACGCTTGTGATGCGCCCATTCCAGATCATTTCGTAATGCGCGCTTTGATGGATGGAAACCACGTGGCGCGGCGTCAACAGCGCCCAACAATAATTACCTGGCGAACGCACGGAATGGTAGCGCAGCCCGGCGACGCCCTTGCGTCTCAACGCAGCGCCCAAGGAATGGGAAGCCGAGTAGTCGTCGGGGGCGTAGATGGGATCGGACAATGGAACCCCAGTGACATCGACGCATCCCGTCTCCCGGAAGCGGCATGACAGGCCGCGGAAGACAAACCGCTCATAATTGAGATCGTCCACCCCTGACCAATAACGCTGCTGGTGATGCCTGACTTCGGCGATGGCGGTTTCCACGGCATCGGCGAGGTAAAGCACGCCGAAGGCACCGCTGCTGAAACGCGACCCGCTCGGATTGACATGGGTGAAGGGCGCGGTCGCGTAGGCACAGCCGGGGATGCCGAAGGGAATGTCCTGCCGTGGGATCAGCTCCAGCCTGCCCACTTCGTTGAGCAAGCGAGGGTTGGTCAGCGCCTGAATCTGATAAAGGGTTTCGAATTCGTCAGCGTCGGCCACGTCGTTGAACAAGTTGATAGGCGGGTACTTGGAGTTGACCAGGCGCCAGGCGTGCTGTTTTTCATCTGGCAACTCAGGCAACGATTCCGGCGTCACCATTGGGCGCCCCGCAGGGCATCGATCCGCCGGAAGGTTTCGTACAGGGACGTCATGTCCCCTTGTGCCATCACCTCCAGCGGAGAGCGGCCGTTGAAAAACTCGTTGTGATTGGCCATCGCCGGGAAGCCGTACACATTGTCCGGGTTATCGAACAACGTGCGCAGCGCTGCATGGATGTTGAGGACGAAACTGACCCGGTGCAGTTGATCCAGATCCAGCGTCACCGACCAGCCGGCATCGTCCTGACGGGCCCGGGTGTACGTGCTGCGGGATATACGTAGCACCCAGCAAGCCTGTTCGCTGGACGCTTTCCATTTGTCGAGCACGCGCAGCGCCGCACGCAGGCCCACCACACCTTGCGTGCGGGAAAGTGCCTGAGTGGTGAGGGCAGCTGTCATCGCGAAATCTCCTAATTGACTCTGTAGAGCCAACTATAGGCCTTTTGCCTCTATAGATGCAAACGGCGGTGACTTAGCGACGCACCGAGTGCGCAGGTTCACTCTCGTCGCGCACCATCAGCATGAGCGCGTCGCGTTTTTCCAGCAGATGATGGCGCAGGATGCCGCTCAGCCGTTTGCCATCCCGAGCCTCGAGTGCCTCGATCATCTCTTCGTGATCGTGCAGGGCCCGCTCCCATTTGGGAGCCTGTTGATTGGAGAGGAAACGTAAGGCCTGGATACGGCGGTTCAGCGACAGGTACACCTGACGCAGTGCCGTGTTGCGTGCCGCCTGGTTGATGAGGTCGTGGATCGCCCGGTTACGCTGATAGTAACCCGGCAAATCGTTCTGGTTCTTGCTGACGACCATTGCGTAGTGAAGCGCCTTGATTTCATCGAGTTCTTCGGCGGTGATGCGATCGCAGGCCAGTTCACCGGCAAAGGCCTCGATGCCACTCATCAGCTCGAAGGTTTCACGGATCTCCAACTCCGACATGCGGGCCACTGTAGCGCCACGGTTAGGGTTGATCTCGATCAACCCCTCCACGGCGAGCACCTTGAGCGCTTCACGCAACGGCGTTCGCGATATGCCAAGGGTCTCGCACAGCTCCCTCTCGTTGAGCTTGGTGCCGGGTGCCAACACCCCTTCCGTGATGAACGTACGCAAGTGCTCGACCACCACATCATGCAGACGCTGACGCTCGACCTTGAGCAGCGGACGCGCGTTCTCGGGCCCTGCAAATACTTCGACGTTTTGCATACAAAATCCTCTACCAGCGCGTGTGCGTTCCACGCCTTATACCGTAAACACCCAGGAATGACCGGATATTAGCTCATTTGAGCCGTTTGACACAGGTAGACCCAGTGCTAAGGTATTTTGCATTCAAAAAACAAAAGACAAAAACCCACAGGAGTTACCCATGCTGAAGCTCGACTACCACCCTGCCGGCCGCCACTTCTTGCAGATCCCCGGCCCCAGTCCGGTTCCGGACCGCATCCTGCGCGCGATGAGCTACCCCACCATCGATCACCGGGGCCCTGAGTTTGGCGAATTGGGGCTCAAGGTGCTCTCCGGCATCAAGCAGGTTTTCAAGACTCAGCATCCTGTCATTATCTACCCAGCCTCTGGCACCGGGGCGTGGGAAGCGGCCCTGTGCAACACCTTGAGCCCCGGGGATGAAGTACTCATGTTCGAGACCGGCCATTTCGCCACGTTGTGGCAGAAGATGGCGCTGAGCCTGGGCCTCAAACCGCATTTCATTGGCAAGCCCGGGGTCGAAGGCTGGCGAGGCGGAGTCGATGCCCACATGATCGAAGCGCACCTAAGGTCCGACAGCGGTCATCGCCTCAAAGCCGTATGCGTGGTCCACAACGAAACCAGCACCGGGGTCACGTCCGACATCGCAGCCGTGCGCAAGGCCATCGACGCCGCAGGCCATCCTGCTCTGCTGCTGGTGGACACCATATCCGGCCTGGCCTGCGCCGATTATCGGCATGATGAGTGGGGTGTGGATGTCACGGTGTCCGGCTCGCAGAAAGGCTTGATGCTGCCCCCCGGCATCAGTTTCAACGCGCTCTCGCCCAAAGCCATCGACGCCAGCAAAAGCGCGAAACTGCCGCGCAGCTTTTGGGGCTGGGACGACATCATCGAGATGAACAAGAGCGGCTATTGGCCTTACACGCCCAACACCAACCTGCTTTACGGGCTGTCCGAGGCACTGGACATGATTCTGGGCGAAGGGCTGGACAACGTGTTCGCTCGCCATGATCGCCTCGCCCAGGCGTGCCGTACTGCCGTCAATGCCTGGGGCCTGCCGATCCAGTGTGCGGATCCGAGCGTTTACAGTCCGGTCCTGACAGGTGTGATGACCCCTGAAGGCGTGGATGCCGATCAGGTTCGAAAGCTCATTTATGAACGGTTTGACATGTCGTTGGGCACCGGCCTGGGTAAGGTCAAGGGGCGCATGTTCCGTATCGGCCACTTGGGAGACTGCAATGACCTGACACTGATGGCCACGCTCACCGGCTGCGAAATGGGCCTGCAACTGGCGGGGGTGACGCTGCAATCGAGTGGCGTGCTGGCCGCGATGGATTACCTGGGAGGCCAAGCCGTACCGCTTCGACGCGCATGACCCGACCGGCACTGCGTCCCCAGGTGCAGTGCCCTGCTCCCTTTACACGCACTATCCCGAACGCTCGCCCCCTTGGCGAGAACAATAAGAAACTGGAGATAGAACATGAAGCTGTCAAGCCTGCGCCCCACTGCGGTGGTGCTCTTCATGCTGTGCGCCATGTACTTCATCACCTACTTGGACCGCGTTAACGTCAGCACTGCGGCGGTCGGATTCGGTGCTGAGTTCAACCTCACCAAGACCCAGATCGGCCTGGTGTTTTCTGCCTTTGCTTACCCTTACCTCGTGTTTCAAATCATCGGTGGCTGGGTCAGCGACCGTTTTGGCGCCAAGCGAACGCTTGTCGTGTGCGGCCTGGTCTGGGCCGGTGCGACAGTACTGACGGGGCTCGCTGGCGGTTTCGTATCACTGCTGATTGCGCGGGTTCTGCTCGGCCTGGGTGAAGGGGCGACGTTTCCCGCTGCGACGGCAGCGATGTCGCGGTGGGTGGCCAAGGATCAGCGCGGCTTCGCTCAAGGCATCACCCACGCCTTTGCACGCCTGGGCAACGCGCTGGCACCCGCCGCGATGATTGCCGTCATGGCCGCTTATGGCTGGCGCGAGTCGTTCTATGTGTGCGCCGCCATCAGCTTTGTCTGGGTCATGCTGTGGATGCTGGTGTTCACGGAACACCCCAAAGACCACCCGCGCATCACCCGCCAGGAACTGGACGCCCTGCCCCCGCTCAAACCCAAGAGCCGCGTCGCGTTGCCCTGGGGGCGACTGTTCAAGCGCATGGCCCCCGTGACCACCGTCTACTTCTGCTACGGCTGGACACTTTGGCTGCTGCTCAGTTGGGTGCCCATGTACTTCATGAACATGGGGCTCGACCTGAAAAACACGGCGATCTTTTCCTCCACCGTGTTCTTCGGCGGCGTGGTGGGCGACACACTGGGAGGCATTGTCAGCGACCGGATCTACAAACGCACCGGGGATCTGAACAAGGCCCGCAGCCGCATGGTGGCCGTCTGTTTGTCCCTGACACTGATGGCGCTCATCCCACTGATGTTCACCCATGACATGTACGTGTCGTTGGCGTGCCTGGCGGTGGCCTTCTTCTTTTCGGAAATGACCATTGGCCCGATGTGGGCGATCCCGATGGACATCGCGCCAGATCACTGCGGCACGGCCAGCGGAATGATGAACACAGGCTCGGCAATGGCTGCGATCGTCAGCCCGGTTGCGGCAGGCCTGTTGATTGACCAGTTTGGCAACTGGCAATTGCCATTTCTGGTCAGCATCGTGTTGCTGGCGATTGGCGTCCTGCTGTCGTTCCGCATGCGCCCGCAAAACCGCTTTGAATACGGCAGCGCTATCCAAGGGGCGCCAGCAAAGAAGCCGGATGCGCCAAGTGCGATAATCACCGGCAAATAAACCGAATGCCCGTTCGCATGAGGCTCTTCAACGATAGCGGAATGGGCCGAAGGCCTGCCGACTCACGCGCAATCTTTGGCGGCCTGCCCGAATCCAGTGGTCAACAGGCTGCGCTCATAGATGAAGATTTTGCCGCCGGCAGGCGCTTTGTACGCCTCGATGACGTTGTCAGCCGCCACCGTACTGGACACGACAATCCGGTAATGGCGTTGGGGCTGAGACAAGGTCGGGCTCATCGAGCGACCTTGTAATTTTGGCACCAGGCACGCCGTGAACTGCTCAGGCGTTTTTGTGGTTTCCAAGGTGAGGGTCGGTTCATTGGGCGCCGAAGCACAGCCCGTCAACAACATGAAAGCGGCCAAGGTAATGGGGGTCATCAGTGTGCGCATGGTCAAGTCCTGTCAAAAATGCTGCGCGTTGGGCAGCGCTTGAATGCAGGGCATTGTCCGGATTGTGCGTCACAGGGGAAGTTGTAACGACTGATGCTCACTATCGATACAAGCAATGAGTCAGGTCTGGCCATGTCCAAACCCAGCAGATTAAAGCTCGTGGGAAACGGGCAAAGAAGATCAAGTACAACAAATAAAAAACGCTGCACTCTCATGCAGCGTTTTTTATTCATCATTTTCTATCATACCGATAGTACTCACACATTAACCATTCTGACGGCCGTAGCCTTGAGTGGTGTATTCCAGGTTGTGCGAGACGCCGGCACTGTCGACATAGGTCATTTGGCTTTTGACCAGGCCATCGACTTTTTCTGGATCCTGTGCGGTCTTGACGCTGATGACCTTGGCGACGTCCAGGCCTTTGTGGCGGTTGTACTGTTCAACCTGGGTGAGAGGTTGAGCGGTTGCAGAGTTGGCAGCCAGCTCGCTGGCTGAAGCGAAGACGCTGAAGAACGAGAGAGCAGCAAAGGCAACGTATTTCATTTTAAATCTCCAGAAGGGTTTGAACGGTATCGAGCAAAGCGGGTTTTCGTTTGCTTCTGGAATGAATTCTTATGGATTTTTTATCGGAGGGTAAATACTTGTTGTCGATAGGAAAGATTAGTGGCATCAATACCTAGGATTATCTTATTTATCGCAATACTCTTTATCCAAACTAATACTGAATAAGGACGTAACTAAGCGGGCTGAAATGATGGGCAAAGCAGCAGCACGCAAGGCGCTCATTGAGGCCTTGCGTCGCTCTCCGTTCAACGCAGACCGAAGCCCAGCCGCTTCAGCTCATCGACCAGGTGCTCGCGGCCGTTCAAGCTGGCCACACCGCGCAACCGGGCGATGACCTGCTCCGACCACCCTGCTGCCTTGAGACCTTCCTGCCGGTAAAACGCCCCGAGGCGCGCGTCGTACTGCTCGATCGCCGACGCCTCGTGCGTCACCGAGTATTTCTCGTGATGCAGCACGGCTGCCTGAGGAAGACGCGGTTTGACCTGCGCAGGGCGCTCGACGGACGGGTGGCCCACGCACAATCCGAACACGGGATACACCTGCGGCGGGAGGTCCAGCTCTTGGGCGACGGCTTCGATGTCGTTGCGGATGGCGCCAATGTACACACTGCCCAGCCCCAACGACTCAAGCGCCACGACCGCGTTCTGCGCAGCCAGCGCCGCGTCGATGGTCCCCAACAGTAGACTCTCGATGTAAGGCAGCGCTTCAAGCTCCACCTGCTGACGCGCCCCCAGGCGGGCAACCCGTGAAAGATCTGCCAACCACACCAGAAACAGAGGCGCTTGGTGGATATGCGCCTGATTCCCCGCAAACCCGGCCAACCGGGCCTTGCGCGCCTTGTCCTGAACCGCCACCACACTCCACACCTGCAGGTTCGAGGAACTGGCCGCCGACTGCGCCGCAGCGATCAAGGCCTCGATCGTCCCCTCCGGCAGCGGCGCCTCGGAGAAAGAACGGACACTGCGATGATTCAGCAGCTCATCGAGCACAGGACCCCAATTATTTGGCACCTCGATGTCGGGCTGACCATAGCGGGTGGCAAGACGGTGTTGCGTGATGTCTGTCATAAGGAACGTCCAGGATATCCAGAAAAGGTGAATCGACGCTGACCATAGTGGCAGCGCGGTTCGCTTCGATCTACAGGATTTACCAGGCCGCAGGGCACCACCCCCTCGCGTAACCAGGGCGGTACGATTGATCGCGCAAAAAAAAGCCCAACCTGAAGAGGTTGGGCTTTTTTGAAATATGTGTCCCGCCCTGAATAAGGTTTACCCCTTCAGACCTTTCCTCAGGAGGAACCATGGATTCGGGAAAAAGGCGCAGTCAGCGTGATTACACGCTGAGCTTTAAATTGGCGGTCGTCGATCAGGTCGAGAAAAGGCGAGTTGAGTTATAAAGAGGCTCAACGGCGTTGCGGGATTCAGCGGCGTTCGACTGTGCTGGTGTGGTTACGCAAGCATGGGCGCCAAGACTGGAGCCAAGGCGCCTCCATTCGTGCCCAGAGGAGCCAACCAATGACGATCCGAAGCTGCCGCTGACCCCAGAGCAGCGAATCAAGGAGCTTGAAGAAAAGCTCGCCCTTGTCAATCAGAAAGCCCAGTTCTTCGAAGCCGTGGTTGACGTGCTGAAGAATGATTACGGTGTTTCAGTCGTAAAAAAGCGATCCGGCAAGTCCTCTCCCAAGGGCAAATCCAAGGTCTGAGCATCGTCAGGGCTTGCCAATTTCTGGGCATATCCCGGCAGGCTTACTACAAGCGAAACCGGGTCTACGACATGCACGCCAGCCACGCCCAGAAAGTACTGGGGTTTGTACTGGAAACCCGACTTCAGATGCCGCGGCTGGGCACGCGTAAACTACTTGGTCTGATGCAAGGCGAGCCTGAACTGGCGCGGACGGTGGGACGGGATCAGCTATTCGACGTCCTCAGAGACAACCGTCAACTGATTGCGCGCAAGCGCGCCTACCACAAGACCACTGACAGCCATCATCGCTTCCGGCGTCATCCCAACAGATTAAAACCTGGCCCCGACCAAGTGACAGCCACCGGTCCCCAGCAGGTCTGGGTGGCAGACATCACCTACTTGCCCACCCAGCAAAGCGTCGCGTATGTGAGCCTGGCGACCGATGCTTACTCTCGAAAAATAGGTGGTCATCACGTGCATGAGACCTTGCATGCCGACTCGGTTGCCCAGGCGATGCGCAAGGCATTGAGGGGTAGAAAAACAGGTCAGGTGCTTGTGCATCACTCAGATCGTGGCTCGCAATACTGCTCGGATCTGTATCAGAAGCTGCACGCCAGGCATGGGGTGAGCTGTTCGATGACGGATGGTTATGACTGCTACCAGAACGCGCTGGCAGAGCGGGTGAACGGCATATTGAAGACAGAGTTTCTGCTGCATCGCCCGAGAGACCTTGCCGAAGCCAAGCGTATGGTCGACGAACCGGTGGATATTCATAACCGCAAGCGGCCACCTCAGGCCTTGAAATACAAAGCGCCCGATGCGGTGCATCGAGCGCTTTGAGGGCGAAACAGGCGTAAACCTATTTCAGGACTAGACAATGGTCGGGACGGAGTGATTCGAACACTCGACCCCTTGCATCCCTTGCGCTTATCTAGTGGATTTCCATGGAAGTCCATGGACGCTATCGGAACGCCTAAATCCTAGTAAATACGGGGCATACAGGCTATATTGGCATCCATTACGATCCACCAGCATCCACCGACAGCCAAGCGATTCGATGGGGCAAAAGTGGGGCAAAATTCCAGGACGACCGAATCAGGCAAGGGGTAGGAAGTGGCAAAACTGACGGCGAAGCAATTGGAAGCGCTTACCTCGGCCGATGACGGCAAGACATCGCGTGAAGACGGCGGCCTGGTCGCTAAAGTTCGAGCCGGCGTGCGCGGCGTGACGGTACTGTTTCGCTACGAGTTCAAACTGGATGGAGCCAAGCGCGATCACCGCCTAGGCAGTTGGCCCAAGAAATCGCTGGCGCAGATCCGCGCCGAGCGCGACGAAGTCAGAGCGATCGTCACCAAGGGCATCGATCCCACCACTGCCCGCAAGGCCGCCAAGATCGAAGCCCAGGCCGCCATCGCCGCCACCATTGCCGAAGCCGAGCGCCAGGCTGCGGAAAACAAGACGGTCGCCGCCCTTTTCGAAGAGTGGATGCACGACGGCGTATTCCGCCAGGACGGCAACGCCGAACTGCGCCGCAGCTTCACCAAGGACGTACTGCCCCTCATTGGCAAGAAGCCGCTGCGCAACCTCACCGAGAAAGACCTGCTCGCCGTCCTGCGCTCGGTCAAGGCCCGCGGCCTGAACCGCACCGTCGTGATCCGCAACAACGACATCGGCCAGATGCTGCGCTGGGCCGATAAGCGCAAACCCTGGCGCGGCCTGATGGCCGATGGCAACCCGGCCGACCTGGTAGACGTCAACAAACTCCTCGACCACGACTACCAGGAACAGCGCGACCGCCTCCTCTCCCCCGATGAAATCCGCGAACTACGCGACATCTTCGCCCGCCTCGAACGCGACTACGACGCCCTCCCCGCCGGCCAGAAATACTCCGGCATCCGCCCGGTCAACCCACGCGTCCAATGCGCAGTGTGGATCTGCCTCAGCACCCTCTGCCGCATCGGCGAACTGCTCAAATCCGAATGGCGCCACGTCGATCTGGAAAAAGGCACCTGGTTCATCCCAGCCGAAGCCACCAAAGGGCACAAGGGCAAGCGCCAGGATCACTATGTGTTCCTGTCACCATTCGCACTGAACCAGTTCAAGCGCCTAAGGGAAGAAACCGGGCATACACCGTTCTGCTTCCCGAGCAAGGACGAGAACAACCACGTCGATACCAAGACGGTCAGCAAACTGATCGGCGATCGGCAGTGCCGTTTCAAGAACCGCAGCAAGCCCCTCACAGGTCGCCACCATGACGACTCACTGGTGCTGAGCAAAGGCACCAAGGGTGAATGGACACCGCATGACTTGCGGCGCACTGGAGCGACGATGATGCAGGAGCTGGGTGTCACGCTGGAGATCATTGATCGCTGCCAGAACCATCTGCTGGGCGGATCGAAGGTTCGTCGGCACTACCTGCATCACGACTACGCCAAGGAGAAAACCGAGGCTTGGAGGCTACTGGGTGAGCAAATTGAAGCTATTCTAAGCGCAGGCTGTTCTGAGGCGCTGCCACGGCAATACGCAACAGATAAAACGTAAGTATACTAGCTTTCCTCGGAGAATAGTTTCGCGCATTCACCCTGTCTTGACTTCCCCTTTTTACCTTGAAAGATTTCAGGCAAAACGTGAACATCATTAGCAGAAGGGTAAATGTCTTTTATCATGAAAGAAAGTCTACCTAAGGTTGCCACCATGTCTTTTCCACCTTTCGATCCTCTCGAGTTCAAAAGCACCAAAGTAAACGACGCAGCCTTTGGAGCTTTAAAAAGAGAGATCAACAACATCTTGAGCTCCTATGTCGGCTGGTACGACCCCTTTTGTGAACTAATTCAAAATTCCTTAGACGCCGTTGAAGCAAGACGACAACTGGAGCTAGCGTCAGGCGACTCGGATAGCTACGAGCCAACCGTTAGCATATTGATCAATCTTGACGACAACATGCTGTCAGTAAGCGATAATGGCATTGGGCTCGATGAGCAAAAATTTCAGCAGTTCCTCGCCCCTAATTTCTCCTTCAAGTCAGGAAATACTCGAGGCCACAAAGGTGTAGGCGCCACATATATTGCCTATGGCTTCAACTACATGAGAGTAGCCACTAAAGTTCCTGGATTCGCTGCATCAGGAAGAATTGTGAATGCAAGAAACTGGCTGAGCTCCAATATAAGTGGGGGAAATCCAAAAGTAGAACCAGATAACTCGGCCAGCCCGGACAGCATCTACGACTCCTTTGACAGAGGCGTTTCGATCGCAGTACGCTTTGACTCCTCGACCCATCCAAAACAACTGAGCTGGCAACAAGCCACCGACGCTTCTACTTGGCAGAAAATTTTATATATAAAAACCGGCCTTGGAGCAGTAGTAGCAGATGCAGACATCAAGGTTATAGTCACCGCAGTACACAAGAGCAAGTCAACCCAAAAAGAAGTCAAAGGAACAAAATATCCATGGCTATATGAATCCTCTTCTAAGAAAGCCTCATTCAATGAGCTACTGAAAGCTCAAGATGAGCTTTACAAGAAATTCGGGCCTGGAAGAAAAATGCCTGACAAATTCTCTAATCTAGATTTTATCTTCGAGAACTGGGACTCAGAAAGACTGAAGCAGCTACTGGGCCCTTCACTAGATACAGAAGAGCTAGATATTATTGAAAGACACAAGCCCCATGTATTCGTGGAGTTTGGCTATACCGCCAAGCTATGGACCTCATTCAATGACTCACTCGCCACCCGTACAAAAGCTCTATCGAGCGGCATCCAGATGGCCGCCAACAACATGCCTCAAGGAGAGGTCATTCAAGTCCCACTGACAAGAAGTATCGGTCGGCAGAACCAAGTTCATTTTCTGATACACTTCCAAGATTACACACCTGATTTAGGGCGGAAGGGCTTTCATCGCGAACTTACTGATTTCGCAAAAAGTGTTGCGCGCCAGATCGTCGAAAACCATCTAGCCAAACTCAGACTGCGCTTAAAAGCAAACACTGGAAGTGCGCCAGACTTAGTTCGTGAACTAGAGATTGACGAGTGGAAGCAAAAGATGATTCAACACGAAAGCACTCAACCTTTAATACTAAAAAGCAAGCATTTTTTCTTGCCAATCGAGCGAATATCTATTACGTCAGCCCCTACTCGTGAGCAAGATGTAATCGCACTTTTTCATCAACTCATAGCCGGTGGTGTCATCCGCGGGCTAAACATGATGTCTACGAACGAACGCTTTACTTATGATGGACTTTTCAAGATCGCATTCGACCTGCCGCAGGAGCTATATATATACAATCAAGAACAGAACCCTTTAGGCGTCACCGAAATTACCGCAAAGGGCCTTAGCGGCAGAGTAACCACGCCGAGAGTTCTTGAGTATAAATTTTCTCTCGATGGTTTAATTGAAGATTTTGACAGTCAAGACAAGAACATCAAAGATGTGGATCTCTGCGTCGCATGGGAAACTGGTGATCTGTATAAAGAAAAGTACAGCATAATTTCTCTTCTAATTCCCGAGAACTCAGACCAGCGACAATATCATGGAGTCACCCACTACCTCGCTGATCTCGAAAACGGCGCTAAGCACTGCGACTTAATAATCTTAGGTGAATTGATTGATTTTTTAAACAACGGCGAGGCATCCACAGAGAACCAACGAATCAAATACGAGTAACAATAAGCACATTGAAAATCTGCCGATCGCCCACATCGGCAGATTTCTTCATAAATTTTTAATCGCCTACCACGTCCCCCCACACGCAAGAAAAATTGCTAGACTTCTCTTTTGATGCCTTTTCACACACAGCATTGAAAACAATCCCCGCAATTTTATTTGCCAGAAGCGGAGGCACCGCATTACCTACCTGCTGAAATTGCTGAGTTCTATTTCCTTGGAAAAAGTAGTTATCGGGAAAAGTTTGTATCCTAGCGGCTTCACGGACAGTCAGGCTACGGCACTGTTTTGGATCATAATGGATAAAATAGTGCCCATCTTTTGAAATATGACTAGTGATGGTTGTAGCAGGCTGATTCGCCAGTTGAACTCGAAACCTGTCGCTGAACTTTCCAGTTTCCCAGTTCTTGTGTGCCGGAGCCAACCCCTTCAGAGAAAACTGCTGATGCCCTTTAGGAGACACCCCATGAGCTCGGGCAAACAGACTTGCAAATATATAGCGACGTAGATCCGAAGGCATATGTCCGCGCGCATCATGGTTCAGCCAATAGTCCAAGTCGTCATCCAGATACCACTCATCCAAAGAAGAAAGGCCCGTCCTTCCATCTTTTCCGACTCGGGCAACCCGGATATCTCCAACATCAATCGAAGCGGACAGTAGACCGCTTCTGACAATATCCATCTCTGAAGCCAGTTTCGGATCAGCTCTCTCATCGAGTTCTGATCTCAGCTCGTCCAGCTGATCTGCAACCACTCGGTACCAGGCTTCATTTCCATCACGCTGCCGGGTCAGTCGGCTACGCAGCATCGGGAGGTCGTCCAGAACCTGTTTGACCACTACCTTCTCCTCCGCCTTTGCCAGCAGCGCATGGGATGGAATGCTGCCCTCCTCATCCAGAGCTATGCCGAGGAGAATCACTCGATGCCTAGCTTGAGGAATCCCGTGCTCCTCTGCCCTGATGACGAAAGCATGAGGATCTACCTGCTCGACATCATCCCCTGGACCATAGGTTTGCCCGCTCACGAGCGAACAGATGCGGTACTTGATGCCGGGCTCGGCATCTCCGAGAGCCTTGTTGGGATCTGAGAGATCTTTCAGTATCTGGGAGAAGATTCTCTCCCCTCCCACTTTGGACGAAAGAATACCCTTCACATTCTCCATGACGAAGACTGCAGGCTTTCTCTCCTTGATGATTCTCAGATATTCCTTGTAGAGGAAATGGCGATCATCCTCTTCGGCACTATAGTTTGCCTTTGCCTGATTACGCGCACGGCCGACAACCGAATAGGCTTGGCAGGGCGGACCACCTATCAGTACCCAGGGTCGACTGCTGTCAAGCCGTACATCGAGGATCTCATCAAGCTCTCGATCTCCCTCCTTCGTGCCAAGCGTTATGCATCGTGCCTCTGCCTCTGCCTCTTTCCACTCGGCTTTGCTCGCATCCGAGTAGGGCCGATCCGTAGTACCGTTGCAAAAACTGTAGTAGTCGATCAGCCGCTTCGGATTCTTTGTTTTCAGAAGACGGTAGAATGCCCTCAGTCTGAGGGTTTGCCATGCCGCAAGATCCTTTTCGGCAGACACGACGATCTCGAACTGCTTGCCATCCCCAGAAGCCGAAAACCCCTCACCCAACCCCCCCGGCCCTGCGAAGAGATCGACGACCTGAATTGGCCTGGGAAGCACTGCCACAGCATCAATAGCTGTATGCTCCCTGAAAATCATGTTCATCTGGATTTCTGTCATGGATGTAGTCAGCAAAGAAGTCAGGTCTCGCATGATGGCCGGGATTCGCGGTAGCGACACGTTGCCGGAAATGAAGGTTCGGCGACTGTTGCATAGGCACGGCTTCAGGTATCGCTTGCATCCGCGGGAGCTTCCGGGCAGACCCGATGTGGTTCTCCCCCGCTACCGCGTCTGCATATTCATTCACGGGTGTTTCTGGCACAGGCATCCAGGGTGCAGGTATACCACTACCCCGTCCACTCGAGAGGGCTTCTGGCGTCTGAAATTCGAGCAGAACGTGAAACGGGATCTCAGAAACCGGAACGAACTGTTGCAACTTGGATGGCGCGTCATCGAGCTCTGGGAATGTGGAACACGCCGTCCGGAAACGGACATGCACTGGTTGCTGGAAACGATCCCGGATTGTAATCAAAAATTCGTGGCCTGGCCCGAATTTCCCGATACTGCCCCTTCCTGACAGAGGCGGCTCGCGCGGGCTTTAGTATTCGATTTCCAGTCGCTCCAGCAGATATTTCAGCGCGCCCTTCTCCCCCTTCGAGAGGCTGGTGAGACGCCCAGCCGCAAGCTTCTTGAGCGCATCCATGTTCTTGGGCGAAGCAGCCCCGCTCTGTCGGGCCTGCTCCATGATCTCGACTGCTCTGTCAGCCAGACCGAAAAGGGCAATATCGAAATCGATCTCCTGATTCCTGATCGCTTCCCGCTGCCCCTGCCTTGTTTCGTCTGCGTATTCCTGCAGAGAAACCCCATACTGCTTCACGGCGGAGCCGGGTAACCCCACCCTCCCCTTGACATACTGCGCCCAGCAGAACTCCCGCTTGGCGAACTCGGATACGTTTCGCACGCTTTCCGGAGGCGACTTGAGAATTTCGGACACTCTCCAGGCCTCCACGAACATCCAGTCCAGGAGAGTCCGAGGAACCTCTTGCTCCCGCCAGATCCTGTCCAGATCGATCTGAAGCTCTGCAGCCCGAAACCCCTCGGCACATGCCGCAATCGTGTAGGTAACTATCTGGGCCTTGTAGCCACGGTCACTGCGATACCATTCCGATTTCTGCACAATCTCATCGAGCCGGAGAAAAAGCAGAGCCTTGGCCACGGCCCGGCGAAACCACGTCTCTGTGATCTTCGAAGCATCATCGAGCCCAGCAAGCACTGATGTAAACCTGCTGAAGCATTTCTGAGCCCCTTCACTGACATGATGGGGCTTGCCTTCAAAAGACAACTCGTATTTGGCCAAGTCGGTCTTGGTCAGTAGCTGGGATTTCGGATAGGTCAGTTCCAGCCTGCTGCGCTCGGCCTTCGACTTGTAGGCAAAGAGATTCTTGTACTGCCCCCGGGCACGCTCGTAGAACCATTTGCTGCTGTGCAGGGATCCAGCCCTCTGTGGCACAGATACGTCCTTGGAGAGACGCTCGATCCTGATCTGAACCGGGCTGTTGGAGGCCAGATCGGCAAGGGAAACCTTGTTCTGGGTGTTCGCATATTCGGAGATGCAGGGAACCACCTCCTCGAGACGCCCCTCATCGACAACCGACAGTTTGACCTGAACGTATACCTGATCGAGATCCCGCCCCAGCCCATCTCTGGCGTATAGCAGGGAGGCTGTAGTCTGGCCACCATTGACGATCTGGAAATCCCTGATATGGGAGATGGCCGGCCCACCTTCTTCCAGTCTACGGATATCGACCGATGAAGCCGTGGCAGTGATTCCGTTGTTGTAGGCGAAGAACATTCCGGGTTCTTCGGCAATGGTTCGCAGAATGCCCTTGTTGACACTGGTTCTCGCCTGCAGATAACTCCTTACATTCTGCTCCAGCAGGCGATTGCCGAAAGCTGCAAATACCTTCGCCAGTGCGCTGCCAGACATGGCAAACAGATAACTCTGATAGCTCTCAGCTCCGGTCGATACAGGCAGACATTCGATCGCCCCACCAAAGTCCTCATCGAAGTCAATCTCAACCGGCTCGCCACCGACGGACGAGATTCTTGCATAGCGCTCGAGATCCAAGACGTTGACGTGCAATGTCACCGAACCGACATCCCGGGTCTCGAAGAGACTCTTGCGGACACGGAGATGACAGTTGGTGAAGAGAATGACGCGCAGGCGCCTGATTCTGCTGCCGTACTGCTGAATCAGTGCCGCAAGCTGATATGCAGGGCTGGCCTCCTCCAGACTGGCCAGGAACTTCTGGCTCATGGCCGCCTTGAAGAACCGCTCGACACCATCGACGGCCCTGTCCACATCCCGGCTGTTGACGGCAGGCATATCCGCCTCCTGCCGATAGTCGCAGACTGCGAGATAGAGATCGCCGGCCTCGGAGCTGTCATCACTGAGCATACCCAGTGCGTACCCATCGACACGGTATCCTCCAGAACCTTCCTTCAGCACCGGACAATAGTCCATGTCCGGTGTATCCCCATTTTCTGCAGCCAGAGTCGAATAGATCCGGAAGAACTCGGTGATCTGCAATTCGTGACCGGCAACGCTGCCTACACGCACCTCCTCGAGCAGCTCTTCGTACTCATCCTGGAGATCAGCCATCGATCAACATCTCCAGTTCCATCTGATCTATCCGGTAGTCGTCTATGGCTTCGCAAGCGATGTCGTACTTCACTCGAACGATCCCGTCAGGAACGGTAGAAGGGACTAGCCGCGGAAACCCCTCGGCAACACGATAGACCCGTACGGCGTCCAGGTTGAACGCTTCACTGACATAGCCGGCGTCATGCTGATATCCAACGAGGAACAACTTCCGCTGGAACTCCATCAGACCAGAATGGGTACCAGAAAGCCGGAAGGATATGTCCGCCACGAGCGACGCCAGACTGACTCCACTTTCCGAAACGGTGAATCGGTGCAGAGCAACGCAGCGCTCTCGTCCATCACCGTCAAGCTGTTCCAGCGAGGACACCCTGATCATGAACGGCTGGGTCGAAAGCTGCGACTTGACTTCTATACGAACGTTGTTGAGGCCGATATCGTTGGTATCACCATCCGGCCCTCGCCACCCGCGGGTGACCACCTCTGGAGCAACCTCACAAACGTCGATCAACCACTTCACCAGACAGAGCTCACCGAGCAGGCCGAGCCGCTCCCTGAACGACATTTCCCGCGATCGCCCTCGGCGCAGCAGGTCTGCCCAGCGATTCAGCCGTACGGCGAATATGTTCGCGGCTCCGGCAGGGCTTTCCGATCGCGAAGAGGCATCCGCGAGGTCGGCACACATGATCGAAAAGAGATCCTTCAACTGATGGTCTGTTAGGCAGAGCACAAGGCGGTGCCCCCCGTCGATCTCGCAGTGACGAACGGCCACATTCTCGAACTCCGGCAAGTTCGAGCCATTCAGCTCCGATGCGCTGGACTCCAGAATGAATTCTCGCTCGCCTGCACTGGAGTAGCTGATGAACAGATCGAGGAGATGATCCGGACAAACCCTGAAGCGCCCGGCGCCTCGGCCGAGATGTGCGATCTCGTCCCACTTGGCAATGAAGTCATTCGTCACCATCAAGATCCTCGTCCGACTCTGTCTCCTGACGTTGCCGCTCCATCATCTGAGCCAGACGCTTGGTCACCGCATATTCGCGCGGCTGTGGAGCCACACCCGTGTCTGGAAATGCCAGACTGATCGACACGACAGGCCTGCCAGCCTCGAAGTCGAGCTTCTTGCTCTTCTCGTCGGATTTCTTCAGCCTGAAATCCAGCAGATGTATCAACAGGAGAGGCCGTGTTCTGGCCATCAGGTACTGCATCTCTGGGCTGAAATCCGGAAATTCGCTCTCTATTTTTGCAATCTGCTCACGCAGTTCCTCTCTTTCGCCATACTGAAGGTCGGTTCTTGCAGCATCTGCGACAACGTTCTTTGCCGTTATCTTCACGACATTGGGGTCATCCGATTTGGAAACCCCGGAATGTCGTACTCGACAGTAGATATTCTTCACCCCCCCTCGCCCGAACGGAAAATCTATTCCCGGCTCACCAGTTCGCCGGAACGGGATCGCAATGTCCCATAGTGCCAGTTCGCCGCTGGCACGATCAGCAATGTAGTCCGATGTGAGACTTCGGCCTTCGTATCCCAAAGCAAAATGCAGTTGCGGAAGCTTGAACTCTCGAAGCAGCTCCTGAACCAGAGCAACGCCAACGCCCTTCCAGACCAGAGCGCCATCATCTGACACCTCATGCTCAACCCAGCCTGTTCCAAGCTTCTCCACGAGGGACGTCACGGCAGCGAAATGCTCAGCATTGATGCTCCCGTCGTTGAACAGCTCGAACGCCTGAAGATGCTTGGTGGAAAGATCCACTGCCATCAGCACAGGCTTGGCGGCCCGCATCTTGTTCGCGGCGGTAATGGCTATACCTGTTGGACTTTGGCGGACCTTGAGACCGAACTCGTTAGGCGTGATCCCCATCCGCTCCATGCGAACAAGGTCCTCCCGCAGCTCTTCAACCGCGTTGCTTACCTCACGAAAGTCCCCCAGCATCTCGCCGGTAGCATGGATCCGACACAGTCGCTCATAGCCCGGCCGATAGCCGAACCAGCGCCCCATCTGCAGCAGTGTGTCAGCAGCACCGACATTCCTCAGTACGTATGATACCGCCAACCCCTCGAGAGTCAGTCCACGGGCCAGGGCCAGACCACCGACTGCAATCACATGCATGCCTGACTCGGGGGCTTTCGTATAGTCCAGACCACCGCCCTGCATGTTTACCAGCCGGACCTCGACAGGTGCCAGGCCACGCCGCAAGGCACCACGAACATCGTCCCAGTCGAAATCGCAGTGCTCCGCATATTCCTTTTCCCAGATCTCGTGCAGCCTTAAAAGCAGCCGCGAACTACCCCAGGAGCTGCTGGATGCCCAGGCATCAACAGCAGCCTTCAGATCCTGCAGCAGCAGGTAGATGAGATCGTGGATCTGGCGCTGAATGGCATTGAATCTGCTGACATTCACCAGCATCGAGGAATGCCTGCGGCTCTCGCCGGCAAGAACCCGAATGGCCCTGAATACAGTGTATTCGAGAACTGCATCCTCGAGACTTTCCGGCAGTTCACTGACCGGATCTCCGGACTTGTGGCTCAGTGGAAGCAGATCAAGGTAGTCGCCTGGTATTTCGCGGATGCAAGCCTCAAACAGCTCTCCGCCGTCGGAAAAGAGCTTCTCGGCGCCGATATAGTTTCCTGGCGGCTCAAGAGACTTGATGAAGTGCTCCGGAAAAAGGTCATCCTTAAGCATGCTGTCTTCGGTATCCGGATCGATGAAGATGTTGGCAAATGGCGTAGCCGTATAGCCAACGTAGGAAGAGCGCCGCGAACAGCTCAGCAATTCACGTATCCGAGCGTTGATGCGCGTGGTAACACCTGGATCCTTTGCGGTATTGACCGATGCATTGTCCGCTTCGTCATCGATCAGCAACATCGGCCCCTCGAGTTGCCCGTCCTGACGAAGCCCTCTCAACCAGTCGGCAAGACGAGCCAGAACCTTCTCGTTCTTCTTGGTAACAAACAGTATTGGATCAGCAAAATTGCCCTCTGTGGCACCGACACTTTTCGCCGTTTTCACACTGAAGTCAGCACTCTGCGTAGTCCCACAGAAGGGATGCCTTATCTCCCCTCCCTCCCCCTCAAGCCCCTTGAGAACATAGGAGACCGGATATATTTCCGAAACAAAATTGTCTCCGAGGGATGATTTTCCGACAAAAGTCTGATCCAGCCTGACCTGAGTCTGGTATCTCAGTGAATTGGTCAGCCCAGCGAGAACCACGATTATCCGATAACCTGCATCTGCCGCCTTGGCAATCAACGCGGAATAGTTCGTGGTCTTTCCCGACTGCACATGCCCCATGACCAGACCTCGGCGCCGCCAAGAGTCGCCCTCAAGAGGGTCACCCAGATATCCCAGAATCTCGTCGGTAACCTTGTCGACGGACTGGACGACCTGAACAGGCAGGATCGAATGATCCAGCCAGTACTTCTGCAGCCTGCGCCAGTAGTAGAAGTCGACTTCTCCCTTCCGCCCGGGGTACCACTCCTGGAAATCGGTCTTGAGAACGTGTCCCTCCCCCTGCTGGGTACCATATATCGTTTCCAGATGCCTGATCAGGCGACTCGCCAGCTCTTCATCAAGAATACTTGCAATAGCAGAAACTTCCTTCACATGTGTGTCCAGAAACCCCTGAGGTACTGGAAACCGCCCCTGAATCCGTCTGTCTATCTCCACTCGCAGAAAGCTCAAGCTAGCATCAAAGTCCATTCGACATCCTCCACTTCCTCGCCGTATTTTTACGAACATAGCTTTCCGTATAGGTCCATTGGCTTGCAAATGGCTCCATTACGGCAATGAACTTCAGAAAGCCCTCGATCTCCGGGGCACCATCACAGTCCTGCAGATAATTGATCATGCACTGGTCAACCAGCGACTCGAACTCCTCGACAGAGGTGGAACACTGATTCACCCCTGCTTCGGCATCTTTCAGAAACATGTCAGTCGGAAAATAGGACTCAAGCAGCCGGAGTACCGCATCGAAATCCGCAGAGAAGTCCGGCTGCCCCAAAAGCCGGGCCACCATTGGGTGCTCGCGGTTCACGCGATAACGAATCTGGCCGTTCTTTACGTATCGTCGCCAGACCGAATGGATCTCAAGCCGATCCAGAGCAACACCTTTATTGCGATGTACTCGAATCGAGCGTCGATTGAAACGCCTCACAACCTCCTGCAGTCTGCGCTTCAAGACTGCGGGTAGCTGAGCGTCAGACTTGTCCACAGTTATTCGCCAATCGGCATCCAGAGTATTCGGCAGATCCACCCGGACCCGCGTCAGTTGAGTGAGCTCCCCATGCGGCACCAGACGGAACCAGGTTCCGTAGATAATGAGGCGTCGATTCCGATATACATAGAACCCTTGATTTCGAACCATGCCCTCTGGCCCGCCCAGCTTCTCCTGGTCCTCGGTCGACAACTTGGAGAAATGAGGCAGTACATAGGGTTGAACCCTGATCTGCTCCCCACTGGGCATGACGATGTTCTCTGCATCCAGTGTCTGGGTTGCATCATGTGAGGTCATGAACGGGTCGATCGGGAAAAGCTGATTGCCATTGATGACTATCGTCAACCGTCGCTTGCCCTCACCGGCAAGGTAACGATGAAATATCAGGGAAAGTTTCTGAATGGCGTGGGCAATTGTGTGGGTAAGCGACTCGTCAACTGAAACACTGTGTTCCCGATCCAGAAGCCTGTCCGAGCGACTCCATATCACCTCGGTTCCCGAAGGGGTACCCGGCTTCCCGTCAAGCAAGTGCAGAGCCTCAGCTCCCTCCACGACATCCATGCTCCAGTCGTCGATATTATCGATATCCCAGCTTGCGGCAGTAATGGCGCTCTGCTGCCAGGAAACAACCGTCAAGATGCGTGCTTGGGAAAGCGATGCAGACTTGAGCCCCCATCCGAACCGGCCCAGATCCTCAGGCTCACGCTCTGCCTGAGGATTGGCACTGGCTGGGCGCATAGCGACGGTCAGGGTCTCCCTGTCCATACCGACACCGTCATCCCTGATCCTCACCTGCACATCATCCGGCTTCGGAATGAAGGTAATGTCCACCCGTTTCGCCCGTGCCTTGATGCTGTTATCTATCAGATCAGCCAGAGCTGCGGCCAAGTCGTAGCTACCAAAGCTTCTGGCGGTAGCCATAAGATCCTTGGCCAAAGGCGGATTCGGGATCCTCATGTCCTCTCCTAGATTCGAACTGCGTCCTAAGACTACAAGTCGACGACAACACTAGCCGGAACACACCGGCCTAGTAAACAAGTTCAAGAGCATAGTGCCATCACCTCGAGTCCCACTGTTCTCTATGAGCCGTGTCGATTCAGCACCGAGTAAGAGATGTCTAGACCCTACAGGCACCTTGGTTTTGTCTGAAAAGTCGACGCGCCAGCATTGATCGATACAGGCCAGGTTCACCATGGGTCTGAAGCGGCGAGCCAGCTTGTTGAAACGGGTGCAGAACCTGCGTTTTTCCTTGAGCCAACTGAACAGGCGTTCAACCGCATTGCGCTTTCTGTACTGGGATCGATCGAAAAATCGAGGAAGTCCAAGACGTGGCTTGCGATGCATCCTACGTCGAGCAATGATCGGTTGGATACCGACACAATCGCAGTGACGCCGGAGCGCTTCACTGTCGTACCCTTTGTCGGCCAAGAGACGGCGGCAACGTCTGCGTGGTCGCCCCTCGACGCCTTTTCAGACAAACACCTAGTCATCGGATTGCTCCAGCATTACTTGAAAAATCCAGCTCTTCGGTACTTCTGTGCTGGACTACGTGGCGACGCGGGGTCGGTCATCTCGATCAAGCCGGCAACCAAGGCAGGTTTGAGGTAGTTGTTGCTGAAGGTCGGGCGATGCGCCAGCTCTAAGCGCTGCATCAATTCGCTGGCTTTGAGGGCCTCACCTGGCGGTAGCGCTTGCAGCAGGCGTGCTACTTGATCGCTTACTTGGTCGCCTCCTTGATCGCCTGCAACACCTTCAAGCAATGCCTGGCGCAGGGCCGCCAGCATGAACTCAACAAAAGGTGTCGCCTCTGCTGCCTTGTCAGAGATGGCCAACGCCTCATAATAAGCATCCTGTTGTTCGCGAATTACACTCTCGACTGGCAAATACGCAAGAACCGCTCGCCATTGGCTGAGTATCAAGGTTTGCCATAGGCGCCCCATTCGCCCATTGCCATCTGCGAAGGGATGGATGAACTCATGGCGACTCCTCAGTGGGTAGAGTTTCCCCTATTGAGGTGTCCGGAGCCATTAAACCACTGCAAGCATCCGCTGTACGTCTTTCCGTTTGGCAAGCCAGATGGAGACGGGAATGAGACCACTGTTCACCGCATGAACGACTCGGCCTGGAAGAAGGCAAGGATCCGAGCGGCGAAGAAATGGGGGGAGAAGTTCCTGCGCAAAGCCCATGACGGGTATTTGTGCATTCGTGTTCACGACCTGAAGCACACCTTTGGCAGAAGGCTACGTGCAGCAGGCGTGACAGAGGAGGATCGCAAAGCGTTGCTTGGCCACAAGAATGGGAGCATCACCAGCCACTATTCCGCTGCGGAACTGGATCAACTGATTGCAGCGGCAAACAAGGTA
This sequence comes from Pseudomonas sp. GD03842, assembly GCF_029841165.1. Classification (NCBI taxonomy): domain Bacteria; kingdom Pseudomonadati; phylum Pseudomonadota; class Gammaproteobacteria; order Pseudomonadales; family Pseudomonadaceae; genus Pseudomonas; species Pseudomonas sp. GD03842. Next base: position 105,184 of record NZ_JAOCEA010000001.1, on the reverse strand, counting down.
TCAGCAACCGACTCTCGCGCACCAGCGTTGACGATTCTGAAAAGGAGAAATGCATGATGAGAAGCAGCAGGGTCACTCGAAAAGTCACTGACCCGAAAACAACAAAGCCACCAAACGGTGGCTAAGTCAGTAAATAATATGGTCGGGACGGAGTGATTCGAACACTCGACCCCTTGCACCCCATGCAAGTGCGCTACCGGACTGCGCTACGCCCCGACTAGGCGTGAAACTTTTGGCTTCTTGCGAAAGCGGTGAGGAATATACCCTAAGCTTTTGAAAGATGGAAGTATTTTATCGAGTGCTACGTTCGTAGCACCACCAGCACATCTTCCAGCTCTACGATCATCTGTTTGATCAACTGCTTGTATTGCAGAGAATCGTCTTTGACTTCATCACTGGACATGCGCAGACGCGCACCGCCGATGGTGAAGCCTTGATCGTACAGCAGCGCGCGGATCTGGCGGATCATCAGCACATCCTGTCGCTGATAATACCGCCGGTTTCCGCGACGCTTGACCGGGTTGAGTTGAGGAAACTCCTGTTCCCAATAACGCAGAACGTGGGGCTTCACCGCGCAGAGCTCGCTGACCTCACCAATGGTGAAGTAACGCTTGCCCGGAATGGGCGGCAGCTCGTCGTTATGACTTGGTTCCAGCATAAGCCTCAACTCGGGCCTTCAATTTCTGCCCTGGACGAAAGGTGACCACACGGCGAGCGGTAATCGGGATCTCTTCCCCTGTCTTGGGATTTCGACCCGGTCGCTGGCGTTTATCGCGCAAGTCAAAGTTGCCGAAACCGGACAATTTGACCTGCTCGTTATCCTCCAGAGCGTGCCTGATTTCCTCAAAGAACAGCTCAACCAGTTCCTTGGCTTCTCGTTTATTCAGGCCAAGCTCTTCGTACAGACGTTCGGCCATCTCAGCTTTCGTCAGAGCCCCCATACGCTACTTCCTTAACGTGGCGTTTAACCTTTCCTCAAGCGAGGTGAGAATTTGCTGCGTCGAAGCGTTTACCTCATCGTCAGTAAGAGTGCGCGATGGATGTTGCCAGGTCAAGCCAACGGCGAGGCTTTTTCTAAGCGGATCAATGCCTTTACCCTGATACACATCAAACAGCCTGAGGTCTGTCAGCCACTCCCCTGCATTTTCACGGATAACGTCGAGGACCGACGTCGCTGAAACCTCGCGGTCTGCCAGCAAAGCCAAGTCCCGACGGACTTCCGGGAAGCGCGAGAGCTCATGGAATTTCGGCAGGCGCCCTTCCACCACTTCCGCCAGCACCAGTTCGAATACGAAGACCGGGCGATCGAGCCCCAGCGTCTTGACCAATTCCGGATGCAGCGAACCGACGTAGCCCACTTCACGACCGTTGCGCTCGATACGAGCCGTCTGGCCCGGGTGAAGAGCGGCATGCTTGCCGGGCACAAAACGGAAATCGCCCAGCGCTCCAGAGAAGCCCAGCACCGCTTCGACATCAGCCTTGACGTCGAAGAAGTCAACCGCATCACGCCCCTGCGCCCAGCCTTCCGGCAGGCGGCTGCCGCAGATCACACCTGCCAGCATAGGCTCTTGTTTCAAACCTTCCAGCTGACCAACAAAACGCAACCCGCTTTCGAACAGACGTACGCGATCCTGTTGGCGGTTGAGGTTGTGTTGCAACGCCTTGACCAGCCCCGGCCACAACGACGCGCGCATGGCGGCCATGTCCGCGGAAATCGGGTTGGCCAGCAACAGCGGCTCGACCCCAGGCGTGAACAGCTCGAACCATTTCTGATCAATGAAGCTGTAAGTGATCGCTTCCTGATAACCGCGCGCAACCAACAGACGACGCAGTGCCGGCAGGTCACCACGCGCCTCGGCACGAGCCTGTGGCGCCAGGCGCGCTTGCGGATAACGAACGGGCAGACGGTTGTAGCCGTAGAGACGCGCCAGCTCCTCGATCAGGTCCACTTCCAGGCTGATATCGAACCGGTGGCTAGGGACCTCCACTTGCCACTGCCCCGCCGTTTCGGGAGACACTTTCAAGCCCAACGCGGTGAGCAAACGCTCGACCTCCGCAGCCTCCAGGGTCATGCCCAGCATTTGCTCGATACGATCCGCACGCAAAGTGACAGGTGCGATGGACGGCAGATGCTGTTCACTGACCGCCTCGATGATCGGGCCGGCTTCGCCGCCAGTGATTTCCAGCAGCAAGCCTGTGGCACGCTCCATGGCTTCATGAGCCAGTTGCCAGTCCACGCCTCGCTCGTAGCGATGGGAAGCGTCTGTGTGCAACCCGTAGGAGCGCGCTTTACCGGCCACTGCGATTGGGTCGAAGAACGCACTTTCCAGAAAGATATCCCGGGTGGTGGAAGTGTTCACACCACTGTGCTCTCCGCCCATGACGCCAGCGATGGCCAACGCACGCTGGTGATCGGCAATAACCAGCGTGTCAGCGCGCAGGGTGACGTCCTGGCCATCCAGAAGCACCAGCTTTTCGCCCTCTTCCGCCATGCGGACACGGATGCCGCCATTGATTTCAGCGAGGTCGAACGCATGCAGCGGCTGGCCCAGTTCCAGCATCACATAGTTGGTGATGTCGACCGCGGCATCGATGCTGCGCACTTCGGAGCGACGCAGACGCTCGATCATCCACAGCGGGGTAGGACGAGACAGATCGACATTGCGAATCACGCGGCCCAGATAACGAGGACAGGCGGCGGGCGCCAGCACCTCAACCGGACGCACCTCGTCATGTACCGCAGGCACGGACGCGATCTGAGGGCGGGTCACGCGGGCATCGTACAAAGCCCCCACTTCGCGCGCCAGGCCCGCGACCGACAGGCAGTCACCGCGGTTAGGCGTCAGATCGACCTCGATGCTCGCGTCGTCCAACTCCAGGTACGCGCGGAAATCCTTCCCGACCGGCGCATCGACCGGCAACTCCATCAGCCCATCGTTGCCCTCGCCCACCTGCAGCTCGGCTTGCGAACAGAGCATGCCGTTGGACTCAACGCCACGCAGTTTGGCTTTCTTGATCTTGAAGTCGCCAGGCAACTGCGCCCCGATCATCGCGAACGGAATCTTCAGCCCTGGGCGCACGTTCGGCGCACCGCAGACCACTTGAAAGGTTTGCGCACCGTTGCTGACCTGACAGACTCGCAACTTGTCGGCATCCGGATGCTGCTCGGTGCTCAGCACCTCGCCCACCACGACACCACTGAAAACGCCGGCAGCCGGGGTCACGCTGTCGACCTCCAGACCGGCCATCGACAGACGAGCGACCAACTCGTCACGGGATACTTGCGGGCTTACCCAGCCACGCAGCCATTGTTCACTGAATTTCATCCTGCTCTCCTAATAAGTTCGTGACGGCGACCTAGCGAAACTGCGCGAGGAACCGCAAGTCGTTGTCGAAGAACAGGCGCAAGTCATTGACGCCGTAACGCAGCATGGCCAGGCGCTCTGCGCCCATACCGAAAGCAAAGCCCTGGAATTCCTCCGGATCGATGCCGGACATGCGCAGCACATTCGGGTGCACCATGCCGCAGCCCATGACTTCCAGCCATCCGGTCTGCTTGCAGACACGGCAACCTTTGCCGCTGCACATCACGCACTCCATGTCGACTTCCGCAGAGGGCTCGGTGAACGGGAAATACGAAGGGCGGAAACGTACGGCGAGTTCTTTTTCGAAGAACACGCGCAGGAATTCTTCGATGGTGCCCTTCAGATCGGCGAAGTTGATATCGCGGTCGATCAACAGGCCTTCAACCTGATGGAACATCGGGGAGTGCGTGATATCGGAGTCACTTCGGTAAACGCGACCGGGGCACACGATGCGAATCGGCGGCTTGTTGGCCTCCATGGTCCGGACCTGCACCGGCGAGGTGTGGGTCCGCAGAAGCATGCGTGCATCGAAATAAAAGGTGTCGTGCATCGAGCGCGCCGGGTGATGACCCGGAATGTTGAGCGCTTCGAAGTTGTGGTAATCGTCTTCCACCTCAGGGCCTTCGGCGATGCCGTAGCCGATATGGGTGAAGAATTGTTCGATACGTTCCAGAGTCCGGGTAACGGGGTGCAGACCGCCTGTGGTCTGGCCGCGGCCAGGCAGGGTCACATCAATGGATTCGGCGGCCAGTTTAGCGGCCAGCTCCGCTTCCTCGAAGGACGCCTTGCGGGCATTGAGGACCTCTGTGACACGCTCCTTGGCGACGTTGATCAGCGCACCGACCTGCGGACGCTCTTCAGCCGGCAAATTCCCCAGGGTCTTCATCACCTGGGTCAATTCACCCTTCTTGCCAAGGTAATGAACTCGGATTTGCTCCAGGGCGTTGATATCTTCGGCGCTATGCACAGCCTCAAGAGCTTGCGAAACCAGCGCGTCCAGGTTTTCCATTTACAGACTCCAGATACGAAATAGGGGAAGAGCTTACAAGGCTCTTCCCCTATTCAAGACGTTTAACACCAGACCCCGAGAGAGGCCTGGTGATTGCCGGGGGACTTAAGCCAGCGAGGCTTTAGCTTTCTCGACAATCGCAGCAAACGCCGCTTTTTCGTTCACTGCCAGATCAGCCAGAACCTTGCGGTCGATCTCGATCGATGCTTTTTTCAGGCCAGCGATCAGACGGCTGTAAGACAGACCGTTGGTGCGGGCACCCGCATTGATACGAGCGATCCACAGAGCGCGGAACTGACGTTTTTTCTGACGACGGTCACGGTAGGCGTATTGGCCTGCCTTGATTACCGCTTGCTTGGCAACGCGGAACACGCGTGAACGCGCGCCGTAGTAGCCTTTAGCAAGTTTCAGAATTTTTTTGTGACGCTTACGGGCAATGACGCCACGCTTTACACGAGCCATGAGTTACTTCCTCTATCTTTGATCAAAATTAACGAAGGCGCAGCATGCGCTCGACTTTTGCCACGTCAGATGCGTGCAGCAGGCTGCTGCCGCGCAGTTGACGCTTACGCTTGGTCGACATTTTGGTCAGGATGTGGCTCTTGAAAGCGTGCTTGTGCTTGATGCCATTCGCGGTTTTCAGAAACCGCTTAGCTGCACCACTTTTGGTTTTCATCTTTGGCATGTTCGGATACTCCGCATTCAGTTGATAAACATAACCGCAAGGCCTGCCGTGCCCTGGAGGTTACTTTTTCTTTTTCGGGGCGATGACCATGATCAGCTGGCGTCCTTCCATCTTAGGATGCTGTTCGACCGAACCGTATTCGAGCAGGTCAGTTTCAACCCGCTTCAACAGCTCCATCCCCAGCTCCTGGTGGGCCATCTCACGACCACGAAATCTCAAGGAAATCTTGGCCCTGTCCCCGTCACTCAGGAAACGTACCAGGTTGCGTAGTTTTACCTGGTAATCCCCTTCCTCCGTCCCTGGACGAAACTTGATTTCTTTGATCTGAATCTGCTTCTGGTTTTTCTTCGCTTCGCTGGCTTGCTTCTTCTTCTCGAAAAGATGCTTGCCGTAGTCCATCACCTTACAAACCGGTGGGGTGGCATCCGCGGAAATTTCTACCAGATCCAGCTTCGCATCTTCAGCAATTCGAAGCGCTTCATCAATCGAGACGATGCCAATCTGCTCGCCGTCAGCGCCAATTAACCGAACCTCGCGTGCCGAGATATTCTCGTTGATCGGGGCCTTCGGTGCAGTTCGTTTATCCTGTCTCATTTCACGCTTAATAATAATTACTCCGAATCTTGGCGACCACGCCGGGAAACCGCTTGTGCGAGGAGCTCCTTGAATTGCGCGACCGGCATCGAGCCGAGGTCTGCGCCTTCACGGGTACGCACAGCGACAGTTTTGGCCTCAACTTCCTTGTCTCCTATCACGAGGAGATAAGGAACCTTGAGCAAAGTATGCTCGCGGATTTTAAAGCCGATTTTTTCATTTCTCAAGTCGGACTTGGCACGAAACCCGCTTTCGTTGAGATTTTTTTCAACATCGAGGGCAAAATCGGCCTGTTTATCGGTGATGTTCATGATCACGGCCTGAGTGGGCGCAAGCCAGGCGGGGAACACGCCGGCATAATGCTCGATCAACATACCGATGAACCGTTCGAAGGAGCCGAGGATCGCACGGTGCAGCATCACCGGACGCTTGCGGTTGTTGTCTTCGGCCACGTAACTGGCGTCCAGCCGCTCCGGCAGGTTGGGATCGTACTGCAACGTGCCGCATTGCCAGTTTCGTCCGAGGCAATCTCGCAGGGTGAACTCGATCTTCGGCCCATAGAACGCCCCTTCTCCTGGCTGATATTCCCACTCCAGGCCAGATTCGTTGAGCGCATCGGCCAGGGCGCTTTCAGCGCGATCCCACAATTCCTCGGAGCCGACACGCTTGACCGGACGAGTCGACAGCTTCATGGCGATGTCGGTGAAGCCGAAGTCCTTGTAGACATCCAGCGTGAGCTTGATGAAGTCAGCCGCTTCCTTCTTCACCTGATCTTCGGTACAGAAGATATGGGCGTCGTCCTGTACGAAACCGCGCACGCGCATGATGCCATGCAGCGCGCCGGATGGCTCGTTCCGGTGGCAGGCACCGAATTCCGCCAGCCGCAGCGGCAAATCACGGTAGGACCTCAGCCCTTGATTGAACACCTGAACGTGACACGGGCAGTTCATCGGCTTCACCGCGTAGTCGCGGCTCTCGGACGACGTGGTGAACATGTTCTCGGCATAGTTGGTCCAGTGACCCGAACGCTCCCAGAGAATGCGGTCGACCACTTGCGGGGTCTTGATCTCCTGGTAGCCATTCTCGCGCTGCACCTTGCGCATGTACTGCTCGAGCACCTGGTAAATCGTCCAGCCATTGGCATGCCAGAAAACCATGCCCGGCGCTTCTTCCTGCAGATGGAACAGATCAAGCTGCTTGCCGATCTTGCGATGGTCGCGCTTTTCCGCTTCTTCGATGCGCTGGATGTACGCTGCCAGTTGCTTCTTGTCCGCCCAGGCAGTGCCGTACACCCGCTGCAACTGCTCGTTCTTGGCATCGCCGCGCCAGTAGGCACCGGACAGCTTGGTGAGCTTGAACGACTTCAGGAAGCGGGTGTTCGGCACGTGCGGGCCGCGGCACATGTCGACGTATTCTTCGTGGTAGTACAGGCCCATGGCCGTCTCATTCGGCATGTCCTCGACCAGGCGCAGCTTGTAGTCTTCACCGCGCGCCTTGAACACCTCGATGACTTCGGCACGGGGCGTCATCTTTTTGATGACGTCGTAGTCCTTGTCGATGAGCTGCTGCATGCGCTGCTCGATCGCCGCCATATCGTCCGGCGTGAAAGGACGCTCGTAGGCGATGTCGTAATAGAAACCATCATCGATGACCGGACCGATGACCATCTTCGCCGTCGGGTACAACTGTTTGACCGCATGGCCGACCAGGTGCGCGCAGGAGTGACGGATGATCTCGAGACCTTCCTGATCCTTCGGGGTAATGATCTGCAGGGTTGCATCGGCCTCGATCAGATCGCTGGCGTCGACCAGTTGACCATTGACCCGGCCCGCGAGTGTTGCCTTCGCCAGGCCTGCACCGATGGACTCGGCGACCTGTTTTACGGATACCGGGTGATCGAAAGAACGTTGACTGCCGTCGGGAAGAGTAATAGTTGGCATGGCGCCTCCTCTCCTAGTGGTGACCCCTACCAAAGGTCACGTGGGTTGGGATAGGGCCAGTACGCGATTCGGCGGTGTACCTGCCTCACAGTGGCAGGAGCCCAAGGGCCAACCAATGACCGAACCAGAGTGACTGGATAAGCAAAATAGACAGGCCTTTGGCTGAAAGCGGCCTGCCCCGAGAGACGCGAGCGAATCTGCGGGCGGCCATGCTAGCACAGCCATTGCGCTTGAGGTCACGTCGCGGGCACTCGATTGCGAATAAAGCATCAGACTGGGACTGTAGGATTTGCCGCGATACTGAACTGGCTGTGCTCACTGCCGTCAGATGAACCGATACCCTCCCTTAAAGGCCTGCCGACGGCAGCCCCACAGACAAGAAGGAAACCACCATGAAGGTTCTACATGTTGCCGCCCTGCTCGCTCCATTGGCATTGGCGCTTCCATTGAGCGCCCACGCCGCCATGGATGCGCAGACCCGATCCACCTACATGAGTGAGTGCACCGCGGCGGCAACTCAGAATAACCCTGGGATGGATGCCAATGCGGCGAAGGCGCATTGCGAATGTGGTGCTCAGCAGATCGAAAAGAACTTTTCCGACAAGGAAATTGCTTCCCTGAGCGACAAAAACAAGACACCCAGCACTGAAATGACCGCTCGTTTGCAAAAAGCGGTGGGTGAAAACTGCCTCAAAGGCAAAAAATAAAAAATTTACATTGCCCCCGAACAGCGCAATGAGGCGGCCTGCCCTCCTGGCTGCCTCGATCCGCTCAAAGCCGCTTAAACAGGGGGCTTTGGCCCATTTGCAGCAAGAGCACTGACAGCCTTCTTCCTGATACCGACAGGAAATAATCCGGCCATATGACGGAACGATGTACGGCACTGGCACAAAGTTCTTACCGAAAAAGTCCAGCCGTCACACATTTCGACTATGATAGCCCGCGTGTGCCCAGTTGGCCTGAGCAGCACAGTACTACTGAAAATTATGTTTCTGGAGATTCACCATGTCTAATCGCCAAACCGGCACCGTAAAATGGTTCAACGATGAAAAAGGCTTCGGCTTTATCACTCCACAAGGTGGCGGTGACGACCTGTTCGTACACTTCAAGGCTATCGAAAGCGACGGTTTCAAAAGCCTGAAAGAAGGCCAGACCGTTTCCTTCGTGGCTGAGAAAGGCCAAAAGGGCATGCAAGCCGCTCAAGTTCGTCCGGAGTAATCCGAACGCAACAAAAAACCCCGTCTTCGACGGGGTTTTTTTACGCCTGTTACAAAGCGTCAGCCACAGTTCACGCGATTCACCGTTGCGCTCTTGTCGGTGTTCAGATTCAGCCGATCGGAGCGATATTCCAGGGTGACCATGTCGTTGGGGCCCAGCACACGGGCTGTCTGCGCGCCCGCCTTCACTCGCGCCTGCTCCAGCAACGCTGCAGAAGCCGGTTTGCCAAGCGCGAACTGCGCGGCCGCCGCATCGCACCGGGAGTAGGCAGAATCCGAAGGCGAAGCATTCGCCGAGGGCTGTGTCGACTCCGACGTACTGCTGCAACCGGCCAGTACCGCAGCGACCAGAACCAGACCCGATGACGCGTATTTCCAGGGCATACCGCCTCCTTGAGATTTACATAGACAAGCCTGTTTGCGACAGCACCCGGATGACATGGTTTCGCGCGGATGCTGTCGACCGGCCATGCCGTTGCTTGATTGAGGCAAGAAGTCTGCCCGAGCCAACGGCCCGGCCGGCAAGCAAATCGTCACAAAACGTTTGGGACGGTCATCACAATCGCAGCTTACAGGCAGCGAGACGGTCGGCAGGCCCGACTGAAAGGAACCTGCCTCCGCCCCTGCGGTGGGAGGGGGACAAACCTCATTTCAAGCGCGCAAGACGCTCCGTCAGCAAGTCGAAGAAGCCCTGAGCGTCACCGCTTTCGACCCAGTAGACGTTCTTGGGTCGCCCTAGCGTGTCGTACCAGTCAGCCACGGTCTGGCCCATCGTGACGCCCTCTCGATTATCGATCGCGAGGTTGATCTGCCTGCCACTGAACAGGTCAGGCTTGAGCAGCCATGCGATGACGCTGGCATCGTGCACAGGCCCGCCGGGGAGTCCGTAGTGCACCATGTCGGCCTTGACGTATTCGTTGAGAATGTCAGCGACCCGCTCCCCGGCCCGGTTATTCAAGCCCTTGATTTTCTGGATGCGCTGATCGCTGGTCAGCATCTTGTGAGTGACGTCGAGCGGCACGTAGGTCAGCTTGACGCCACTGGCCAGCACGACTTTCGCCGCGTCAGGGTCGGCGAAAAGGTTGAATTCCGCCACCGGCGTGATGTTCCCGCCGTTGAAGTGCGCACCTCCCATGACCACCACTTCCTTGATCCCGCGAGTGATCTCAGGTGCCTGAATCAATGCCAATGCCAGGTTGGTCTGCGGCCCCAGCATGGCGACGGTGACGCTGTGAGGGGCCGCCTTGCCCAGCGTATCGATCAGGTACTGCACAGCATTGCCTTTGGCCAGGCCGTGTTTCGGCTCGTACACCGCGACACCCGGCAAGCCTTCCGCGCCATGGATGTTTTCCGCGTAGATGGGCGTTCGGACCAACGGCTGGCCCGCACCCGCGTATACCGGCACCTCTTCGCGCCCCGCCCATTCACGGGCCAGGCGCGCATTGCGCGAGGTCTTGTCGATCCGCACGTTACCGGCCACGGTTGTGATGGCCAGCACATTCAACGCTTCAGGTGAGGCCAGAGCCAGCAGGAGTGCCACCACGTCATCCGCACCTGGGTCGGTGTCGATGATCACATCACGCCTTTCTGCTCCATGAGCCGCTGTACCGGAGAAAATGGCCAACAGTGCAAGACTCCTGATGAGTTGAATGGCAATACGACGATATTTCGGCATTGGAAACTCCCTGTTTCTTCGGTGTAAGCCTGGTCGAAGGTGTCAGAAAACGACACCCGCCACCAGGGCGATGTTGGTGTAAGGCTGGCATTCACCTGTGCGCACGATCGCACGCGCGTTACGGCTCAATTGCTTCAAGGCGTCATGACTGATCAAGCGCTGCTGGCCTAGGCTTCCAGCTGCCCGCAGTGCCTGGATGCCTGCCAGGGCTGGCGGTTGCCGAGCGAGCATCTCGTCTGCCAGCACATGGCTCTCCACCTGCATCTCGGCCAGCACCGTGGTCAGGACCGTCATGAAATCCGGTACACCCTGGGTAACTGCCAGGTCGATGAGCTCGACGCCAGGCGGTACCGGCATGCCGGCGTCGACGATCAGAAGGGTATCACCGTGCCCGAGGGACGCCACGACGCGCGACAGCGCAATGTTGAGCAGCGGAGTCTTCTTCATGGTCGGTAGTCCTGAACGTCTTGTCTGCTGGGAATGGAAGGCTGGGCACCGGCCCGCGTGACAGACAGCGCAGCGGCGATCTGACCATAGCGGATGGCCTCAGCTTCGGACTGCCCTGCTGCCAGGGCCGCGGCGAAACCACCCACGAAGGTGTCTCCGGCTGCCGTAGTGTCGACCGGTTGAACGCGGGGCGCAGCGAAGTGCTGTGCCCCCTCCTGCGTGGCGAAGACGGCCCCCTGCTCGCCCAATGTGACGACCACCTTGCCAACCCCTGCCCTCATCAATGCCGACGCGGCGGCTTGCGCGGAGGCGATACTGTCGACCGGCAGGCCGGTCAAGAGGGCCGCCTCGCTCTCGTTGGGGATCAGGTAATCGATCCACCCGCACCATTGGTCAGGCAACGGACCGGTCGCGGGTGCCGGGTTGAGGATGACGGTCTTGCCCAGTTCTCGGCCGCGCTTGAGGACATGCCCGACCGTCTCGGTCGGCGTCTCCAACTGACAAATGATGACCTCGGCCTGGTTGAGAAGCGTATCGAACCGGTCCACCACCGCGGCCGAGAGGCAACCATTGCCTCCAGCGACGATCACGATCGCATTCTGGCTGCTGTCATCGACCACGATCAGCGCAACGCCCGTCGAGATGCCTGGCACGGTCGTCACCGCCTGGCAATCGACCCCTTCGCTGAGCAGGGCCGAGCGCAACTGTTCGCCATAAGCATCGTCACCGACGCAACCAATCATCGCCACACGGGCGCCCAAACGAGCAGCGGCGACGGCCTGGTTCGCCCCCTTGCCGCCCGGCACCGTGACGAACGATTGCCCGGCCAGCGTCTCCCCCGCCCGTGGCAGGCGGGGCGCCCGGGTGACCAAGTCCATGTTGAGACTGCCCACTATCACTACGTTTGCTTGCATGACGTCGTACTCTTCTCTCCGGCACCTTCGCGGCCGGTTCAGCGAAATTCGGTGAAGGCGTTAGCCGGGGCTGCCGTGGACTCGCGCAGCACGATGCTCGGTGCCACGATCAGCCTCTGAATCGGCGCCGCGCCGCGCGTTGAAATTCGATTCAGCAGAACCTCTGCCGCACGCTCGCCCAGTTGCAGGATCGATTGCCCGACCGTCGTCAGCGCCGGGTAGACATACTGGCTCATCTGGATGTCGTCGAAACCGATCACCGACAAGTCTGCAGGCACCTTGAGGTTTCGTTCGGCCGCGGCGCGCAACACGCCGATGCCGACCATATCGTTGGCAGCGAAAATCGCCGTCGGGCGCTCGCCCTCCAGCAGCCGAGAAGCCGCCTGATAACCGCTGGGGCCGGTGAAATCACTTTCCACCACCCAGTGCTCACGCACGGGCACGCCACGCTCGAACATTGCCCGCCGATACCCGGCCAGGCGCATGCGCGCCACGCTGGTGTGCTCCGGACCACAGATACAGGCGATGTGACGATGCCCCCATTCAAGCAGGTGCGAGGTGGCGAGATACCCGCCAAGCTCATGATCGATGCGCACCAGGTCCGCAGTGACATTCTCCAGATCCCGGTCAACGATGACCATCGGCGTCCGGACCGCGCACAGGCTGTCGGCGAGGCTGTCGCCCCCGCCCACGGACGAAACGATCAAGCCATCGACCCGCTTTTCGAGCAACACGCGCAGGTAGTTGCGCTGTTTCTCCAGATTGTCGTCCGAGTTGCAGAGAATGACGCAGAACCCATTGCGCTCGCAGTAATCCTCGATGCCCCGGGCCAATTCAGCGAAATACGGGTTGATGCCGTTGGGAATCAACAGGCCTATCGTGGCAGTCGACTTCGCCTTGAGCGAGCGTGCCACCGCGCTGGGAACGTAATCGAGTTGGGCAATGGCCGCTTCGACTTTTTTGCGCACCTCGTCGCTCACCGGTCGCGTATTGTTCAGGACGTGGGAAACCGTCGTGTAGGAAATCCCCGCAATTGCAGCCACATCTTTGATGGTTGCCATATCAGCCACGCCGCCGTGCGCGATGACTGCGGTAAGTGTCCAGAACAACCGCGACGACGATCACGGCCCCCGTGATGATGCGCTTGGTCGGCTCGGTCGCGCCGATCTGCGCCAATCCGGCCGCCAGCACCGAAATGATCAACACCCCGAAAAACGTGCTGATGACCGAACCACGCCCCCCCATCAGGCTGGTGCCACCAATGACCACGGCCGCGATGACCTGCAGTTCAAGGCCGGAACCGGCGTTCGGATCTGCTGCTTCCAGGCGGGAAATCTGAAACAACGCTGCCAGTCCCGCCAGCAACCCCATGAGCGAAAACACCAGAATCTTGTAAGGTTTGGGATTGATGCCTGCCAGACGTACGGCCTCTTCGTTGGTGCCGATGCCAATCAGGTAACGCCCGAATACCGTACGGGTCAGCACAGTCTGGGCGACGAGGATCACCACCAGGGCGATAATGAACGAAGGGGAGATGCCAAAGGCGAAAGGGTTCGACAGCCAGGCGAAGGCATCACCGATATAGGCCGTACGTGAGTCGGTCAATTGATACGCCACGCCTCGAGCCATCTCCAGCACACCGAGCGAAACGATGAACGAAGGGATTCGCCATCCGACGGTAATCGACCCGGTCAAGGTACCTGCGGCAGTGGCACACACCATCCCCAGCAGCGCAGAGGGCAGCACACCCCATCCCCACCTCAGCATGGCGACGCTGACCGCCGACGCGGCAAGGGCGAGCACCGAGCCGACCGACAGGTCGATGCCGCCGATGATCAGGATGAACGTCATGCCGACGGCGAGCACCATCAGGTCTGGAATCTGGTTGGCCAGGGTGCTGAACGTTTCGTAGGACAGGAAGTGATCACTGAGCAGCGAAAACAGCACGATCATCGCCAGTAAAGCGCCCGCCAACCCCAAGTAAGTGCCCAGGCCGAAATAATGGCCGGTGCGTTTAGCGGGCGAAGGCAACGCGGCAGGAGTGGTTGAAGTCTTCATCGAGAATCCCCGAGCGCAGCGTCTGACAGCAGCGCATCACGTTTTTGATAGCCAGCGAAGGCAGCAGCGAGCAGTTGGTCCTGGGTCCAGGTGTCACGATCAAAGATGTCGATCAGCCGGCCTGCGGACAACACACCGATACGGTCGCAGATCAACATCAACTCGCGCAGGTCACTGGAGACCACCACCAACGCCCTGCCTTGGCGGGTCAATTCGCCCAGCAACGCATAAATGTCGAATTTGGCGCCGACGTCGATTCCGCGGGTCGGCTCGTCGAACAGCATCACCCGGCAGTCGCGCTCCAGCCAGCGTCCGATGACCACCTTCTGTTGATTGCCCCCGGACAACTCGGAGACGAGCTGTGTCGGGCTGGAACTGCGGATACGCATGGCATCCACCTGGCGACAGGCCAATGCCATTTCAGCGCCGCCGTTGACCACGCCAGAAGTGGAAATGGCGCCCATGTTGCCCAACGCGATGTTTGCACTGATGGACTGCGTCAGCAGCAGCCCCTCACCTTTGCGGTCTTCGGTGATGAGGGCGATGCCTTGACGGACGGCGTCGACCGGCGAACTGAGACGCACCGGGCGTAGAGGATTGCCAACCGACACCGTGCCGCTGTCGGCGACGTCGGCACCGTAAATCAGGCGCAGCAATTCAGTCCGGCCCGCACCGATCAGTCCGGAAATGCCGAAAATCTCCCCGGCACGCACGTCGAAGGAGACATCACGCACCTTGTCGGATCGACCAAGCCCCTTGACCGACAGGGCCACTTCTCCGATAGCACGCTGACCCAGGTCGATGTGCTCCCCCAACTCACGCCCCACCATCAAGGTAACCAACTGTTCGCTGTTGTATTGGGCCATCGCGTCCACGCACACCAGCTTGCCATCGCGCAGTACAGCGATGCGTTGGGCGATACGGGCCAGTTCTTCCAGACGGTGGGAAATATAAATGATGGAAACGCCCCGGTCCTGAAGGCGAGATATCTGCTCGAAAAGCATCTCGACCTCCCTGGCCGTCAACATTGCCGTCGGCTCATCGAGGATCAGGACATGGCAATCGCCAATTAGATTTCGCGCGATCTCCACCATCTGCTGGTGGCCAATGCCCAACTCACCGACCGGCGTATCCGGGTCGATCGCATCCAGTCCCACCTGGGCCATGGCCTTGATGGCCTGCTCACGGAGCTTCTTGCGGTTGATGAAGCCCGCGCGGCTGGGCAAATGATCAAGGAACAAGTTTTCGGCAACGGACAGAGTGGGCAGCAGGTTCAGTTCCTGCATCACCATGCGCACCCCCAGCTTCTCTGCCTCGCTACGGCTGCCAGGCGCATAGGGTTGCCCATGAAATTGCATGTGGCCCGTGGTTGGCGTGACCAAGCCGCCGATGATTTTCGACAGGGTGCTTTTACCGGCACCGTTTTCTCCGGTCAGCGCCAGTACCTCGCCACGCACGAGGGTCAGGTCGATATCGCCGAGAACAGGTTGGACGTAGGTTTTGCCGATGCCGCTGACAGATAGAACAGCGGCCTGAGCAGACGCTGGCATAGCGCTCTCCACACGCCTGCTCCCTAAAGAACAGGCGGTCGTTACGGATGATAGGAAAACGGCTTATTGCGGCTTGGTGACCAATTCGACAGGGGTCTCGATGACGCCGTCCTTGATGTCGAGCTTGTCGCCTTTGATCATCTTCAGTGCCGTGTCGATGCCAAACACGGCCTGACGCGCGGCGAACTGGTCAGCGGTCGCAAGTACGCGACCATCCTTGAGCATTGGCTTGATCGCATTGATGTTGTCGTAGCCCACGACTTGCACCTTGCCCGCTTTGCCCGCCGCCCTGACCGCGGACACGGCGCCCAATGCCATGCTGTCGTTTCCGGCCAGCAGCGCCTTCAGGTTCGGGTACTCGTTAAGCATCGCCGAGGCGACGGCATTGCCTTTATCGATTTCCCAGTTACCCGATTGCGTGGACACGATTTTCATCTGCGCAGCGTCCATTGCATCCTTGAAACCGGCAGTGCGTTGCTGCGCGTTGGTGGTGGTCGGAACACCTTCGATGATCCCGACCTGATCACCCGCCGTGAGCTGTTTGGCCAAATAGTCGCCGACCAATTTCGCGCCCTTGCGGTTATTCGGCCCTACGAACGGCACTTCGATGTTCTTGCTTTTCAGCACTTCGGGATCAAGCTGGTTGTCGATGTTGACGACTTTGATCCCGGCGTCGATGGCCTTCTTGATCACCGACGCCAGCGCTTTGGAATCAGCAGGGGCTATGACCAAGGCATCGACCTTTTTGACGATCATTTGGTTGACGATGTCAATCTGCGCGGCGGTATCGGATTCGTTCTTGATGCCGTTGGAAATCAGATCGAAGTCGGCGGAGTGTTGCTTCTGATAGTCCTTGGCGCCGTCTTCCATGGTCAGGAAGAACTCATTAGCCAGGGACTTCATCACCAGCGCGACGGTCGGCTTTTTGGCTTCGTCGGCGTAAGCGGACGAGATAGGCAGGGAAAGGGAGCTCGCGGTGAGCATGGCGACAGCGAGAAGACGTGCAGCGAAGGGCAGCTTCATGGGATCACTCCGACATTATGATTATTGTATCGGCACCGTTTGAATCCCGATCGAGGTACGATGGGACCGCAAACGTTTGCGTGAGCCGAACTATGGTAACCCTTTAGGCCTTTGTCAACTGCTCGCTCGATCCCTGCGGCGCGCAGCCGCCCTCTTGTATGACGCCAACGGCGGCAATCGCCCCTTTACACCTCAGGCAGTACGCGAAATCCGTGTGCTAATCCTCTGTAAAACCTATAGATGCGCTAAGATAGAGGCTATCTGACATCGCCATTCCCCATGGCTTTACCGATGAACTGCGGGAGTAATAATGACAAGCCCGGCTACAAACGAAATCCCAGCGGAGGCAGGATCCGATCCTGCCTCGGAATTCGTGCACTCCATGATTGCGTCCCTGCCGGGGGCGAGTCCTGTGGGGCGAGACAGAGAGGCCCAGCGCCAGTGGTACGAGTCGCTATCGCCAGAGCAGCAGATGGTGGTGCGAGACAGGCTGCGGGAGGAGATCACACGGATTCGATCAGCCTCCGGCCGGCGTTCGAGTGGGTTGTCCACCTATCCCTCCCGACTCAGGGATCACGGTTGACGCTGCCCTGCTCCACCATCCGATGCGCGTCAGGATGCCTGATCGAACGGTGTTCGATCAGGGGCTGGTCTTCAATCTTCTTCCTTGACCGTTGCGACCTCATCAGCCCGAACTTTCACTTTTTTGCCTGAGATGTCTTCGAACTCATAGAAGCCATCCTTGTTCTTGGTTTTCGGCAGGTCCTTGGTCACATACTGCGTACCGTTCTGCAACGTCACCACGGTCGCAGTAGAGCACCCTGCCAGCCACACGCAACTTACCAACGCCAGAAGCGGCCCCACGCTTTTCATCTTCATGCTGACTCCTCGTTCTCATGGCCGGTGCGAACTGATTCGCCGACAGAGCATCTGATCGGCGCGAGCGCTTTTGGTTCGAGATTGCCCGCTCTCCTATACGAATCAAGGAGTTGGCCGCGTTGATGAATATTCCTAAGTCCCATTGCGAAATCCCCCACGATAAAATACTGTATGCGCATACAGTTAAAACAAAAGGATTCATTCGTGTCCGACAGTCTCGCTCCCGCGCCGGCTTCTTATGAGCAACTGGCCTCGCGCATTCAGAAAATCATCAACTCACCCACTGCCCAGCGCTCACGATCGGCGTTGATTTTCCGGCTCGCCAACGAACAGGAAGATGATTGGAGCCAACTGCTGGAGGAAATCGCCGAGAACGATAACGTGACCCTGGCGTGGCGTGACGATGGAGGCGTACAGATTTTCTGGACCGTGCCTAGAGAAGATTGACCCCTCGGTCTGCGCACCACCCACGAGTCGGTACGAACGGCTCATTTTCGTTTCAATTTGCCTGGCTGTCTTTCATGTTTAGAGTGTTCGCTTCGCTTGTACTGACCTTCGCCCTCCTGCCCCACGCTCACGCTGACCTCAACATGGGCACTTGGAACCTGGAACACTTGAATGTGCGCCCGACCAAGGACTTTCAGGCGATTGCCAAAGTCGCGCAACGTGTCGATTTCCTTGCGATACAAGAGCTGATGAGCGAGCAAGCGCTCCAAACCCTTGCGCAAGAATTGACGCGCCAGACCGGCAAACACTGGAGCGCAATGGCTTCCCATGCCGTGGGCCGTTCCTCTTATAAAGAGATGTACGGTTTCATCTGGCGCGATGATGCAGTGAGCTATGAAGATGGCGCCGTAACCTACCTGGATCGCGGCGACACCTTCGAGCGCGAGCCCTACTCCGCGCGCTTCAGATCGCTCAAGGACGACACCACCTTCGTGGTCGCCACCGTGCACATTCTCTACGGCAAAAATCAGGCGGATCGTGCGTCAGAGATTACAGCGCTGTCCAGTTACTGGACCTGGTTGAAAGAGACCTACCCGGGCAATAACGCGATCCTGCTGGTGGGTGACTTCAACACACCGCCCACTTCTTCTGCCTGGGAAAAGCTCGATGACAGCGCTCGCCCGCTGATGCTCCAGGGTGCCAGCACACTGTCCACCACTGACGGCAAATTTTCCAACCTGTACGACAACATCTTCATCAGTAAGGATTCAGCGATCAAGGTCAGGGCCGTGGAGGTATTCAACTACCCGAAATTTCTCGGACTGACCCATGCCCAAGGGCGGGAAAAGGTTTCTGACCACGCGCCCATTTTCCTCCGCGCAAGTCTGATGGAAGGCGTCACGGCCAACAGTGCGCGCGCTGCCAGACCCAGTGCCCCCAACCCGATGCGGCCTGCCGCTGTGAACCCTGGCAGCACCAAGCCCCTTACGGTAGCGATCCGTGGAAACAAGAAAACCATGGTCTACCATCGCCCTGACTGCCCTTCCTACAACAGCGTGTCAGAGAAGAACCGCGTCGAGTTCATCAGCGCAGCCGCTGCGGAAGCGCAACATTACCACCTCGCCGGCAATTGCCATTGAACTCAATCCAGGCAGAGACGCCCATGTCGGCGTCACTGCCCCCTGCTCACTTGCGCGCCAGATCATGCTGAACGCAGCCTTCGTAATAGGCCTGTTTGACCGCTACAGGCTTGAGGCGGGACGGGCTTTTATAGGTCTGATCAGTGATGCCTAGCGCCATCTTTCGCATCCACGGCTGTGAATAATGGCGCTTTTGCAGATGCTTGCGAGCGCTGGAGAGGGTCGTGCCTGCGAGCTTGGATTGCTGAGCCGTCTTTGCGACGTCCGAACCCCACTTGCACACTTGAAGATCGTTCTTGCTGATATCACGGGCTTGCGCAGGCATCGCTGCCATCATCAAGACCCATGCCGCCACACTTAGCCCCACACTTCGCATACGCTATGTCCCGGAATACCCTGAAAGGTAAGGATTTTTTCAGAAAAGGGTGGACATGCGGGCCATTAGATTGCCTTTTTTTCATCATTGGAGGGCCATGCAGCTGATCCTGCCCGATGGAGGCCTGACCATAGCCTGACTCCTCTAAAAGCATTGAATCGCGTAGAGAGCGAGGGTCTCACCACCGCTGGACCATTCAAAAAGATATGGCACATCGCCGCTTATCGGCGCGCAGTTCAAACGACCGGCAAACAGTGCAATTCTCTGTCGGGCAGTATCGATTTTAGCGACACCCAGTGACGCCTCTCAGGCAGAGAACCGCATTACGATCCAAGGCAGGATACCCTCCAGCAGCCTGTATCGATCCCGAAATGAAGTGACAGCATCGCTGCAACAACCTCCGGCGACGCTGTCAGGTACATCAGGAAGTACTCCAATTTCAGACCGGCGTATCAGACGCCCAACAGGCCCATGATGAATGACTCTAAGGATTTTGAAATTCATTACCGATTCAGAGGCGAACCGCGACAGTTTTCCCACCATGCCCGGCACCTGTGCGAGAGCGAGGCGCTGCATTACGCCACACTGCACGCCGGCGTCGGTAATCTCGAAGGCAGCGTGGCCACTGCCCCCTTGCGCTTGGCGATGCTTTACGCCGAAGCACTGGGGGTGACTCAAGTTCAATGGAAACGCACTTGATAGCCAATTGAGCAGAAACGCAAAACGATCCGAGGGGCAGATGGTCGGTATCTACAAGCAGCGCTCATCAAACCAGCAAAGCGAGGAAGAACATGACCATCGATAACGCACTCAAGCACGAGGTGCTGACCCGGCTGTTGCACGCCCACCCTGCCGGGCTGGGCAAGGAAATCCTGGACAATTACCGAGGCGAGAATGCCGTCGCCGACACGCTCGAACATCTTCAGCAGGCAGGTCTGATACACGATGGATGTGTCGATCACCCCGACAAGGGCGAGCGATCGTTGAAATACCCGGTCAAGCTCAGCTCGGCCGGAGTCGATGCGGCGAAGCAGTTGCAGGGCTGACTCGCATCTGCGAAGAAACCGGCCTAGGCCGGTTTCTTTTTGGGGAAATAGTCTGGTGTTCTCCCCAAGTGCTGCATGCCTGATCATCCATGAGCCGGTCAGGCCGCAGCACTCCAGGGGAACGAGACAAATCCTACAAGCCCCATCGAGTTTTCGTCACTCGATCAATTGTGACTTTATTCGTCCGGGAAGAAGCTGTCATACCGGCGGAAACGCACCTGTCCCGTCAGGCCACGGCGTGAGCAGTTCAAAACCAGTCGGGGTGACCGCGACCATGTGCTCCCATTGAGCGGAGAGTGACTGGTCGCGGGTCAGCACCGTCCAGCCGTCGTCAAGCACTCGGGTTCCTGGTTTGCCAGCATTGATCATGGGCTCGATGGTGAACACCATCCCAGGTTTGAGCTTCAGCCCCTTCCCTGCGGCGCCATAATGCAGCACCTGCGGTTCTTCATGGTATTTACGTCCGATGCCATGGCCGCAATATTCGCGCACGACACTGAAGCCCTCGCGGTAAGCGACCGTCTGAATGGCATTCCCGATGTCGCCCAGGGTCGCGCCTGGGCGTACGGCATGGATACCCGCCAGCGTCGCCTCGTAGGTGGTCTCTACCAAACGCCTTGCCAACGGGCTCACCTCGCCGACGTAGTACATGCGACTGGTGTCGCCATACCAGCCATCCTTGATGACGGCGACGTCGATGTTGACGATATCGCCTTCCTTGAGGATGTCATCTGGCGAAGGGATGCCGTGGCATACGACGGTATTGGGCGATATGCAGGTGGTTTTGGTGAACCCGTGGTAGCCCACATTGGCAGGCGTGACCTTGAGGACATTGACGATATAGTCGTTGCACAGGTCATCCAAGGCTTCGGTGCTGATGCCAGGTTTGACATGGGGCGCAATCATCGCGAGTACGTCCGCGGCCAGACGACCCGCTACTCGCAGGCCCACCATATCGGCTTCGCTTTTCAGAGTGATGCTCATCGAGTCGCCACCCCGATCTTGAAGTCGCCACCCTCGGATGAATCGGCCTGCCCCTGGAACAAAGCGTCTCCCGTCAACTCAGCGCGGATCAGCATCTGGGAAATATCGCTGTAGGTCAGACCCGGGTTGAGCTCGGCCAGCATGCCGATGCGCATCCAGTGTTCAGCTTGCGCATTGATGGAGCGGCTGAGAGCCGCACTGGCCGAGCGAATGTTGGCGTGCATCTGTTCGGAAATCTTGACTAGACCCATGGGTAACCCTCGTCGTGAATATACGAATCATAAACGTTTCATATATTCGACCACAACCACGGGTGAGTGCACTTCAGGCAGTGGAGTGTTCCGGTGCACATTCAGACAGGGAATCGGCCAATTGCGAAATGGCGTACCGATCCTTTTCGCCCAATGCGCGATAGTGCGTGATGATTGCTCGCTCCGCTTCGCTAAGCGCATCGATCGCCAACGGCGTTCGCTTGCCTGACAGCACATAAAGGATGTCGACGCCTCGCTTTTCCAGGTCGGCAAGGTAATCAGCGCGAGGAATACGCTCCCCGCTTTCGTACTTGCCTTGGGCATTGGCCTCAACACCACCCACAGCGCCAAATTCCTGCTGGGACAACCCAAGACGTTTTCGCTCTTCCTTCAATCGTCGGCCAATGTTCATGATCAATAGCCTCAAACGTAAGCTGTTAAGTTCCAGACCCCACTGGTCCGGGGGAGTTGCGATTGCTTCGACGATTGTTCAAGATTTGCCCTTACGGCCTCAGGAATACGTCAACATGGCCGATAGATTCGGATGGAATGCCGGCCTGTAGCGGGCACCCGATTCATGCAGTTCGGAGAACCAGACGTGATCACATTTATCCTGGCGTGGTGTGCCTTGTCGCTCATGGGGACTTTGTTCGCGTTGAGCCTGATCAAGATGGGCAAACGGCGTCAGCCCGATGCCGAAGATCTTTCGACGCGAACCCGCGTGGCCCGCTCCACTTATAAACACTGAAACCCCACTCACCACCAACGTTGGCAACGCTGGCATTCTCTCGGCTATGCCTGCTCGGCAGCGGGACGGTGCGCAGTGGAAACGAGCGTTAGCCCGGCCAGCTCCTGGCTGAATTGCCGGACACCGGCCGCCAATGCCAGAAAGTCTTCTCGTTGCATCGCGTTGCCCCAAACGCTATCGAATGTGACGTCTGTCACTTCAGAAATGAACGGTGAGGCGGTTTGAGCGTGATTCATCTGCATGGTCGATCTCTCTAGTCACATACTGTTCATGCATACAGTACTTTTTCTTTAACAACGGATGCAAGCCCTGTCTTGACGAACGGTCGTCCGCCTTTGCGCGGCCATCCAACAGCATCGGGCAAGCACGGGGCAGTAACGGGATACCGGCGCAGCCATTGCCAGAGGTAGGGTGCAGCGAGGTAGCCCATTCTCCCTTTACCGTCGAGACACGACCATGAAGACGCTCATTGCCCTGCTATTCGTGTCGGTGCTGGCCGCGATCAGCGCCAGTGCACTGGCCATGCCCTGTGCGACCAAAGTCCGATCATCGGACGAAACACTGGACAGCCGCCATCTTCAGCGGCTGCACATTGCGCTGCAGCATCCGATGGCGGTCAAGCTGGCGGGCAGGGTTCCAGCGCCAGCGGCCTAGCGCGCCGCCAGCGCTTGAAGGTGGGCCAAGTCCGTCGCAGACAGCACGATGCCCTCGGCCAGGGATTTCTGGCGCTGGCGATAACGTCGATCAGCAGGCATCCGCTCCTGCCCCACGCCGTGCATTTGCCGAACCAGCTCTTCGCTGCGTTGGGCGAATGACTGTCCGCTGCCTTTGTCGGGGTCTATCACGATGATCAACTGTCCGGTCCAAGGCGTCTGGGCGCCTGGTTTGGTGGACATATCGAACTCAAATGAAAAATGCCCTCCCGTGAGCGCAGCCGAGAGCAACTCGACCATCATCGACAGGGCCGATCCTTTGTACCCGCCAAAGGTGAGCAGCGCGCCGCCGTCCAACACGGCCTTGGGGTCCTGCGTGGGTTGCCCCGCGCCATCGACCCCCATGCCGGGTGCAAGGGCGCGCCCTTCCCTCGCCGCGATCTGGACATCACCATGGGCAATGGCGCTCGTCGCCATGTCGAAAACGATGGGCGGGCCCTCGGCGCGTGGGGCGGCGAAGGCGATAGGGTTGGTGCCGAACAAGGGCCTTTGGGCACCATGAGGCACCACACAGGTCATGCTGTTGACCACACTCAACGCCACGAGCCCCTCCTGAGCGAAGGGTTCGACGTCTGGCCACAGCGCTGCAAAATGGTGGGAATTACGAATGGCCAGGATCGCGACGCCTGCGTGACGCGCCTTCTCGACCACCAGTGCTCTAGCAGCGTGCAACGCCGGCTGAGCGAAGCCACCGCCAGCATCGACCCGCACGAACGCGGCCCCCACGTCTTCGACGTGTGGCACCGCTTGGCCGTCCACCCACCCTGCCCCCAATGAGGCCAGGTAACCCTTGATGCGAAAGATCCCATGGCTGTGGGAGCCATCCCGTTCGGCGCTGGCACAGTTCTCGGCCAGCACTTGCGCCACCGCCGGCGACGTTCCGTGACGCAGGAAAATGCGCTGTAGAAGCTCGGTCAGTTCGACAAAAGAGAGGGTTTCGGTGGCAGCCGTGTCGCGGGGTGAAGGCATCTGAAGCTCCGGCGTGATTATTGGAAGTGGGGAAGCCGAACAGAATGTGAAATGCGTTCGGAGATTACTGCGTGCGTTTCATTCGGTAAACCGCGCGCTCGCTTCCCGCCCAGCTCGCTTACGCAAGTCCCGCGCCAACCTGCACCGTCGAAGATCAGCCGTTGACTGTGTCCAGTCGTTTCTGAAAGAACAGCCGAGAATGCCCGGGCGGGTAATCACTCAGTTGGCCGAAGGCTTGATAACCCTGCTTGCGATAAAAACCGGGTGCCTGGAATTCGAAGGTGTCCAGCCACACTCCGATGCATTGCTGCTCACGGGCAAAATCCTCGGCCATGGCCATCAGCCGACTGCCTAACTTTTGGCTTCGCGCACGCTCGGGCACGACGAGCAGTTGGATAAACATCCAGCGATACAGAATGCGCCCGTAAAGCCCACCCAGTACGGCGTCGGTTTCCTCGTCTCGTACAAAAAAGGCAAATTTTTTTGACATTCCATCCCCCGCTTTCGAGGCGTTATACGCTCGAAGCGGTTCCAGAATCTGGAGACGTTCGTCTTCGTCGGGATTGCTTTTGAACTCGATACGCACACTCATGCACCGCTTCCTGCTGGGGTGAGAAAGAAAAGAGTGGCAAGGGTGTTGGATATGTGGGGAGGAGTAAAGCCTGGCGAGGGAGATAGAGGGAGCGTCGGATGCGACGCCCCCGCTGGGAATCAGTCTTTCTGGTCCCGAAGAATGTTGCCGGAGGTGCCATCGATACGGAATTCATACGTCAGGCTGTCGGCTTTACGCCCCTCGCCTTCCCAGTAGCCATTGTCATCGGCTTCGATTTTATAGATCTGCGTGTAGCCCGCAGACTTGGCTTTTTCAATGGCCTTCTCGATGGTGATCCAGCCAGGGCCAGGTTTGTCCGCCAACGCAAAAGGTGCGGCGGCCAGTGAGGCGGTGGCAAGGACGACGGCAGTCAGTGTCTTGATCATTTCAGAACTCCATTTCCCTTTTCGGGCTTTATACAGGCGACTTTTTGGAGTTCCGGTGGAAAAAAATAGTTCAGCCGAGGTTATGTAACCGAGTGATGCAACGACTCGACGCAAGGTCACGGCGGGTACGGCTACACCCGTTCCGGTCCGATCCGGTCGCGACCGGCCATTTTTGCTGCATACACCCCGGCATCCGCCCGGACCAGCAGTGAATCGCCACCTTCACCCTCGCGCCAGCTCGCGATGCCGAAACTTGCGGTGACCTGCCCCACGCCGTCCACCGGCTCGGCGCGTAATGCCGCCCTAAGCTCCGTGGCCAACCCATAGGCCTGCGCCCCATCGGTGTCAGGGCACAGGATCATGAACTCCTCGCCACCAAGGCGGCAAAACACATCGCTGCCCCGAAGACGATGACTGAGCCGCTGGCAGATCGCTTGCAGAACGCGATCGCCTACCGCATGACCCAACTGGTCATTGATGCGCTTGAAATGATCAATGTCGAGCATGACCACCGCGAATGCTCCACCGTAGCGCCCGACACGCGACAGCTCGGCCTGCAGACGCTCTTGAAAATACCGTCGGTTGAAGACCCCGGTCAGCGCGTCCGTCACGGACATCGTGCGCAGTTCCTCCTCCACCCGCTTGCGCTCGGTGATATCGACACAGACTGCCAGGTAACCGACCCACTGATTGTGTTCATTGAGCATCGGACTGACTTGCATATTGACGCGCAAGTGACTGCCGTCGCGGCGCACGAACGTCCAGTCGTTGGTCTGGTGGCTGTGTTCTTCAACGGCTTCCACCAGCATCGCCTCGCAGGCCTTGATCGGTCGGCCGTAGCGTTGGCTCAGCTCGGACACGTGGTCGGCCAGCTCAGAAAACAGGTGCAACTGACGCAGCGTCAGGACGCCGCTCACCTCCGCGCTGCTGTAGCCGAGCATCTTTTCCGCGCCGATATTGAAGGTCGTGATCACACCATCCAGGTCCGTGGCAATGATCGCCACCTGGGTCGTGGCCTCCAGGACATTGGTCAACTGGCTGTGAGCGCTGCGCAACTTCTGTTCCCGCTGGCGCAACTGCAAGGTTCGCTGCTCGACCAGCCGGATCGCGCGCTGACGTTGACTGATCAGCACATAGAGCAACGCGCTGATCATGAAACTGAGCAACGCGCCCAGGATGATCACGCTTTCGTTGGACGAGGGGTTGGCGCCCGCAAACACGGCCGTTGGCCGCAGCTGCACTTGGAACCTGCGTCCGGCGAAATCCAGCGTTCGGACAATCGACAACTCACTGGGGATGGCAGAGGCGGTCGAATCATAAAGCCGTGTCGGCTCCGATGAGGAGGTGACGTCGTCCAAGGTAAGCGCCAGGTTGTCCTGTTCGATGGGTGGCAAGCCTTCGGTCATCATCGTGCGCATGCTGATCACCGCCATCAGAAACCCCTCGAACGTGCCTGGTTGCCCGAGATCGGAAAGGGTGCGTGGAAAAACCGGGGCGACCAAGAGAATCCCCTTGCGGTTCTCAGCGTCGAGGCCCACCAGATCGATGCGCGGGGAAGCCGCCATCGTGCCGGACCGCAACGCACGCTCCAGCGTCGCCCGGCGGACGGGTTCGGAACTGAGGTCGAAACCGAAAGGCAATGCCAGCGTACTGCGACTTTGGCTGAAGCGGACCGGGTAGTACACCGGGCGGCGTCCTGCCAACACCAACTCACCGGCGCTGGAAAGCTCACGAACGGAATAACCTGCGTGGCCGTCTTCTCGGGCCTGCAGCTCAAAGGGAGACCGTTCGATATCAAGCACTTTGGGCGCCCAGGAATAAGCTTGCGTCAGGATCAACAACGGGCGCGCGAAGCCATTGAAGCCCTCCTCCGAGACCTCATTGGAATACATGAAAAAGCGACGAAGGCCGTCAAGGCGACGGATCTGACCTTCGAGACGATCCTGCACACGGCTGATCCGCTCAGCGGCGAGCAGCTCGAACCGCTGTCGCAATTGGCGCTGATACAGCTCGACATTGGCCAGCGCCAATAACGCCGTGAGTACCGCACCTGCGGAAAACACTAACGTGGCCAAGACCCAGGACGAGGTGTCTTCATTGATGAAGCCAAGAATCTTGGCGCGGGTCCGATTTGACGACATAGCCAGCACTCATGGCGCCACAGTGTTGCTGCGACCCGTGGCCAGAGCTCAGTTATAGCTATTAGCCATTAGTTTGCCTAGTGCTACATGTCGCGTACTCCAGGCCGCATCAGGCATTGCCCTCTGCGGCCTGGCCTATCCGTCCGGGGAGGTCAGCTTAGCGCGCAGTGATCTTCCAGGCCCGATGAATTTTCCCGTTGCGGGCGAAATCCGGGTCGATGGTCTGTGCAGTGATTTCCTCGACGGCATAGCGCTGAGGCACATGCTCTTCCATCTGAAACTTGCGGAAATTGTTCGAGAAGTACAACACCCCGCCACTGGCCAGACGCGCCATGGCCAAGTCGATCAGTTGCACGTGATCGCGCTGGACATCGAACACCCCTTCCATGCGTTTGGAATTGGAGAAAGTGGGCGGGTCGATGAAGATCAGGTCGTATTCGTCACGGCTGCTTTCCAGCCAGGCCATCACATCGCCCTGTTCCAGACGCTGTCTGTCGGAGAAGCCGTTGAGCGACAGGTTACGACGCGCCCAATCCAGGTAGGTTTTCGACAGGTCAACGCTGGTGGTGCTGCGGGCACCGCCCCGGGCGGCATGCACCGTCGCGGTGGCGGTGTAACAGAACAGGTTGAGAAAACGTTTGCCTTGCGCCTCCCGCTGAATACGCATGCGCATTGGCCGGTGGTCGAGGAACAGCCCGGTATCCAGGTAGTCGGTCAAGTTGACCAGCAGCTTGATGCCGCCTTCGTTGACCTCATTGAACTTGCCTTGCGCGCTTTGACGCTCATATTGCTTCGTCCCGCTCTGGCGCTCGCGACGTTTGACCACCACATGGCTCTTGTCGATGTTCAAGGCCTGAGGAATGGCCGCCAGCGCGTCGTACATGCGGATCGAAGCCTTTTGCGGATCGATCGATTTGGGCGCTGCATATTCCTGAACATGCACCCAATCGTGATACAGGTCGATGGCCATCGCGTATTCAGGCATGTCGGCATCGTAGACGCGGTAGCAGTCGATGCCTTCGCGCTTGACCCACTTGCTCAGGGCCTTGACGTTCTTTTGCAGACGGTTGGCGAACATCTGGCCGCCTTCGCTGAGGCGTGGCTGCTCGACCGCCGGCGCGGGCGCGGGCTTGATGGGGTTACCGTTCTTATTCAGCGCGCGCGCCTGCAGCCCCTCTGGCAGTGGATCGGAGACGGCCTGTTCACGGGCGGCCTGACGCTGTTCGGGGCTGAGGCGCTCACCTGTGACGAACTGATCCGGTCGCACCTTGATCAGCAACAGTTTGCAGGGCAACGCACCGTTCCAGAAAGCGTACTGTTTATGACTGCGGATGCCCATGCGCTTGCCCAGGTCCGGCGCCCCTGTAAAAACGGCAGCCTCCCAGTTGAGACAGGCCTGACGCAGACGCTCGCCGAGGTTCTGATAGAGGTACAGCAGGCTCGCTTCGTCCCCCAGGCGCTCGCCGTAGGGCGGGTTGCAGATCACCAGACCTTTCTGGTTCTGGTCCGGACGCGGCTCGAAGGTGGCCACTTCGCCCTGGTAGATTTTGATCCAGTCCGACAGCCCGGCCCTTTCGACGTTATTGCGACCCGGTTGAATCAACCGCGGATCGGCTTCATACCCGCGTATCCATAACGGTGGACGAGCCAGCCCTGCTTCGGCGCGGGCCAGCGCCTCGTCGTGCAGCTTGCGCCAGAGCGCAGGGACATGGCCCAGCCACGCGGAAAAACCCCAGCGTTCGCGCTTGAGATTGGGCGCAATGTCCGCGGCGATCATCGCTGCTTCCACGAGAAACGTCCCCACGCCGCACATCGGGTCAGCCAGCGCGCCTCCTTCGGCAGCGATACGCGGCCAGCCCGAGCGGATCAGCACGGCAGCGGCGAGGTTTTCCTTGAGCGGCGCGGCGCCCTGCTGCAGGCGATAGCCCCGCTGGTGCAGGCTGTGGCCGGACAGGTCAAGGGAGAGAATCGCTTCACCGCGATCCAGACGCAGGTGGACACGCAGATCCGGGTTGAGCTTATCGATGGAAGGCCGCTCGCCATCGGGGGTCCGCAGCTTGTCGACGATGGCATCCTTGACCTTGAGAGCGCCGAAATGCGTGTTGTCGATGCCCGAGCCATGGCCGCTGAACTCCACCGCCAGAGTACCGTCGGGCTCCAGATGGTCTGCCCAGTCGATGTCATGGACGCCGTGATACAAGTCATCGGCGTTTTTCATCGTAAAGCGTTTGAGCACCAGCAGGACACGGTTGGCCAAACGCGACCACAGGCACAGCCGGTAGGCGGTTTCCATGTCGGCGATGCCGCGAATGGTCGAGGTATGTTCGCGGGTGTCCTGCAAGCCAAGCGCAGTGGCCTCCTCAGCGAGCAGGCTTTCCAGCCCTTTGGGACAGGTGAGGAAGAGTTCGTAGCGGTCCGACATAAGAATTCCAGAGCCATAAGGCGTAATGTGGCCAGGCAACGCGTTGCCCGCCCTGTTTCAAACAGGTGCCTTTCCGAGAGGACACCTGCGTGGCACACCCGTTGTGCCCATTTGCCGCAACGATACAGGTCGAAGGCGGCGGCGAAGCCCGTGGTCCAACTACCACCGGGTTCGCGAAATCTGATTTGAAAACATGATTCAGCACGACAACAAAGGGAATAAGAAGCCACAGAGGTGACCCTTCGTCGCTTTAAATCTGACGTCAATCAGCCATCACGGCCGCATGAGAACGCGTCGCACATTCGATCAGGGCCCCCCATATCAGGGGCTCGGCGGCAAAAAGCCCGGCGAATCCACCCATCACTTATGGCCTTAAAGCTTCAATCGTTACGTTCTTATGACAAAACGGTCATTCACACCCTTCGGTTCATTGGTTAGAAATCACCTCAGCCTTCGACGCAATGACGGGGGTGCAGAGCCCGCGACGCCGGCAGCGGGCGACGAAACGGCAGATGATTTCTGCCTGGCCTCAACCTGAGGTCTCCAGGGACATAACAGTCAACAAACGAGGGCAACACCCTATGAGAAGACTTAAGCGTGATCCGTTGGAAAGAGCTTTTTCGCGCGGATATCAATACGGCGTAACTGGTAAATCCCGTGAGCTTTGCCCATTTACTCTACCGTCGGTACGTCAAGCCTGGATCAACGGCTGGCGAGAGGGACGCGGCGACAACTGGGACGGTATGACCGGCACTGCGGGTATACACAGACTCAACGAACTTCACGCAGTCGGCTGACACCCTTTTCACTTGGGTGACCGACCTAATTAAGGTTTCTTAAAAAGAGATTCGACAATCAGATTCACTTCACACCTGCACCATGCACGTCCCATCCGGACGGCGGGCCAACGCCCAGGAGGGGTCCCTATGGGGACCCCTCTTTTCGTTTGAACCTCAACGGCCCATCGCCGCGATCGCATCCACCGATTCACGAATCAGCGCCGGGCCCTTGTAGATGAAGCCCGAATACACCTGCACCAGGCTCGCGCCAGCCGCGATCTTTTCCGCAGCATGGCGACCTTGGGTGATCCCGCCGGCGGCGATGATCGGCAGTTTGCCGCCCAACTCCGCAGCCAGCACCTTGACGATGTGGGTGCTCTTCTCGCGCACCGGCGCGCCCGACAACCCGCCCGCTTCGTCGGCGTGTGGCAGACTCTCGACGCCTTCACGGCTCAGGGTGGTGTTGGTGGCGATGACGGCGTCCATTCCCGATTCGAGCAACGCATGGGCAACGAGCACAGTCTCTTCGTCGCTCATGTCCGGGGCGATCTTGATCGCCAGCGGCACGCGTTTGCCATGGGTCTGCGTCAAGGCTTCCTGGCGCACACGCAGCGCTTCGAGCAGTTGCTTGAGCGAGTCGCCGAATTGCAGGCTGCGCAGACCCGGCGTGTTGGGCGAACTGACGTTGACCGTGACGTAGCTGGCGTGGGCATAGACCTTGTCCAGACAGATCAGGTAGTCGTCGACGGCGCGCTCCACCGGGGTGTCAAAATTCTTACCGATATTGATGCCCAGCACGCCGTTGTATCGAGCCGCCTGCACACGGCTGACCAGATGATCGACACCCAGGTTATTGAACCCCATGCGGTTGATGATCCCCTCCGCATGAGGCAGGCGGAAGATCCGAGGTTTCGGATTGCCTGGCTGAGCGCGTGGCGTCACGGTGCCGATCTCGACGAAACCGAAACCCAGTTGGGCGAAACCATCGATGGCCGCGCCATTCTTGTCCAGGCCGGCTGCCAGCCCCACCGGATTGGGGAACTGCAAGCCCATCACAGTCACCGGCAGGCGCATGGGTGCCTTGGTGAACACGCTATTGAGACCCAACCGACCCCCTGCGCCGATCAAATCGATGGACAGATCGTGAGAGGTTTCAGGGGAGAGTTTGAACAGTAACTGGCGGGCCAGGTTGTACATGGGCAGGCATGGCTCGTGAGAGGCTGAAGTCAGCCGCGGATTATAGACGTGCGCGAGGGTCAAGCGCGAGGCATGTCGTTAAGTTTGCCGTCTTGGAGAACTCGCTGGCATATGGCTTGCTTCGGATAGCGTCAAACGTGCAGTCCAACGGCGGGCTGCATTTGACAATGGCGTCGCGACCTTCTGGACGAAAGCCCGGAGGGCGCGGCGTTTTTTTTTTTGGAAGGTCGATGGCCCCCAACGCGCTTTCACGCGGAACCGAGCACATGAATGACAGCCTCCCTACGGCATTGGCCTGGGTCAACGGCAGCGACGCGCCGGAATTGAACAGCATCGACGTGGGCTTTATGCCGTTGACTGACTGCGCATCACTGATCGTCGCCGCCACTCAGGGTTTTTCCCAGCCATACGGCCTCAACATCCAACTACGGCGCCAGACGTCCTGGAGCAGCCTGCGCGATAACCTGGTCAATGGCGAACTGCATGCCGCCCATAGCCTGTATGGCCTGGTCTACGCAGCGCAACTGGGCATTGGCGTGGCGGCCCAGGACATGGCAGTGCTCATGGGGTTGAACCAGAATGGCCAGAGCATCAACCTGTCCACGGCGCTGCAGCAGGCAGGTGTGATCACTCCTGAAGCACTGGACCGCCATACGCACCAAAGCGGGACAAAACTGACCTTCGCCCAGACCCTGCCCACCGGCAATCACGCGATGTGGCTGTATTATTGGCTGGCCAGCCAAGGCATTCACCCGCTCGAGGATGTCGAGAGCGTCGTGGTGCCGCCACCCAAAATGGTTGAGCATCTCAAGGCCGGGCGAATCGATGGGTTCTGCGTGGGCGAACCCTGGGGGGCGAGCGCCGTCAACCAGCGGCTCGGTTTTACGCTTGCCACCAGCCAGACCATCTGGCCCGACCACCCGGAAAAGGTGCTGGGCTGCAGCCTGGCGTTTGTCGAGCAATACCCCAACACCGCACGAGCCCTGGTCATGGCAGTGCTGGAGGCCAGTCGCTTCATCGAGGGGAGCCTCGACAACCGCCGCAGTGCTGCGCAAATGCTCAGCGGCGTCGACTACGTGAACGCGCCGGTCGAGGATATCGAAGCACGATTGCTCGGCCACTACAGCGACGGGCTCGGTCATGAATGGCAGGATCACCACGCGGTCAGTTTTCACCGCAATGGCGAGGTGAACATGCCGTATCTGTCTGACGGGATGTGGTTCATGACGCAATTCCGCCGATGGGGGTTGCTGCGCGAAGACCCGGATTACCTGGCAGTTGCCCGCCAGGTCCAGCAGTTGGACCTGTATCGTCAAGCCGCCAGCGCCCTGAGCATAGAAGTGCCCTCTTCGCCCCTG
This sequence comes from Pseudomonas sp. GD03842, assembly GCF_029841165.1. Classification (NCBI taxonomy): domain Bacteria; kingdom Pseudomonadati; phylum Pseudomonadota; class Gammaproteobacteria; order Pseudomonadales; family Pseudomonadaceae; genus Pseudomonas; species Pseudomonas sp. GD03842. The sequence goes on along the minus strand of NZ_JAOCEA010000001.1, from coordinate 72,280 downwards.
CGCAGCAGCCAGTTGATCGATGGCAAGGTTTGGGACGGCCGCGATCCGGCAGGTTATGCCCGCAGCTTCACACTTCACGCGCTGGCCGGTGCCGCGCCTGACGCCAACGAACATTGAGGGCGGGATATGTTGCGCATCCTGCTGATCAACGATACGCCGAAAAAAGTCGGCCGCCTGAGAGCCGCACTGGTCGAGGCGGGTTTTGACGTCATCGACGAGTCCGGTCTGATCATCGACTTGCCGAAACGCGTTCAAGCGGTGCGACCCGATGTCATCCTGATCGACACCGAATCTCCCGGCCGCGATGTGATGGAGCAAGTGGTGCTGGTCACCCGCGATCTGCCCCGGCCTATCGTGATGTTCACCGATGAACACGACCCTGGTGTGATGCGCCAGGCCATCAAGTCGGGGGTTAGCGCGTACATCGTCGAAGGCATTCACGCGCAACGCTTGCAACCGATTCTCGACGTGGCCATGGCCCGCTTCGAGAGCGACCAGGATCTGCGCGCCCAGTTGCAGGCGCGCGACCAGCAATTGGCTGAGCGCAAACGCATCGAGACGGCCAAAGGCTTGCTGATGAAAATGAAAAACTGCAACGAGGAAGAGGCCTACACCTTGATGCGCAGGCAGGCCATGAGCCGACAGCAGAAGCTTGTTCAAGTCGCGGAACAGATCATTGCCATGAACGAATTGTTGGGCTGATGCCCCGTTACGCGCCTTTGGCCCACACTTTGCTTTAAAGAACACACAGGTAGCCAACGGCGGTTGCCCCCACTCACGACAAAGACGTCGCTCACCCTTTCGCCCTGCGCGAATCGGTGGCGACGTCTTTTTCGTTCTGGTCTCGACAAAAGAACCGGGTGGAGCGCCGTCGGCTGCTCCACCTGCAAGACCTGACCCGTGGCGGTGCAATTGACCACCACAACGATTTCCTGCAGATGAGGTGTGACATGACTACAAGTTTCTGGAAGGCCGGCCACAAGCCCACTCTGTTCGCGGCATTTCTCTATTTTGACCTGAGCTTCATGGTCTGGTATCTCCTGGGCCCCTTGGCCGTCCAGATTGCCACCGACTTGCACCTGACCACTCAGCAACGCGGGCTGATGGTCGCGACGCCCATCCTCGCCGGGGCGTTTCTACGCTTCCTGATGGGTATGCTGGCGGATCAGCTTTCCCCCAAGACCGCCGGTATCATCGGTCAGGTCATTGTCATCTGCGCCCTCCTCTGCGCCTGGCAACTGGGCATCCACAGCTACGAACAGGCCTTGCTGCTGGGCGTATTCCTGGGCATGGCGGGCGCCTCTTTCGCAGTGGCTTTGCCCCTGGCATCGCAGTGGTATCCCCCACAACATCAAGGCAAGGCGATGGGGATCGCGGGGGCCGGCAACTCGGGCACCGTCTTCGCCGCCCTGATCGCACCCGTCCTTGCCGCAGCCTTCGGATGGAGCAACGTCTTCGGATTTGCCGTGCTGCCGCTCGTACTGACGCTGATCGCTTTCTCTTTAATGGCCCGCAACGCACCGGAACGGCCCAAAGCCAAGTCCATGGGCGACTACTTCAAGGCACTGGGCGACCGAGACAGCTGGTGGTTCATGTTTTTTTACAGCGTGACGTTCGGCGGGTTCATCGGGCTGGCCAGCGCGTTGCCCGGCTATTTCAGCGATCAATACGGCCTCAGTCCAGTCACCGCGGGTTATTACACTGCCGCGTGCGTTTTCGGCGGAAGCCTGATGCGGCCGCTAGGCGGCGCATTGGCGGATCGGTTCGGAGGCATCCGGACGCTGTCAGGCATGTACGCGGTCGCTGCCATCTGCATTGCAGCCGTCGGCTTCAATCTTCCCAGCGCTTGGGCCGCGCTGGCATTTTTCGTGGCTGCCATGCTTGGGCTCGGTGCGGGTAACGGTGCCGTGTTCCAACTGGTGCCTCAGCGGTTTCGCAAGGAAATAGGCGTCATGACGGGCCTCATCGGGATGGCAGGAGGGATTGGCGGTTTCTTGCTGGCAGCGGGCCTGGGCGCCATCAAGCAGCACACAGGCGACTATCAGCTGGGCCTGTGGTTGTTCGCCCTGCTCGGCGTCCTGGCCTGGTTCGGACTGATGAACGTCAAACGCCGCTGGAGGACCACTTGGGGTTCGGCAGCAGTCACCGCAGCGCGCGTCTGACGCAGGAGGAGACTGCCCAGTGAATCGCCCGCTACCACCTGCTCTCTCTGCACCCCAGTTGCAACTGCGCTTCGCGGAACACAGCGCCAGCGGGCCCAGACAGGATAATCAGGACGCCACGCGCCTGGTGACGCCCGCTGCCACATTGGCAGCGAGCAAAGGCTTTCTATTTGCCCTGGCCGATGGCGTCAGCCAATGCGCAGATGGTGGACTCGCGTCACGGACTACCCTGCAGGCACTTGCACTCGACTACTATGCCACCCCCGAGACCTGGAGCATCGCAGACGCGTTGGATCGCCTGCTGTCGGCTCAGAATCGGTGGTTGCTGGCCAATGGGCTCCTGACCACGCTCAGTGTGGTGGTCCTGCGCGGACGCCGCTTCACCCTCGCCCATGTCGGAGACTGCCGCGTGTATCGCTGGCATTCAGGAAAGATGCAGCGCATCACGGAGGATCATGTCTGGGAACAGCCGGACATGCAGCATGTCCTCAAGCGCGCGCTGGGGCTGGACCAGCATGTGGTGATGGATTATCTGGACGGGGAGCTCAGCCAAGGCGAGCGGCTGCTGTTGGTCAGTGATGGTGTCTGGACGACCCTCGGTGATGAGCGGATTCGATCCATTCTCGCCGAACAGGACGATCTGGACAGTGCAGTGCGGACGCTGGTCAAGGCTGCACACTTGGCGGGCAGCCGGGACAACGCTACGGCCGTGCTCGTCGAGGTTTTGCAACTGGGCTCCGACGCGCTGGGCGACACGCTGGCTCATTTGCAACAGTGGCAGCTGCCTGCTCCCCTGACCCCCGGGCAGCATTTTGAAGGCTGGCAGATAGAAAAGCGGCATGCGGGTTCACGCCAGTCGCTGCTGTATCGCGTGCGGGACGCCCAAGGCCAGGCGTGGCTACTGAAGACGCTGCCCGAAGCACGTCGCGATGAACCTGGGGCGGATTCATCGCTGTTACTGGAAGAGTGGTTCATGCGACGCGTTGCCGGACGCTTCTTTCCCGAGATCCACCCTGCGCCGGATCGTCAGCATCTGTATTACGTCATGCGGGAGTGCACGGGCCAGACATTGGCGGAAACCTTCACGCAGGATGGCCCGATGGTGATGAGTCGGTGGCTTAGCCTGGCGCGCGAGCTGATTGGCGCCGTAGGCCTGCTGCACAGGCGCAACATCGTGCACAGGGATATCAAACCTGAAAACCTGCTCATCGATCATCAGGGTGAACTGAAGGTACTGGATTTCGGCTTGGCGTTCTGCCCGGGGCTTTCCAGCGACACACCCGGTGACATCCCCGGCACGCCAAGCTTCATCGCACCGGAGGCCTTCGTGGGTGCAGCCCCTTCTCCGGCGCTGGACCTTTATGCCGCGAGCGTGACCCTGTATTTCCTGCTCAGTGGCCACTATCCGTATGGGGAGATCGAAGCCTTTCAGCACCGCCGATACAGCCGCCCCATACCGGTCACCCGTTATCGTCCCGAGGTCCCGGAGTGGCTGGATCTGCACCTGCAACGGGCGCTGGAAGCCGATCCCCGCAAGCGCTTCGAAACGGCAGAAGAATGGATATTGCACTTACAGCAGGGTGAACTGGCCACGTTGCGAACGCGACGCACGCCCTTGCTGGAGCGCGACCCGCTCAGAGCATGGCGAACCCTTGCACTGTGTTCAATGGTGCTGAACGGGATTCTGTGGATCTGGCTCTTGAAACACTGAGCAGCACCGAACACGCCCAGGGCATGGGGTAATGAAAATTGATGCAAGAACGTTGAGATCGCGCCAGAGATGGCGCTCAACGTCAACTCGCTATAGGGCCCAAAAAGAAAAACCCGGCCGAGGCCGGGTTTTTCGCAAAGCAAGGCTAATTACTTAGCTTGAGCTTCGACTTGTGCTTCTACGCGACGGTTAACGGCGCGGCCAGCTTCAGTGGCGTTGTCGGCAACTGGGCGGGTTTCACCGTAGCCAACCGAGTTCACGCGGTTAGCGCCAACACCGTACTGGTTAACCAGAACCTGTTTAACGGCGTTTGCACGACGCTCGGACAGTTTTTGGTTGTAAGCGTCAGGACCGACGGAGTCAGTGTGACCTTCAACAGTGGTGGTGGTTTGTGGGTATTGCTTCATGAAGTCAGCCAGGTTTTTGATATCACCGTAGCTGCTTGGCTTGACAACGGACTTGTCGAAGTCAAATTTCACGTCCAGCTCAACACGGACAACTTCGGCAACAGCCGGGCAGCCGTTGGCGTCAACAGTGACGTTGGCTGGGGTGTCAGGGCACTTGTCGACGTTGTCGCAAACGCCGTCGTTGTCGCTGTCGGAGCAGACTTCAGCCACTGGAGCTGGAGCAGGTTCGACTTTCTTCGAACCGCCACCGAAGTTCACACCGATACCGACGCTAGGTGCCCACTCGGTGTCACCTTGGTCGATGTTGTACTGAGCTTCAACGCCAGCACGGGCGTAGAAGTTGTCAGTGAAGTACAGCTTGGCACCGCCGCCGATGTTGGCGAAGGTGGAGCGGTTACGACCGCCGGAGCCGTTCTGACCGATGCTCTGATCGGAGAAACCAGCCGAAACGTAAGGACGCAGCATGTCGCCTGGGTTGTTGAAGTGGTACAGAGCGTCCAGAGCGGTGTTAGCGCCCTTGATGTTACGACCGTCGTCGCTGCGAACGTTGTGCACTTCGTCGTAGCCCAGACGCAATTCAACGTCGTCAGTCAGGAAGTAGCCAACAGAACCGCCGAACAGGTTGCCGTTATTTTTGAAATTACGAGCGCTGTCGAACTGTTCTTTCTTGGCGAAGCCTTCGATTTCGACTGCGCCTTGGCCTTGTGCCAGAGCGCCGAACGAAGTTGCGGCAACAATAGTACCAATGGCCAAGCCCAAGGTGTTTTTCAGTTTCATCCGTTAAATCCCCATCTGGTGATTGTAAAGCAGCCCCCCTAATCGGGGGGCAACTCATCGGCAAGTCTATCAGAACTTGCCTGCCCGTTAGAGATATTTGCTCCGAGTTAAGTTTCGGTAATGCCTGCAAATTTCTCACGTAATTTATCGAGTGCCCGCTTGTAGCGCATTTTCGTGGCACTCAAGCCCATGTGCATTATGTCTGCGATCTCCTGAAATTCCAGTTCCGCGACAAATCGAAGCACCAGAATCTCCCTGTCGATCGGGTTCACATGAACCAACCAGCGATCGAGCCCGCCCTTTTCTTCCGGTTTTGGCGACTTCTCTTCGGACGCCTCCTCGAGGGGGTCGAGACTCAAAGCGTCCATCAACCGACGCTTTCGCCGCTCCTTTCGATACTGCGTGATGCATTCGTTATAGGTGATGCTGTAGAGCCAGGTCTTGAATTTCGATTTTCCCTCGAAATTCTTCAAGCCATACAACACCTTAAGCATCACCTCCTGACAGACATCGTCAGCATCGCGATCGTTCCCTAAATATCGCGCGCAGACATTAAAAAGTGTCCGCTGGTAGCGACGCATCAGCTCCTCGTAGGCCCGAGTCACATGGAACAACTCGGCGTGCGAGCGCGCCACCAACTCCTCATCGGAGAGCTCGCGGGGGTCGTAACGCAGTGAGTGCGATTGGGGTTTGTTCAAAACAGAGTGTGCCGACAGTCAGTTCAATATCCACCGCGCTCAGGGGGCACCCGAATTTTGCGGCGGCATACATTATCAGATTTGCCGGTTCAGCGGCTGCTCACGCGCTGTTCGAGCAGAATCCGGTTCGACAGACTCACCAGCTCACCCTCGTCGGTGAGCAGCGTGGTCTTCACCGTGCCGATCTCCTCGATCTGCCCTTCAACTTCTCCAACTCGCACCTGTTGCCCTACTTCGTACAACTCCCGCACATAAATGCCTGCCAAAATCTGGCTCGCGATGTCACGGCTGCCAAGCCCCATCGCCAGCGCAACCGCCAGACCAACGGTAATCAAGCCGATGACAATCACATGGTTCAGCAGGTCGGTCTTGACTTCCAACTGGCTGATGGCGACCGAAATGCTGATGATAATGACCAGCCACTGCGCCACGCGCCCCAGACCTGCCGAATAATCCAGCCCGACGCCTTCTGCCGCGCCACGCACTACACCGTTGACCACCTGCGCCAGCAATACGCCCACCAGCAACACCAGCGCCGCTCCAAAGACCTTTGGCAGGTACAGAGCCAGCATGTCAAGTGTCGCCGAGACCCGCTCAAGGCCGAGGGATTCTGCCGCCGACACCAGAAAAATCAATAGCACAAACCAATACACGATCTTTCCGATCAGCGTCGAAATCGGCACCTGGACGCCTGCACGACTGATCAGTTTGGTGAGCCCCGTGCCGCCCATCAGACGGTCCAGGCCCAACTTCGCCAACAGCTTGGAAAGCAGGGTATCGAGCAGCTTGGCGACCACGAAACCCAACAGCACCACCACCAACGCCCCGAAGAGATTCGGGATGAAATTTGCAACTTTGGTCCACAACGCAGTCATTGCGGTAACCAGACTCTGCGTCCAGAGATCCAATTCCATATTCAATCAGCCTTGTCTTGAGCGCCGAACAGGTCGGTGCCGGCAATCGTCGCCTTGCGACGGGAAACGGGTGAAACGTGAGCTGAGCCGTTGTTGACCGCGATCATCAGCCCCTGGATGCAACGCCCCAACAGGCCGAACAAATCGCCAGCGCCGACTTGCCGGTTGGCTGTCTTGAGCACGCGGCCCAGCACCGCATCGTCATCCCGGCTGGAGGACGACGAATTGAGCATGTCTCGCAGTGATTCTTCAAACGGATCGTGCATGGGCACCTCACGTGATGTCACTGGAAGACGCAGCCCTTCGCAAACAAGTCACACGCCGTAACGCACAAAACGACACTTTTTCTACCGGTCACATCCACCGCAGGCGTTTGAACAGCCAGATCTGCCCCACCGCCACCACAATCATCAGCGCGCACGCCAGCATGAAACCATGGCTATTGTCCGCTCCCGGGATCCCGCCCACGTTGATCCCCAGCAATCCGGTAAGGAAGCTCATCGGCAGAAAAATCCCGGTGACGATGCCGAACCGGTACATGGTTCGGTTCATGCGTTCGTTGAGGCGCCTGTCTTCAGCCTCGAGGACCAACCCTACCCGCTCGCGCGTCAGCTCCAACTCTTCCAGGTAACGGGTCAGGCTGTTGTTCAACTCGTTCCAGTAATCGGCGTCGTCCTCGACGAACCACGGCATCTTGCTACGTGTCAGTTGAGCGTAGATGTCTCGCTGCGGCGCGAGGAAGCGCCGCATGCCTGCCGCCCGCCTGCGGATATGCACCATGTTGCCGTGTTCGGGCATGTACCGTTCGTCGGCGTCTATCCGTTCTTCCATATCATCGGCCAGGTCGGTCAACTCACTGACCACCGCCTGTACCTTGTCCGTCAGTAACTGAGCGAGGTACACCAGCAACTCGGAGGACGTTTTCGGCCCCTTTCCTTCGGTGAGCAGAGCAATCAATTCGTCTGTGGCCCGCAACGAACGCAGGCGCAAGGAGATCACTCGCTGGGCTGCCGCAAAAATCCGCACCGATACCATGTCTTCCGGTTCGGCGCCCGGGTTGAGGTTGACCCCGCGCAGGAACAGAAGCAACTGGTTATCCGGCAAGGGCAACAGCCGCGGCCGGGTGTTCTCTTCCAGCATCAGGTCACAGACAAACTCCGTCAGCCCGCTGGACTTGCGCAACCATGTCTGGGTTTGCGGATGGCTGCGGTCCCAGTGCAGCCAAAGGCTCTCATGGGCCTCCAACTGCAACGTATCCAGGTCGGTGCGCGCGATGGAGCGCGCCCCACCCTTCCCATTCAACACCAGCGCATGCACCAGGCCCCACTGGGCGTTCGAATCATCGACCATTTACTTTCCTTGCAGTCCCATACGGCGGAAACGCCATTTACTGAGGCATTTCCAATGGACTTGGCGAGACGATGATGCCGTTGTTGTCGGCATACACGTACTCACCCGGGCGGAACGTCACGCCGCCAAAACTCACGATCACATTCAAATCACCCAATCCGCGCTTGTCGGTCTTGAGCGGGTGGCTGGCGAGGGCCTGCACCCCAAGGTCGGTTTGCGCCAGAACGTCCACATCCCGCACGCAACCGTAGATGACCATGCCTTCCCAGCCGTTTCGAGCGGCCTTCTCAGCCAGCATGTCCCCCAGCAGCGCGCGCCGCAGCGAACCGCCGCCATCGACGACAAGCACTTTGCCCTTGCCGTTCTGTTCCGCCTGTTCGCGAACCAGTGAGTTGTCCTCGAAACATTTCAGGGTCACGATCTGCCCCCCGAACGAATCACGACCACCGAAATTGCTGAACATCGGTTCGACCACCTGAACCAGGTCAGGGTAGGCGTCGCATAGATCCGGCGTGATGTAATGCATGGTCAACTCCTGTCAGTGAGGCTGTCGCTCGAGAGGAATCCGCCTTTTGGCGGGCTCGGATGGGTCGCACGTCTGACCGCGCGGCGCATCACATTGCTTCCTTATATAGAACAAAAACCTGACCGACGAGTATTCAGTGCATGGAGGGCGGCCCGCCATTCGACCAGCGCTAGCTTAGCCCTCTGCCCCCTGCATAGGAATGCCTCGCACCAGCCAAACTCAGGAAGTTGCCAACATGTTCAGCGTTGATTCAGCCGCAACGGGTTGAAGCTGGCGGTTCAACCAATCCTCGACCCTGGGCCAGACTTGCACTTGAGCTGCCTTGCTGACGAGCATCTGTACGTGCCCGAAATCCTCGGTGAAACCCTGCTCGCGCCCCAGCAGCAGAAACGCTTTGGTTTCGCCACCGATCTGCTCGAACAATTCGTGGCACGCCCAGGGCGGGTCCTGCGTATCCCCCACGGCGGCGACGCACAGGGTGGGCACGTTGACATGGCGCAGGCCGGACCACCAATCGTCCTTTTTGTCCCCGAAACGGCCGAACGGCCCATGCCAGCGCAGGCTTTCCACCAGGATGCCCATCGGCTCGTCCTCGGGGCCCCGTTTGAAACGCGGGCCGGATACATGCTCGAAGCGCTTGAGCAGCACGCGGGCACTCCAGGCCAGTCCGGGCACTTTCAGGGGCCAGTAGGTGCGGGTCACCTGGCTACCGAACAGTGCCACCGACGCCGCCTGCCTGGCTCCCAGGTAATGACCGCCGAGCGCAGCGGCCAGGGTCGTGCCGCCCAGCGAATGGCCGATCCAGTGCGGCACCTGCCCGGTCTGCTCGACGACGAAGTCGGCGATCGCGGGAAGGTCATACTGCGCATAATCGGCAACGCGATTAGTCCGGTAAGCCTCGTTTCGGGCGGATAATCCGTGGCCACGCATTTCGGGAATCCACACGTCGAACCCGGCGCGCGCCAGATAAGCGCCCAGGCCGATGCCTTTCGGGGAATACCAGAAGCGCCGATTGGAGAAACTGCCGTGCAGCAGGATCACGGGCACGCCGCGTACGTCGGGAGCCGCCGCCCGCCCCAGACGGGTCACAGCCAGCTCGACGGTGAAATCCAGGCTGTTGCCGGGTTTGAGACGGTAGACGTCCTCGACCAGATCGCCACGCCGATCGGCACTGATCAAGGCCACGGGAAAAAGGTTGCTGCTGCTTTGCATAGATCGTTTTTGCTTGATTCAAGAATGACCAGCGCCCGGTGAAGGGAGTCCGGGAACGCCGTGGCGCCTTAATAAATGTCTGAGCAGGTCGCATAAAAAAGGGCGGATCATCAAGACCGCCCTGTTCCAGAAGACAGGCCCGGGGAACGGGCCCGCATCTTACTCGCTTTACATCACTTTGGAGCATCCTGCTCGGACAGGAAGAACCAGGTTTCCAACACCGAGTCAGGGTTCAGGGAAACGCTCTCGATCCCCTGTTCCATCAACCAGCGCGCCAGATCCGGATGGTCCGATGGCCCCTGGCCACAGATGCCAATGTATTTGCCCGCCTTGTTACAGGCCTGGATGGCATTGGACAGCAGTTTTTTGACCGCCGGATTACGCTCGTCGAACAGGTGCGCAATGATGCCGGAGTCACGGTCCAGGCCCAGCGTCAGTTGAGTCAGGTCGTTCGAGCCAATGGAGAATCCGTCGAAGAACTCCAGGAACTCGTCCGCCAGCAAGGCGTTGGACGGCAGCTCGCACATCATGATGACGCGCAGGCCGTTCTGACCACGAGCCAGCCCGTTTTCCGCCAGCAAATCGACCACCTGGCTCGCCTCACCCAGCGTGCGCACGAACGGCACCATGATTTCAACGTTGGTCAGGCCCATCTCGTTGCGTACACGCTTGAGCGCACGGCACTCCAACTCGAAGCAGTCGCGGAAGTTTTCGCTGATGTAGCGCGAAGCCCCGCGGAAGCCCAGCATCGGGTTTTCTTCCTCGGGCTCGTACAGCTTGCCGCCGATCAGGTTGGCGTACTCGTTGGACTTGAAGTCCGACAGACGCACGATGACCTTCTTCGGGTAGAAAGCTGCGGCGAGCGTGCTGATGCCCTCGACCAGCTTTTCGACGTAGAAACCGACCGGATCGCCGTAACCGGCAATACGTTTATCGACGCTTTCCTTGATGTCCAAAGGCAGATTCGGGTAGTTCAGCAGCGCCTTGGGGTGCACGCCGATCATGCGGTTGATGATGAACTCCAGACGCGCCAGACCAATACCCGCGTTGGGCAACTGGGCGAAATCGAAGGCGCGGTCGGGGTTGCCGACGTTCATCATGATCTTGAACGGCAGCTCCGGCATGGCGTCGACGGAGTTCTGTTTGACGTCGAAGCCCAGCTCGCCCTCGAAGATATAACCGGTGTCGCCTTCGGCACAGGACACGGTGACACCCTGGCCGTCCTTGAGCAACTCGGTGGCGTTGCCGCAACCGACGACCGCCGGGATGCCCAGTTCGCGGGCGATGATCGCCGCATGGCAGGTACGCCCGCCGCGGTTGGTGACGATAGCGCTGGCGCGTTTCATCACCGGTTCCCAATCCGGGTCGGTCATGTCGGAGACCAGCACGTCACCCGCCTGGACCTTGTCCATTTCCGAGACGTCCTTGATGACGCGCACCTTGCCCGCGCCGATGCGCTGGCCAATGGCACGGCCCTCGGCCAGAACGGTGCCCTTCTCTTTCAGAAGGTAGCGCTCCATGACGTTGCCCGAGCTGCGGCTCTTCACGGTTTCGGGACGCGCCTGAACGATGTAGAGCTTGCCGTCGTCACCGTCCTTGGCCCATTCGATGTCCATCGGGCACTGGTAGTGCTTCTCGATGATCATCGCTTGGCGCGCCAGGTTGCTGACCTCTTCGTCGCTGAGGCAGAAACGGGCGCGATCGGCGGCGTCGACATCGACGGTCTTGACCGATCGCCCTGCCTTGGCCTCGTCGCCATAAATCATCTTGATGGCCTTGCTGCCCAGATTACGCCGCAGGATCGCCGGGCGACCCACCTCGAGCGTGCTTTTGTGCACGTAGAATTCATCCGGGTTGACCGCGCCCTGAACGACGGTTTCGCCCAGACCATAGGCTCCGGTGATGAACACCACGTCGCGGAAACCGGATTCGGTGTCCAGCGTGAACATCACGCCCGCGGTGCCGGTTTCCGAGCGCACCATGCGCTGGACGCCAGCGGACAGGGCGACCAGCTTGTGATCGAACCCCTGGTGAACGCGATAGGAAATCGCGCGGTCGTTGAACAGCGAGGCGAAGACTTCTTTCGCCGCACGGATCACGTTGTCGACGCCGCGAATGTTGAGGAAGGTTTCCTGCTGACCGGCGAAGGACGCGTCAGGCAAGTCTTCTGCGGTGGCGGAAGAGCGCACGGCGACGGCGATGTCCGGATTGCCCGCCGAGAGTTCGGCGAATGCGGTGCGGATTTCGCTGTTGAGCCGCTCGGGGAATTCGGCCTCCATGATCCACTGACGGATCTGCGCGCCGGTCTTGGCCAGTGCGTTGACGTCGTCGACATCCAGTGCATCGAGTACCTTGTGAATCTGATCGTTCAGACCACTCTGCTCAAGAAAATCACGATAGGCCTGAGCTGTAGTGGCGAAGCCGCCGGGGACGGATACGCCTGCGCCCGCCAGGTTGCTGATCATCTCGCCGAGGGATGCGTTCTTGCCCCCCACATGCTCAACATCTTGTTTGCCGAGCTTATCGAGGGAAACTACGTACTCTACCAAGGTGATCTCTCCACTAACCGATTTGTTGTTGGGAAAAGCTTTGGCGCTGCAATGACAGGGAACGGATTCTGCGCACGGGGTTCGGATCTTGAAGCCTGACGCGTAAAACTCGTTAGAATGCGGCCAATCATGGCCCGCAAGCGCGCCTATGATATCCAAGAATCGTCATCAGCTTAAGGCCCAGGGCGCAAATGAAACGATCCGCTTTCTTTATCTCCGACGGCACCGGCATCACTGCCGAAACCCTTGGCCAGAGCCTGCTCGCGCAGTTTGAAAACATTACATTCAACAAGTTCACGCGGCCCTACATCGACAGCGTCGAGAAAGCCCGGGCCATGGTGGCGCAGATCAACAAGGCCGCCGAGAAAGACGAAGTTCGGCCGATCATCTTCGACACCATCGTCAATCAGGACATTCGGGAAATCCTGGCGACCTCCGATGGCTTCATGATCGACATCTTTTCGACCTTCCTCGCCCCGCTCGAACAGGAGCTTAGTTCACACTCGTCGTACTCGGTGGGCAAATCCCACTCCATCGGTCACAACTCCAATTACATGGAGCGGATCGAGGCGGTGAACTTCGCGCTGGACAATGACGACGGGGCCCGTACGCACTATTACGACAAAGCGGACATCATTCTGGTGGGTGTATCGCGCTGTGGGAAGACGCCTACCTGTCTATACATGGCCATGCAATTCGGCATACGCGCCGCGAACTATCCGCTTACCGAAGACGACATGGAGCGCCTGCAGTTGCCCGCCGCGCTCAAACAGCATCGCGCCAAGCTGTTCGGGCTGACCATCGACCCGGACCGCCTGACGGCGATTCGTCATGAGCGCAAGCCCAACAGCCGCTATTCCAGCTTTGCGCAGTGTGAATTCGAAGTGCGCGAAGTGGAAAACCTGTTCCGCCGCGAGAACATTCCGCACATCAACTCCACTCACTTTTCGGTCGAGGAAATCTCGGCGAAAGTGCTGGTGGAAAAAGGGGTAGAACGCAGATTCAAATAGCACTGCGTAACCGCAGGCGCGCTTGCCCGCGATGGCGTCGTCTCATTCAGCACGGATTCGGCAGACAGATCGCAATCGCGGGCACGCGCACGCCTACGACGATGGCATGTGCGGTCAGTCACCCGGCACGCGCACCCACCCCTCCATCAATACCCGCGCGCTGCGGCTCATGATGGCCTTCTTCACTTTCCATTCACCTCCGACCTCCACCGCCTCGGCGCCCACGCGCAGCGTTCCCGAAGGATGCCCGAAGCGCACAGCCGTGCGTTCGCCGCCGCCGGCCGCCAGGTTCACCAAGGTTCCGGGAATCGCTGCGGCCGTGCCGATCGCCACGGCGGCGGTGCCCATCATCGCGTGGTGCAGCTTGCCCATGGACATCGCCCGCACCAGCAGATCGGTGTCGTTCGCCGATACGCGCTTGCCGCTGGAAGACAGGTAGTCACTGGGTTTTGCGACAAAAGCGACCTTGGGCGTGTGCTGGCGCTTTGCAGCATCCTCCACGCTGGCGATCAAGCCCATGCGCACGGCACCATGCGCCCTGATGGTCTCGAGTCGGCTCAATGCTTGCGGATCGCCATTGATCGCGTCCTGTAGCTCGGTGCCGGTGTAGCCAATGTCACTGGCGTTGACGAAGATCGTCGGGATACCCGCGTTGATCAGGGTGGCCTTGAGTGTCCCGACGCCGGGCACCTCCAGGTCGTCCACCCGATTGCCCGTCGGAAACATCGCACCGCCCGCGCCCTCTTCCTCTGCCGCCGGATCCATGAACGCCAGTTGCACCTCGGCGGCGGGAAAGGTCACCCCATCGAGCTCGAAATCGCCGGTTTCCTGAACCTGGCCATCGGTGATCGGCACATGGGCGATGATGGTCTTGCCAATGTTGGCTTGCCAGATCCGCACCACAGCCACACCGTTGTGAGGAATCCGCGCCGCATCGACCAGCCCATTGCTGATGGCGAAGGGCCCGACGGCAGCCGACAAGTTGCCACAGTTGCCGCTCCAATCCACGAACGGCGCGTCGATCGACACCTGACCGAACAGGTAATCGACATCGTGCTCGGGCTTGATGCTTTTAGACAGAATCACCGCCTTGCTGGTGCTGGACGTGGCGCCCCCCATGCCGTCGATCTGCTTGGCGTAGGGATCGGGGCTGCCGATCACCCGCAACAGCAGGGCATCGCGTGCCGGGCCCGGTACTTGAGCGGTTTCGGGCAGATCCTCAAGTCGAAAAAACACCCCTTTGCTGGTCCCGCCGCGCATATAAGTGGCAGGGATCTTGATCTGGGCTGTGTGAGCCATGGAATCGTTTCCTTCTTCATTCTGAGACAGGTACGGAACCGGTCCTCAGCGCCAGGGCCACGTGCAGACCGTGCCCCCGGCGCGAAAGGCCGTCATGCCACGGCGACCGATTCGAGGAAGTCCTGGGCGAAACGCTGCAGCACACCACCGGCTTCGTAGATCGAGACCTCTTCCCCCGTGTCGAGGCGACAGGTCACCGGCACCTCGATGCGCTCGCCGTTGTTTCGCTGGATAACCAGTGTCAACGTGGCTCGGGGCGTTCTTTCTCCGATGACGTCGAACAGCTCGGTGCCGTCGATCCCCAGTGTCGTACGGTTGGTGCCGGGCTGAAACTCCAGCGGCAATACCCCCATGCCCACCAGATTGGTACGGTGGATTCGCTCGAAGCCTTCGGCAACGATCGCCTCCACGCCCGCCAGACGCACCCCTTTCGCCGCCCAGTCACGGGAGGAACCCTGGCCGTAGTCGGCACCTGCGACAATGATCAGCGGCTGTTTGCGGTCCATGTAGGTTTCGATCGCCTCCCACATGCGCACCACCTTGCCTTCCGGCTCAATGCGGGCCAGCGAACCCTGCTTGACCTTGCCGTCCTCTCGTACCATTTCATTGAACAGCTTGGGGTTGGCGAAGGTGGCGCGCTGAGCGGTCAAGTGATCGCCGCGGTGAGTGGCGTAGGAGTTGAAGTCCTCTTCCGGCACACCCATCCTCGCCAGGTATTCGCCTGCCGCACTGTCGAGCATGATTGCATTGGACGGCGACAGGTGATCGGTGGTGATGTTGTCCGGCAGCACCGCCAACGGGCGCATGCCCCGGAGGGTGCGCTCGCCTGCCAGTGCACCTTCCCAATACGGAGGGCGACGAATATAGGTACTCATGGGACGCCAGTCGTAGAGCGGTTCGACCCTTGGACCTGTGTCCTCGTGAACGGCGAACATCGGGATGTACACCTGGCGGAACTGCTCCGGTTTAACAGCCGCTTTGACCACGGCGTCGATTTCTTCATCGCTTGGCCAGATGTCTTTCAGGCGAATCTCTTGCCCGTCCGGCCCAATGCCCAGCACATCCTTCTCGATGTCGAAGCGGATGGTCCCGGCAACGGCATAGGCCACCACCAGCGGCGGCGAGGCCAGAAAGGCTTGCTTGGCGTACGGGTGGATGCGCCCATCGAAGTTGCGATTGCCCGACAGAACGGCCGTCGCGTACAGGTCGCGGTCGATGATTTCCTGCTGGATCCGAGGCTCCAGCGCACCGGACATGCCGTTGCAGGTGGTGCAGGCGAACGCCACGACACCAAAGCCCAGTTGCTCGAGCTCACCGGTCAATCCGGCTTCGTCAAGGTACAGCGCAACGGCCTTGGAACCCGGAGCCAGGGAAGATTTGACCCACGGCTTGCGCGTCAGCCCTAGCGCGTTGGCGTTGCGTGCTAACAGCCCCGCAGCAATAACATTGCGTGGGTTGCTGGTGTTGGTGCAGCTGGTGATCGCCGCAATGATCACGGCACCGTCCGGCATCTGCCCAGGGGTTTGTGCCCAGGCGCCGGCGATGCCTTTTGCAGCGAGATCGGTCGTGGCCACCCGGGCATGGGGATTCGAAGGCCCAGCCATGTTGCGCACGACGCTGGATAGATCGAAGTGCAGCACCCGCTCATAGTGCGCCTCGGCCAAGCTGTCCGCCCACAGCCCGGTCTGCCGGGCATAGGTTTCGACCAGTTTCACTTGCTGATCGTCGCGCCCGGTCAGGGTCAAGTAGTCGATGGTCTGCTGATCGATGGCGAACATCGCGGCGGTTGCGCCATATTCCGGGGCCATGTTGGAGATTGTGGCGCGATCCCCCAGCGTCAGGGCACGGGCCCCTTCGCCATAAAACTCAAGGTAGGCCCCGACGACTTTCTGTTGACGCAAGTATTCCGTGAGCGCGAGCACCACGTCGGTGGCGGTGATGCCAGGCTGAGGCCGGCCCGATAGCTCGACGCCGACGATATCCGGCAGGCGCATCCAGGACGCGCGCCCCAGCATGACGTTTTCTGCCTCCAGCCCGCCGACGCCGATGGCGATCACGCCCAGCGCATCGACGTGCGGCGTGTGGCTGTCAGTGCCCACAAGGGTGTCGGGGTAAGCCACACCCTCGAGAGTCTGGATCACCGGCGACATTCGCTCCAGGTTGATCTGGTGCATGATGCCGTTGCCCGGCGGGATCACTTCGACATTCTTGAAGGCCTGTTTGGTCCAGTTGATGAAGTGAAAACGGTCTTCGTTGCGACGGTCCTCGATGGCACGGTTTTTCGCGAAGGCTTCGGGATCGTACCCACCGCACTCGACGGCCAGCGAATGGTCGACGATCAATTGGACCGGGACCACCGGGTTGACCTGTGCCGGGTCCCCGCCGCGCTCAGCGATGGCGTCGCGCAAACCCGCCAGATCCACCAATGCGGTCTGTCCAAGGATGTCGTGACACACCACCCGGGCGGGAAACCAGGGAAAATCGAGGTCGCGTTTGCGCTCGATCAACTGTTTCAACGAAGCCTGCAGGGCCGCCGGATCGCAGCGGCGTACCAGGTTCTCCGCCAGCACCCGCGAGGTGTACGGCAAGGTGGCGTAGGCGCCAGGCTTGATGGCCTCGACAGCCTCGCGGGCGTCGAAATAATCCAGCGAAGTGCCGGGCAATGGCTTGCGGTATTCAGTGTTCATCGTCAGAACTCGGTCACGGTTGGTTCAAAGGGCAGGCCTTGATCCCTGTCATGGTGTAGGAGCCCGATTGCTCGCGACCGCGTTGTACCTGCGACGACGATGTCGTCTGACACACCGCGGTCGTGGGCAAGCGCGCTCCTACCGCTCGGGACCTGAGCCAAATTTAGCGCTGCTCGATGGGCACGAACGTGCGCTGCTCGACGCCGATGTACTCGGCACTCGGGCGGATGATGCGGTTGTTCGCGCGCTGCTCGAATACGTGGGAGGCCCAGCCCGTCAGGCGCGAGCAGACGAAGATTGGCGTGAACAGCTTGGTGGGGATCCCCATGAAGTGGTAGGCCGAAGCGTGATAGAAATCGGCGTTGGGAAACAGTTTTTTCTGTTCCCACATAGTTTTGTCGATGGCTTCGGAAACCGGGAACAGCACCGTATCACCTGCCTCATCGGCGAGCTTTTTCGACCAGCCCTTGATCACCTCGTTACGCGGATCGTTGTCCTTATAGATCGCATGGCCGAAGCCCATGATCTTGTCCTTGCGCTCCAGCATCGCCAGCGTGCCTTTGACCGCATCTTCGGCGGACGAGAATTTTTCGATCATCTCCATGGCCGCTTCGTTGGCGCCGCCGTGCAGCGGGCCGCGAAGACTGCCGATGGCCGCGGTGATACAGGAAAACAGGTCCGACAGCGTCGAGGCGCAGACCCTGGCGGTAAAGGTCGACGCATTGAATTCGTGTTCTGCGTAAAGGATCAGCGAAACGTCCATGACCTTGCGGTGCAGGTCGCTGGGGGCCTTGTCCAATAGCAGCTTGAGGAAGTGCCCACCCAAGGAAGGTTCGTCGGTTACGCAATCGATGCGCTTGCCGTCATGGCTGAAGCGGTACCAGTAACACATGATGGCGGGGAACGCGGCCAACAGGCGGTCGGTTGCGTCACGCTGCTGGTCGAAACTCGTTTCCGGCTCCAGATTACCGAGCATCGAGCACCCGGTGCGCATCACATCCATCGGATGGGCCTCGGCGGGAATGCGCTCCAACACCTCTTTCAACGCAGGCGGCAGGTCCCGCAGGCCCTTCAGCTTTTCAAGGTAGCTGTCCAATTGCGCCTGGGTCGGTAACTCGCCGTACAGCAGCAGGTAGGCGACTTCCTCGAAGCGAGCGTCAGCGGCCAGCTCGCGCACGTCATAACCTCGATACGTCAGCCCGGCGCCGGCCTGGCCGACGGTGGACAAGGCAGTCTGCCCGGCAACCTGGCCACGCAGGCCCGCGCCGCTCAATATTTTTCCTTCAGCCATTGCTGTCTCCAATCTTGTCGTTTTAAGGGAATCGGCAATTCCGTGACTCGTAAGTCGCTGCAGGAGCGCGCTTGCCCGCGACGCGATCGGCCTGTGAACGCAGTGGCTGACACACCGCAATCGCAGGCAAGCGCGCTCCTATACAAGCTGTCGAATGCTCTCAGGACTTCTTCTGCGCGAACAGCGCGTCCAGTTTCTGTTCGAAAGCGTGGTAGTCGATACGCTCGTAAAGCTCCATACGGGTCTGCATGGTGTCGACCACATTCTTTTGCGTACCGTCACGGCGAATCGCGGTGTAGACGTTTTCCGCCGCCTTGTTCATGGCGCGGAATGCCGACAGCGGGTACAGCACCAGCGCCACCTCGGCCGCGGCCAGTTCCTCGGTGGTGAACAGCGGCGTTGCGCCGAACTCGGTGATGTTGGCCAGAATCGGTGCTTTTACGCGCGAGGCGAACAGCTTGTACATCTGCAACTCGGTGATGGCCTCGGGGAAGACCATGTCTGCGCCCGCCTCGATGCAGGCTGCGGCCCGATCCAGTGCCGACTCCAGCCCTTCGACGGCCAGCGCGTCGGTACGCGCCATGATCACGAAGCTTTCATCCGTGCGCGCATCGACGGCCGCCTTGATGCGATCGACCATCTCCTGCTGTGAGACGATTTCCTTGCCCGGACGATGACCGCAACGCTTGGCGCCCACCTGATCCTCGATGTGCATGGCGGCCGCGCCGAACTTGATCATTGATTTCACCGTGCGCGCCACGTTGAACGCGGAGGCGCCAAAGCCGGTGTCGACATCCACCAGCAAGGGCAAGTCGCAGACGTCGGTGATGCGGCGCACGTCGGTCAATACATCATCGAGGCCGGTAATGCCAAGGTCCGGTACCCCCAGGGAGCCCGCCGCGACCCCGCCACCCGACAGGTAGATGGCCTTGAAGCCGGCGCGCTGGGCCAGCAAGGCGTGATTGGCATTGATCGTGCCGACCACTTGCAGCGGATGCTCGCTGGCCACGGCATCACGGAAGCGTTGGCCGGGAGTCGTTCTTGAAGTCATTGTTCACCTCGGTCAGAAGCACCTTGATAGTGCTGTTCGATGTTGCGCCGCGAGGCGCCGATGTGGCGACGCATCAGCAGCTCTGCCAGTTCGCCGTCACGGTCTGCGATGGCGTCCAGAATGCGATGGTGTTCGGCGAACGCCTGGCGGGGCCGGTTGGGCGTGGTGGAATACTGGATGCGGTACATCCGCACCAGTTGGTAGAGCTCGCCACACAGCATTTGCGTCAAGGTGCCGTTGCGTGCCCCCTGAATGATCCGGTAATGGAAGTCGAAATCGCCCTCCTGCTGGTAATAGCCCACGCCGGCCTGGAAGGCGCAATCGCGCTCATGGGTGTCCAGCACATGGCGCAACTCCTCGATCTCTTCGATCGTCATGCGTTCGGCGGCCAGACGGCAGGCCATGCCTTCCAGCGATTCACGAATTTCGTAGAGCTCCACCAGTTCGGCATGGCTCAGCGAAACCACCCTGGCCCCGACATGCGGGACGCGCACCAACAAGCGTTGGCCTTCCAGCCGGTGGATGGCCTCGCGCAGTGGCCCGCGACTGATGCCATAGGTACGTGCCAGTTCAGGCTCGGAAATCTTGCTTCCGGGCGCGATGTCGCCCTTGACGATCGCCGCCTGAATGCGACGAAAAACGTTTTCGGACAAGGTCTCCGAATCGAGCGAAGCCGTGGGCGCGAGTTCAGGGCTATCCAACATTGTCGACACCTTGTGTTTCCAGTACATCAAATCTAGCCACTATCGGCACATTTCGTCAAAGATAATTTTAGGACTGTCGACAATCGTCTTATTACCGCTCGACTTGACCCACGGTTTGCCGGTGACACCAGCGTTGCCGTTCGCTGGCGCCAGAAAACCTTCATGCTAGAATGCCGACCGCATCAGCCTGCCAAGCATGTCTACCCGAGTGTGGCCAGAACCGGACTGCCGAGCCGACGCCGTCGTCGCTCTTTGTACTCACTTTCACCGCACCAGGATCTATGAGCCGCCACCCCCTTCTTTGCCTTCTCTGCCTGTATTTGCCGGGTCTGTTTTTCAGCGATTCGTCCGCGGCTGCGGGCAAGACGGTCTACGGGTTGAATGAGTACGCCGACCTGGCCGGGATCGATCTTCAGGTGGCGGCCAAACTCGACACCGGCGCGAAGACCGCGTCCCTCAGCGCCCGCGACATCAAGCGGTTCAAGCGTGACGGCGAATCCTGGGTGCGGTTCTATCTGGCGATCGACGATGCCCATGAGCACCCCATCGAACGCCCTCTGTCCCGGGTCAGCAAGATCAAGCGCCGCGCCGGCGACGTGGATCCGGACGACGAGAAAAAATACACCTCGCGCCCCGTGATCAGCCTCGATGTCTGCATGGGCAAGGTTTCTCGCACCATCGAAGTGAACTTGACCGACCGAAGTGCATTCCAATACCCGCTTTTGATTGGCTCCGAAGCCCTCAAGCACTTCGACGCACTGGTCGACCCCAGCCTTAAATTTGCTGCAGGCAAGCCTGCCTGCATCACTGATGCTCAAACCGCAGAGTAACGACATGCGCTCTCTTACCCTCCATCTGAAAATCCTGATCGCCACCCTGGTGACCCTGGGCATCGCGATCACGGCCTATCAGATACTGGTGCTGGGCATCCCGGTGACCGAAGACGAAACAGACGACTTGTGGAACATCGACGCCAAGGTCGAGTTCGTCGCCAATCCGAAGGACTCGGTCAAGGTGCAGATGTACGTCCCGCCGCTGTCCCGGGATTACATCAGCCTCAATGAAAGTTTCATCTCCAATAATTACGGCGTGAACGTCAACCGGGCCGACGGTAACCGCAAGGTGACCTGGTCAGCCCGCCGCGCCACGGGCAACCAGACCCTGTACTACCGCCTGGTGCTGACCAAGCGCTACAGCGCCGAAAAAGCCAAGGTCAAAGGCCCGATCTTCCGCGACAGCATCGCCGTGGAAGGCCCCGAGAAAATCGCTGCCGACGCCCTGCTTGCCCCCATTCGTCAACACTCCGCGGATGTCGAAACCTTCGTCAGCGAGGCAATACGGCGGGTCAACAACCTGAGTGACGACAACGTCAAGCTGCTTCTGGCAGGCGATCCTTCGGTACAGAACAAGGCCCGCGTCACCGAACTGCTGCTGTCCATCGCCCACGTGCCGGTGGAAAAGGTGCACACCATTCGGCTGGTCGCCGATCAACCCCAGGCGCCGGAGCTCTGGCTTCGCAGCTTCAACGGCAAGGACTGGTTGTATTTCAACCCCGAAACGGGCGAGGCCGGGCTCCCCGAAGACCGCCTGGTGTGGTGGATCGGCGACGACAATCTGATCACGGTCGAGGGGGGCAAGAAAGCGGTCGTCAGTTTCAGCCTGAACAACAGCGAAATGAACGCCATCCGCCTGGCCAAGTTGACCGACGAAAGCACCGATGCCGACTTCCTCGAATACTCGCTTTACGGCCTGCCACTGCAGACCCAGCAGACCTTCATGATCATGGTGATGATTCCGATCGGCGTGCTGGTCATCCTGATCCTGCGCAACCTCGTCGGCCTCCAGACACTGGGTACCTTCACGCCGGTGCTGATCGCCCTGGCCTTTCGCGAAACCCAACTGGGTTTCGGCATCGTCCTGTTCACCATCATCACTGCGCTCGGGCTATCGCTGCGCTCCTATCTCGAGCACCTGAAACTGCAGATGCTGCCGCGACTGTCGGTGGTGCTGACCTTCGTCGTGGTGCTGATCGCCGCCATCAGCCTGTTCAGCCATAAATTGGGCCTTGAACGCGGGCTGTCGGTGGCGCTGTTCCCGATGGTGATCCTCACCATGACCATCGAGCGCCTGTCGATCACCTGGGAAGAGCGCGGCGGTGGCCACGCAATGAAGGTCGCCATCGGCACCCTCTTCGCCGCCTCGCTGGCACACATCATCATGACCGTCCCGGAACTGATCTATTTCGTTTTCACCTTCCCGGCGATCCTGCTGATTCTGGTGGGTTTCATGCTGGCCATGGGACGCTACCGCGGCTATCGCCTGACCGAACTGGTGCGCTTCAAGGCTTTCCTCAAGGAAGACGCTGAGCGGGAAAACGCCCGATGATCGGCTGGTGGAAGACCTGGAAAGCCCTGGAGGCCAAGGGGATCATGGGCATCAACCGGCGTAATGCCGATTACGTGCTCAAATACAACAAACGAAGCCTGTATCCCATCGTCGATGACAAGATCATCACCAAGGAGCGGGCCATCGCAGCCGGCATTCATGTGCCGGAGATGTACGGGATCATTTCGACCGAGAAGGAAATCGAGCGGCTTGACGAGATCATCGGCGCCCGCAACGACTTCGTCGTCAAACCCGCACAGGGCGCGGGTGGCGATGGCATTCTGGTCATTGCCGATCGCTTCGAGGAGCGCTTTCGCACGATCTCCGGGCGCATCATCAGCCATGACGAAATCGAGCATCAGATTTCCAGCATCCTCACCGGCCTGTACTCGCTGGGCGGCCATCGCGATCGGGCATTGATCGAATACCGGGTAACGCCCGATCCGATCTTCAAGAGCATCAGTTACGAGGGCGTGCCGGACATCCGGGTCATCGTGCTGATGGGTTACCCGGTCATGGCGATGCTGCGCTTGCCCACGCGCCAGTCCGGCGGCAAGGCCAATCTGCACCAGGGCGCGATTGGCGTGGGGGTCGACCTGGCCACCGGGCAAACCTTGCGCGGCACCTGGCTCAACAACATCATCAGCAAACACCCGGACACCACCAACGCCGTGGACGGCGTGCAACTCCCCAATTGGGATGGGTTCATGAAGCTGGCCGCCGAATGTTATGACTTGTGCGGCCTTGGCTACATCGGCGTGGACATGGTGCTCGACCAGGATCGCGGTCCGCTGATCCTCGAGCTCAATGCCCGCCCCGGTCTGAATATTCAGATTGCCAACGATTGCGGCCTGACCCACCGCACCCGCGCAGTCGAACAGCGCCTTGAAGAGCTGGCCGCTGAAGGCCGTCACGACAGCCCGGATGAGCGCGTCCAGTTCGTCCAGGCGCTGTTCGGGCACGTCTGAGGCAAACTTTCGGCGGTCGGGCCCGGTGCCACGCGATCACTTGCCAAAGCGTTCTCTGGCCGTGGCCAACCCCTTTCAACGCCTGACCGGGGTCTTGTCCGGGAACTGCGACCCGCAATACAGCGGCGCGCAGGCGTCAAATTCCGACACACCTCTAGGAGGCTGATCAGCAGAGGACTACAATCGCCGTCCGCGCCATGACTGACCGCTTCCGCATGCCAATCTGCTCTGTACACCCGATCCCCTACCACGCCAACCCGACCGGGTATTTTTCTGCGGTTCGCCACGCGCCCGGCGCCGTGCTGCTGGACAGCGGCCGCCCGGAAGCGGACCGGGGGCGGTTCGACATCCTCAGTGCCTGGCCGCTGCAGGTGTTCGTTCCCGAAACGGGCGAAACAGGTGCTGCGTTTCTCGACCGCCTGCGCGCAGGCCTGGCTCAATTGCCAGAAGCAGCGTTGCCCGAACACCTCACCTTGCCATTCGCCGGCGGGCTGCTGGGTTACCTGGCCTACGATTTTGGTCGATTGTTCGAGGCGTTGCCCGCCCAGGCCATCGATGACCTGCACCTGCCCTCGGCGCAACTCGGCCTGTACGATTGGGCGCTGATCAGTGACCATCAGCAACGCACTTCGCAGTTGATGTTCCATCCTTCGATGAGTCTGCAAGCACGCCAGCGGCTGATCGAGCTGTTCGACACCCCCGCCCCGTCGGGTGAAACGTCCTTCCAGCTCACCCGCCCGTTTTCCGCGGACACGAGTGCCGAGCAGTATCGAGCGGCCATCGAGCGCATTCATGCCTACATTCAGGCCGGCGACTGCTATCAGGTCAATTTCGCCCAGCGGTTTCGTGCCGGTTACAGCGGCGATCCATGGACGGCCTACCAGGCGCTGCGGGTGGCCTGCCCGACACCCTTCGCTGGCTTCCTCGCCCTGCCTGATGGCGATGCGGTGCTGAGCCTGTCCCCGGAGCGCTTCATCAAGGTCAGCCAGCGCCAGGTCGAAACCCGCCCGATCAAAGGCACGCGCCCCCGCGGTCGGGATGCCATCGAAGACCGAGCCTATGCCGAGGCGTTACTCGCCAGCCCGAAGGACCGCGCCGAGAACCTGATGATCGTCGACCTGCTGCGCAACGATTTGGGCCGCACCTGCCGGACCGGCTCAGTGCGGGTGCCCGAGCTGTTCAGCCTGGAAAGCTATCCCAACGTTCATCATCTGGTCAGTGCAGTGACCGGCGAACTGGCCAACGGAAAGGATGCGCTCGACCTGATCGGCAGCAGCTTCCCCGGAGGCTCGATCACCGGCGCACCGAAGATTCGCTCCATGCAGATCATCGACGAGCTGGAGCCCACACGCCGTGCGTTGTATTGCGGCTCATTGCTGTATCTGGACGTGCGCGGCGAAATGGACAGCTCCATCGCGATTCGCAGCCTCCTCGCCCAACAGGGCCAGATCGCCTGCTGGGGTGGCGGCGGCATCGTCGCCGACTCGGATTGGAACGCCGAGTACCAGGAGTCCATCACCAAGGTTCGGGTGCTGCTCGAAACACTCGAGGGGCTGTGACCGGCCCCCCCTTGGAATCGCCGCTCGCCTGCAGCTTTCGGGCAAACCGACGGCGGTTTTTGTTACCATCTGTGCCATTACGAGCGCCTAAGCGCCACCCTTGATTAGGAAGCCGCCTGATGAGCCATCCCTTCGACGTCGCTGAAATCGCCGCGACGTATGCCGACAAGTCCGCCCAGGACATTCTCAAATTCGCCTTCCAGCATTTTGGCGACGAGCTGTGGGTCTCCTTCAGCGGCGCCGAAGACGTGGTGCTGGTTGACATGGCGTGGAAAATCAACAAGAACGTCAAGGTGTTCAGCCTGGACACCGGGCGTCTGCACCCCGAGACCTACCGTTTCATCGATCAGGTTCGCGAGCAGTACAACATCGCCATCGACATCGTTTCTCCCGATCGCGAGAAGCTCGAACCGTTCGTCAAGGAGAAGGGCCTGTTCAGTTTTTATCGGGACGGTCACGGGGAATGCTGCGGCGTGCGCAAGATCGAACCCCTGCGCCGTAAACTGACGGACGTCAAGGCTTGGGCCACCGGCCAGCGTCGCGATCAAAGCCCGGGCACGCGTAACAACGTGGCCGTGGTTGAAATGGACGGTGCGTTCTCGACCCCCGAGCGCACACTCTACAAATTCAACCCGTTGGCGCAGATGACCAGCGCCGAAGTGTGGAATTACATTCGCATGCTGGAACTGCCTTACAACAGCCTGCACGAACGCGGATTCATCAGCATCGGCTGCGAGCCCTGCACCCGCCCGGTCCTGCCGAACCAGCATGAACGTGAGGGTCGCTGGTGGTGGGAAGAAGCCACCCAGAAAGAATGCGGGTTGCACGCAGGCAACCTGATCACCAAAGCCTGAACGCCCTATCAAGGAACAGGCGCACCCGCAAAAGCGGCCCTGAAAAGGGCCGCGCTGGCTTGTCGCTCGACGAGTGCGGCTGCTCTTAGTGCTCGGGCAGCACAACGCCCTCGAACAACTCTTCCAATTCCTGCTTGTTGTGGCACTGAATGGCCTTGGCCATGACATCCCGGGTCAGGTGCGGCGCAAATTTCTCGATGAAATCGCACATGAAGCCCCGCAGGAAGGTCCCACGGCGGAAGCCGATCTTGGTCACGCTGGCCTCGAACAAATCACTGGCGTCGAGCACCACCAAGTCACTGTCCAGCGTCGGGTCCACCGCCATTTTCGCGACGATCCCAACCCCGAGCCCCAGGCGGACATAGGTCTTGATCACGTCGGCATCGGCCGCCGTAAACACCACTTTGGGCGTCAGGCCCCTGTGGCTGAACGCCTCATCGAGCTTGGAGCGCCCGGTAAAACCGAATACGTAGGTCACGATCGGGTATTCAGCGAGGACCTCAAGGGTCAGTTTGGGCACCTTGGTCAGCGGATGCCCTTGAGGCACTACCACACAACGGTTCCACGTGTAGCACGGCATCATCACCAGATCGCCGAACAGCTCCAGCGCTTCGGTGGCGATGGCGAAGTCCACCGTTCCGTCGGCAGCCATTTCGGCAATCTGCATCGGAGAGCCTTGGTGCATGTGCAATGCCACGTCCGGGTACTGCTTGATGAAATTGCTGATCACCGGCGGCAACGCATAACGCGCCTGGGTGTGGGTGGTGGCAATCGACAGGGTGCCTTTCTTTTCGTTGGAGAACTCTTGAGCGATCTGTTTGATGCTCTCGACCTTGCGCAGGATCTCGCCGGCCGTGGTGATGATCCGCTCGCCCGCGGGTGTGACGCGCGTCAGGTGTTTACCGCTGCGCGCGAAGACCTCGACACCCAACTCGTCTTCCAGCAGGCGAATCTGCTTGCTGATGCCCGGCTGCGAGGTGTAGAGGCTCTGCGCCGTCGCCGAAACGTTGAGGTCGTGGTGCGCCACTTCCCAGATGTAGCGCAGTTGTTGAAGCTTCATAGGTATCCCTCAAAGCCGGAAGACGCTCGCGCGTCCGCGACGGTATATAACTGGATTAATGGTCTGAAAGGCGAAGCTAGAACTTTTTATCATTTTTATTCAGTAATGGCACGCTGCTTTTCAACGCGTCGGCCATTTTCTGAAGATCGCTCACTGCCCGAACCGATACTGCATGGGCACCATGTACACCGGTACCTCGGACAACTGCAGAACCCTGGCGGCCGTTCGCCCGATGGGCGTGTCGCCCTCCCCCCCGTGACTGTGGCTGCCCAGCACCAGCAGATCGACAGCCAATCGTTGCGCCTGCTCCAGAATCACCTTGGACGGATCGCCCTGCACCACGCGGACGTTGCGAATCAGCGCGAGGTCCCGGTTGTCTTCGCCCAATTCGTCGCGAAACCCCGCCAGCACCCGAGCCTCGATGCCCTCGATGACGGTGTTGACCCCCTCACTTTGCAACTCCCGAAGCACATCCTCGGCCAGATAGCTCTGCAGGACCGACTCGGCGAACAACCCCATCGGCTCTACCACATGGATGACGTGCAATTCGGCATTGAACGTCCGGGCCAGTGCCAGCGCATGCTGCAGGACAACAGGGGCGTAAAGGCCTAGGTCCGTGGCAAACAGCATCGAGCGAATCATGTGACCTCCAGGCGACCCGTGGCAGGCGCAGACCTCATGAGCGTAGCAGCGCGCAGAGGATTCAGCCGCTTGGATACAGCTTTTCGGTCTAACGGTTCACTGTTTTAGCTCATTGCTGATGCCATGGGGCACATGGCCAGTGGCGACGACTTCGCGGGCCTTTTCGCAATGGCCAGGCTGGTCATCGAAAAATACATCGGCGGCGAAGGCTTCCAGGAAGGCGGACTTATCGAGCCCACCCAAAAACAACGACTCATCCAGTCGAATGTCCCATTCGCGCAGGGTGCGGATGACTCGCTCGTGGGCCGGCGCCGACCGCGCGGTCACCAGGGCGGTACGAATCGGGCAGGCCTCTTCGGAAAACTCACGCTGCAAGAGGTTCAAGGCCGCGAGAAACGGCTTGAACGGGCCGCCCGGCAGCGGCAGGCGTGCGGCCTCGCGTTCACTGGCCTGAAAAGCCTCAAGGCCACCCGACTGATAGATACGCTCGGACTCATCGGAAAACAGCACTGCGTCGCCGTCGAACGCAATTCGCAGTTCGGCGCTGGCCGCGCGCCGGGCACCGCCGGACAGAATGGTCGCAGCGGCGAAGCCTGCGTCCAGCGCACTGCGCACATCGTCAGCGTGAGTGGAAAGGAACAGGTGGCTGCCGAAGGCCGCCAGATAGGGGAAAGGACTGCGACCACCGACGAACGCCGCACGGGAAATGTCCAGCCCGTAGTGCTGAATCGAGTTGAACACCCGCAGGCCCGTGTCGGCGCTGTTGCGCGACACCAGCACCACTTCGACCCGAGACTGGCTCAGGCTGGTGTTGAGGCTCAACAGCTTCTCCACCAGCAAAAACGCATCCCCCGGCTCAAGCACCTCGTCTTCGTGATCGATCTGGTACTTGCGATAGGCGGCAACGCCGTCTGCCATGTAAATGGCGTGGCTTTCGCGCAGGTCGAACAGTGCGCGTGACGATATGGCCAGTACCAATTTGTTGCTGGCGGCTTTCAAAGTCAGGTCATTGGCCATCGGTAGGCTCCCGTTCGTACGCGCTAAGCCAGGCGCCCGGCCTCAGCCAAACGCCCGTCGATTGGCGGTGTCGAGAAAGGCCAGGCTTTGAAACAGCGCGCGGACCCTGGGCATGTCCTGCCCTGCGGCCAGCGCGGCCGCCAAGGGCCTGACGTAAATTGCGTCGAGCTCCAGCGGGCGCTTCTCGATGAAGTCGTGGTACATGCTGGGACGATAGTCCGGCATCTTTTCGGTCAACGTAAACAGCTGTTGCGCATACCCTTCCGGCAGCACATGACCACAGGCTTCGGCACCTTGGACCACTTCGGCCATCAGGGCCTGAATCAACTCACGGCTGTGAGGATCTGCCATCAGCGGTGTTGTGCTGGCGTTGAGCAGCACCGAGAGGCCGTTATAAGGAACGTTCCAGACCAGCTTTTGCCAGCGCGCTTTGTCGAGATTGTCCATCGCCACCGAATCGATGCCAGCCGCATGAAACAACGCGGCGCCTTGCTCCACGAGGGATTGGCTCGCGGCAGTGTCGGTTGCCGGGCCGCTGTGGTAGCCGATATTCACCGCCCCAAAGGCCTGATGGGTGATTTGCCCAGGCCCTGTACGATGGACGCAAATGAAGCACAGACCACCCAGCAAATGCAGCGAATCGGGCAGCACGGCGCGCAGCGCCTCCTCCACGCCTAAACCGTTTTGCAGGTTCAACACCTTGGCACCCGGGGCGGCAGCGGCCACGATGGCAGGTCCGATGCTGTCGTTACCGGTGGTCTTGGCACCCACCAACAACCAATCGCAGGGCGGCATGTCTGCTGCGGAAGCGTAGGCTTGAACGGCGTCAAGGCGCAGGGGGCCATGCACGTGGCTGTCTACGTTCAGGCCCCGTTGCGAGACGGCGTTGAACTCACTGCGCAGCAGAAAATGCACGTCATAGCCGGCGCGTGCGAGCATCAGGCCATAAAATCCGCCGATGGCACCGGTGCCGATAATGCCGATGCGCGGCTTTTCAGGGGTGTGGCTCATGGCTTCCTCATTCGACATTCAGGGTAGATCGTCCGGGACTCGGCTCAAAGCGTGGGTCAATCCCTGGCTGATCGCGCCCACCGACAGTTCGCTGCGCAGGGCACCGTGGAATTCGCCATCGCGGACCACGAACAGCGCAGGCAGGTGAAAAACACCATAGCGCTGCACCGCGCCGCCGTTTTCCTCGGCATCTATCCAGCACAACCGCTCGACCGGCAGCGCCAGCTCCGGTAACCGCTGGCGCGCCCATCGGCAGTTGGAACAGCCCACACTGGTAAAAATGAGCAACGACGTGCCCGGCAGCGCCAGCAGTTGCTGATCGACATCGAAGTCCGTCAGGTTCAGTTGATCCACGCCGCTCTCCCAAGGTCTGGCGCACACTATATCCGCAAAACCCGCGGGCGTGAGCCCGCTGACGAACTGGCGGGCTGGTGGAGGGCGGCGGCATCGATGGGGCATTCACGTTCGCCACCTCACGTGCTGCACCGTCCACCCGGCCCGGATCGCACATTTGCCCATTGTGGAAATAAGGGTTAACGCGCTAAGGTTCCGCTCCCCGCTGCCCTAACCCTGCCGCACGCCACGTCCGCTGGCGGTCGGCACCGTGACCTGATGAGTAACACGATGGCTGATTTACCAATCGACGACCTTAACGTCTCCTCCAACGAGACCCTGATCACTCCGGACCAGCTCAAGCGCGAAATTCCCCTCACCGCGGCCGCTCAGGCCACCGTGAGCAAGGGCCGCGAAGTGATCCGCAACATCCTCGATGGCAAGGACCACCGCCTGTTCATCGTGATCGGCCCTTGCTCGATCCACGACATCAAGGCTGCCCACGACTATGCCGATCGCCTGAAAGCCCTGTCTGCCGAACTGTCCGACACCCTCTATCTGGTCATGCGCGTCTACTTCGAGAAGCCGCGCACCACCGTGGGCTGGAAAGGGCTGATCAACGACCCGTATCTGGACGATTCCTTCAAGATTCAGGACGGTCTGCACATCGGTCGCCAGTTGTTGCTGGATCTGGCCGAGAAAGGCCTGCCGACCGCCACCGAAGCGCTGGACCCCATCTCTCCGCAGTACTTGCAGGACCTGATCAGTTGGTCGGCAATCGGTGCGCGCACGACCGAATCCCAGACTCACCGCGAAATGGCCTCTGGCCTATCCTCGGCGGTAGGTTTCAAAAACGGCACGGACGGTGGCTTGACCGTGGCGATCAACGCCTTGCAATCGGTCTCCAGTCCGCATCGTTTTCTGGGCATCAATCAGGAAGGCGGCGTGTCCATCGTGACCACCAAGGGCAACGCCTATGGCCACGTGGTGCTGCGCGGTGGCAACGGCAAGCCCAACTATGATTCGGTCAGTGTCGCCCTGTGCGAACAAGCGCTGGCGAAGGCGAAGGTCAAGCCGAATATCATGGTCGACGCCAGTCACGCCAACTCCAACAAGGACCCAGCCTTGCAGCCCCTGGTCATGGAAAACGTCGCCAACCAGATCCTGGAAGGCAACGAGTCGATCATTGGCCTGATGGTCGAGAGTCATTTGAAATGGGGTGCGCAGTCGATTCCCAAGGATCTGGCCGATCTGCAGTATGGCGTTTCGATCACAGACGCTTGCATCGATTGGGAAACCACCGAGAAGACGTTGCGCAGCATGTACGCCAAGCTCAAGGACGTGCTGCCCAAGCGCAAGCGCGGCTGACGGTCAAGGCTTCCGCCGTCAGCACGACGTCGATTGGACTTGCCGAGCGCAACTTCTGTCACCCGGCGTACAAGCCATGAAAACAACAACGCCGAGCTTAGGCTCGGCGTTTTTCATTGCAGCAATCGATCAGATCCGGGCTGCCTGGCGCTGATGGCGCTCCATGTAACGTTCGACATACGAGCACGACGGGATCACGGTGTAGCCATTGCTTTCGGCATAATCGAGGGCCACTTTGGTCAGCGCCGCCGCAATGCCTCGCCCCCGCAATGCATTGGGGACGAACGTACGATAGATGTCCAGGGTCTGCTTCCCCAGGTCCATGTACGTCAGGTAAGCACGGTGACCGTCGATATTGATTTCGAACTGGTGACCGGCCTCGTCATGGTGGATAGACAACGCCTCGCTCATCACTGCTCCTCGCGGGTCTTGGAATTGGACCCCTACCTTACCCATCTTTATTCGGCGAAGGAACCTCTGCGCCGCCCCGTGCCTGATTTGGACACGAGAAGGTTTCGCTTCTCCATCAAATGAGCACCTGCAAATAGTAGGCGCCATTCTCGAGTCTGCTCAAGTGAATCAACGGCAAATGCACTGCCGCACATCCGACGCACTGTGCGTGGAACCTGTCAATGCTGACGAATGTCCATTGAGACGCGAACGGCCCGGCGAAGTCACGTTAAATACTGCCGAACCAGCATGCCGGTCGAACTTCGTCTATAAACAGAAAAGCCGCGGGAGTTTGACCTCTGTCGGCTAGGCACTGAAAAGGACGTGGCCGACCTGTTGCCTGGTGTTGTCAACGTGCACTTCATGGGGCCTGCTTGCAACTCATTGGCAGACGTAGTGGCCTGAAAAGGCTGGTTTTTTTCGCAGAAAAAGCGTGAGGATTCGCACGGAACGCTTTCAAAGCAAAGAATTTTATGCGGTTCTTGCGCTTGGTCCGTTTACTTACTACAAACAATGAGTACTATGTACGCCGGTCATTTTCTCATTTTCGAGAGATGATTAACTTGAAAGAAGTCCTTTAAGGGGAACACGATGAACAACGTTCTGAAATTCTCTGCTCTGGCCCTGGCCGCCGTTCTGGCTACCGGTTGCAGCAGCGCCTCCAAAGAAACCGAAGCTCGTCTGACTGCTACCGAAGACGCTGCTGCTCGTGCACAAGCTCGCGCTGACGAAGCCTATCGCAAGGCTGATGAAGCACTGGCTGCTGCTCAGAAAGCTCAGCAAACTGCCGACGAAGCCAACGAGCGTGCACTGCGCATGCTGGACAAGGCTAGCCGCAAGTAATAATCCCTCGGGATTGTTGATAAAGCCGGTCCGGTTTCGGACCGGCTTTTTTATTGCCCGCGGCCTGGGCACTGTTTCCGGGCGATAAAAAACCCGCTCACCCTGCCCTTTCCTCAGGCCCGGTGAACGGGTATTGGCGCGACCGACGTGATTACTGCAGCGTCATTTGCGTCGCATTGCTCGCCGGTGCAGGGGCGCCCGGTACAGCAATTTCCACCGGCATGCCGTCTTCGGCCGCCACCACATCACGCACTTCATCCCAGTTGATGCGCAGGCTGTTGGCCAGGTCTTCACGTTTGAGCAAGGCGTTGATCACCGCCGTGTGCTTGTCGACGACCGAGGGATTGCCGCTTTCGTCCAGGGGTGTGTGGGCTTCCAAGTACACCTTGCCACCACTGACCCCGAACTTGTAGGGCTCGTTGATGATCCGGACGGTGGTACCCACCGGCACCATGTCAGCCATTTCCAGCACGTTATTGTTGTACATGCGGAAGCAGCCGTGGCTGGTGCGCATGCCGATACCGAACTTCTTGTTGGAGCCGTGGATCAGGTAGCCCGGCACGCCCAGCCCGAATTTGAACGGCCCCAACGGGTTGTCCGGACCGGCTGGCACGACGTTGGGCAAGATGTCACCGTCGGCGGCGTGCTCGGCCTTGATCGATGCAGGTGGCGTCCAGGTAGGGTTCGGCGTCTTGGCGGTGACCTTGGTGGTGGACACTGGAGATCCCCAGCCCTCACGGCCGATGCCCAACGGGAAGGTGTACACCACGTTCCGGCCCTTGGGGTAGTAATAGAGACGGTACTCGGCGAGGTTGATGACGATCCCCTCGCGCGGACCGGGTGGCAGGATGAAGCGGGTCGGCAGGATGATCTGGGTGCCGGCGCCCGGCAGCCAGGCATCGACGCCAGGGTTGGCCGCGATCATCTCCAGATAGCCCAGGTCGTAGCGGGTGCCCAGGTCGGCGAAGGTGTCTTCGTATTTGGCGGTGACGGTCTGCACCTGGCCGATGATGTCTTCGCCCGGCGGCGGCAACGGAAATTCCAGGGCAGAAACAGGGCCGGCCGCACACAGTGCAGCGAGCGACAGACAGCGAGTGAAAGCTGAAATGCGCGACAACATCCGAGGGAATCCTTGGGTAAGCGAAGGCGTGAATGAGCGCGATTGTACACGCCTGCCAGCGCCTTCGGGAGTGGGCGCGACGGCTTACGACCCGGCGTCGATCTCGGGCCAGATCGGGTGCATGCCGCGGCGCTGCGCGTCGATGATCGCGCGGCACAACGGGCACAACCGCTCATCCTGATAAATCGCCTGCTCCACGCCGGACCAACGCGGCTGAGCGGGCAGCAGCGTGCCGCATAGCGTACGGTCGGCGGAGCCCGCCAGTTCCAGTTGCCGGGCGACCAGATGCACACGCACTTCCTGACAGGCGAACAGGTCAAGCTGTTCGTCGGGTTCGATCAGTTGATAGGCAAAAAGGGACCAGGCGGGACGGCGGGGCATGGAGAGCTCCAAATCGGGGGCGCAACCTTAGCCGAAAGCCAGCATCCAGAAAAGGGCTGAAAGCCTTTAATTCAGATGGCTGGGAAGATTATTGCGGCGCGTGCGGCAGGGCCGTTCAAGGCCTGCCGCAAACCGCTGGCATCAATGATCACGAGCATCGCCACCGAAGGCTGATCCGCACCTACAGAAGTGGCTTGAGCTGCGGCCAGACGTTATCCAGCAGCCTGGGCTGCGCATTGGCTGCCGGGTGCAGGCCATCCGCTTGAGTCAGTTCAGGAACGCCGCCCACGCCTTCGAGCATGAACGGCACCAGCGCCACCTTCTTCTCGGTCGCCAGATGGGTGTATACCGCCTTGAACGCCTCGGTGTAGCGCGCGCCGTAATTGGGCGGAATCTGCATGCCCAATAACAGTACCTTGGCCCCGGCCGCCTGGGCGCTGTCGATCATCGACGCAAGATTTTGTTGCAATTGGGCAGGCGGTTGTCCGCGAAGCCCGTCATTACCACCCAGTTCGAGCACCACCAATTCCGGTTTGTGTGCTGCAAGCAGCGCAGGCAGACGCGCGAGGCCGCCCGCACTGGTGTCGCCGCTGACCGAGGCGTTGACCACTTTGTGGGCATAACCCTGCTCCGCCAAGCGCTTTTCCAGCAGGCTGACCCAACCCAGGCGGGTATCCAGGCCGAAAGCCGCGCTGATACTATCCCCCACGATCAACACCGTGCCTGCCATGGCTCCTTGAGACAACAGCAGCAACCCCAGGCCAGCACTTAATAACCACGCACGCATCGGACTCTCCATGAGCGAAAGTATTCTCAGTGCCCGGGCCCTCAGCAAAGTGGTCCCCAGCACCGAAGGTGACTTGACCATCCTGCACGAACTCTCGATAGAACTGAACAAGGGCGACACACTGGCCATCGTCGGCGCGTCCGGTTCAGGGAAGTCCACGCTGCTGGGCCTGCTGGCCGGACTGGACCTGCCCAGTGCGGGCTCGGTGACACTGGCAGGGCGCAATTTGAGTGAGCTCGATGAAGATCAGCGCGCCCGCGTCCGCGCCGAACACGTGGGTTTCGTGTTTCAGTCCTTTCAGTTGCTCGACAGCCTGAACGCCTTGGAGAACGTCATGCTGCCCATGGAACTGGAAGGCCGCAGAGACGCGCGGGACCAGGCCCGTCACCTGCTCGAACGGGTGGGGCTGGGCAAACGTCTGACCCACACGCCAAAGCAACTGTCCGGCGGCGAACAGCAACGCGTGGCCATTGCCCGGGCGTTCGCGGCCGAGCCCGACGTCCTGTTTGCCGACGAGCCCACCGGCAACCTTGACAGCCACACCGGCGAACGCATCAGCGACCTGCTCTTCGAACTGAATCAAGAGCGCAACACGACGCTGGTGCTGGTCACCCATGATGAGCGTCTGGCCCATCGCTGCCGTCGCCTGATCCGTCTTGAAGGGGGACGTCTGGTCGC
Organism: Pseudomonas sp. GD03842; assembly: GCF_029841165.1. Lineage (NCBI taxonomy): Bacteria > Pseudomonadati > Pseudomonadota > Gammaproteobacteria > Pseudomonadales > Pseudomonadaceae > Pseudomonas > Pseudomonas sp. GD03842. Next base: position 36,476 of record NZ_JAOCEA010000001.1, on the reverse strand, counting down.
CCCTATGGAGCCCTGATGGCCCGCCTGCCGTTCATGCGTCTGCTCAGCCTCGCCACCCGCCAATTGCTGCGCGATGCCCGCGCCGGCGAGTTGCGCGTGCTGTTCTTTGCCTTGGTAGTGGCCGTCGCCGCCAGCACGGCCATCGGTTATTTCGGCGCGCGGTTGAACAGCGCCATGCTGCTGCGCGCCACCGAGTTCCTCGGCGCGGACTTAATCCTGAGCGGCTCGACTCCAGCCAGCCCGGAACAGATTCAAGCAGGGACTTCACTCAAGCTCGACCACTCCCAGACGGTGGTCTTTTCCAGCGTGGTTGCCACGGACAACGGCATCCAGCTGGCCAGCGTCAAGGCGGTCGATGACGCCTACCCCTTGCGCGGGGAACTCAAGAGCGCCGCAGCTCCCTATGGGGCGGAAACCACCGGTGGCGAACCCGGGCCCGGAGAAGCCTGGGCTGAACCGCGTATCCTCGTCGCACTGAACCTTCAGGTGGGCGATCAGATCGACGTGGGCTCGACCACCTTGAAGCTGACCCGCGTCCTGACTTATGAACCCGATCGGGCGGGCAATTTCTACAGCCTGACGCCCCGGGTGATGATCAACCTCGCGGACCTGGCCGCCACGAAGGTCGTACAGCCGGGAAGTCGCGTGTCATTCCGCGACCTCTGGCGCGGTAGCCCCGAAAGCCTGGCCGCCTATCGCAAAGCCGTCGAACCCGGGTTGGCGCCCAATCAGAAAGTCGACGACGCACGCGATGGCAACCAGCAGATCGGCGGGGCACTGGGCAAAGCCGAACGCTACCTGAACATGGCCAGCCTCGTCGCGGTGTTGCTCGCCGGGGTGGCGGTGGCCTTGTCGGCGGCGCGGTTCGCGGTGCGGCGCTTCGATGCCAGCGCATTGCTGCGCTGCCTGGGCCTGTCACGCAAGGAAGCGCTGGTGCTGTTCAGTCTGCAATTGATGATGCTCGGAGTAACGGCCAGCATGATCGGCGCCCTGCTCGGCTGGTTCGCGCAATTGGGCCTGTTCTATCTGCTCCAGGACCTGCTGCCTGCTGCCGTGCCACCGGGCGGCTGGTTACCTGCAGTGGCGGGCGTAGGCACCGGGCTGGTGGCATTGGCCGGTTTTGCCTTGCCACCGCTGGCGGCGTTGGGCCGCGTACCGCCGCTGCGCGTATTGCGCCGTGACATGCTGCCGGTGCCCGCCAGCACCTGGCTGGTCTACGGGGCGGCACTGCTGGCGCTCGGGCTGATCATGTGGCGCCTGAGCCTCGATCTGGTGCTGACATTCGCGCTGCTGGGTGGCGGTCTGATCGCCGCGCTGGTGCTTGGCGGCTTGCTTTTGCTGGCGCTGCGCAGCCTGCGTCGCCTGCTGGCAGGTGCCTCGCTGCCTTGGCGCCTGGGCCTGGGCCAATTATTGCGCCATCCGCTGGCGGCGGCCGGTCAGTCCTTGGCATTCGGCCTGATTCTTCTGTCGATGGGGCTGATAGCCCTGCTGCGCGGCGAATTGCTCGACACCTGGCAGAACCAGTTGCCCAAGGACGCGCCGAACTACTTCGCGCTGAACATACTGCCCGCCGAGCGCGATCACTTCGCCGAGCGCATGGGCCAGTTGTCGACTCACACTGCGCCGCTGTACCCCATGATTCCCGGGCGGTTGATGAGTATCAACGCGGAGCCGGTCAGCAAGTTCGTCACCAAGGACTCCCGGGGCGAGAACGCCACCCAGCGGGATCTGAACCTGACCTGGTCCGCTCACCTTCCCGAGGGCAATACCGTCACCGAAGGCCAGTGGTGGGGCGACCCACTCCTCGCCGGGCAGCGCCTCCCGGGCGTGTCGGTGGAAAGCCAACTGGCGAAGAGCCTGAACATGAAACTGGGTGATACCTTGAGTTTCGTGATCGGCGGTGCGACGTACGATGTGACCGTGACAAGCCTGAGGGACATCAACTGGGACACGTTCCAGCCGAACTTTTTCGTGATCTTCCAGCCAGGCAGCCTGAAAGATGTGCCAACCACCTACCTCACCAGTTTCTACCTGCCGCCCGGCCATGATCAGCAAATCGTCGAGTTGTCCCGAGCCTTCCCGGCAGTGACGATCCTTCAGGTGGAGGCCTTGCTGGCACAACTGCGCAGCATCCTCGATCAAGTGACCCTTGCGGTTCAATACGTGCTGTTGTTCGTGCTGGCCGCCGGTCTGGCGGTGCTGTTCTCCGGTTTGCAAGCCACGCTGGACGAGCGCATCCGGCAAGGGGCCCTGCTGAGGGCGCTTGGCGCCAACCGCAGGTTGCTGACGCAAGCACGTCGGATCGAGTTCGGCCTGCTGGGCGCGGTCAGTGGACTCTTGGCTGCGCTGGGGTGTGAGTTGGTGAGCCTTGTCCTGTACCGTTATGCCTTCCATCTGGAATGGTCGCCCCACCCCTGGCTATTGCTGGTGCCGCTGATCGGCGCGGCGTTAGTCGGTGCAGCGGGGGTGTTCGGCACACGCAGGGCACTGAATGCGAGCCCGTTGACCGTGTTGCGCGAAGGCTAGATGGGTGTGGCCGAAAGCGCTGCTGTCGGCCACGTTTCAACCCGCGACCCGGTAGTCGATCTTCGTCACCCACCAGACCTTTTCCCCGGCGGGCACCCGCACGGTCACCTCGTCGCCGACTTCCTTCTTGAGCAGCGCGCGGGCCATGGGCGAATCGATGGAGATGTAATCCATGCGCCCGTAGATTTCGTCGTAACCGACAATCCTGAAGCGCTTGGTCTCGCCCTCTTCGTCTTCGACTTCTACCCAGGCACCGAAAAACACTCGACCTTCCTGTTCCGGTGAGTACGCCACCACGCGCATATCTTCCAGACGTTTGCGCAAGTACCGAATACGGCGGTCGATTTCCCGAAGCAGTTTCTTGTTGTACTGATAGTCGGCATTTTCACTGCGATCGCCCAGGGAAGCCGCCCAGGCAACCTTCTGGGTGATGTCCGGCCGGTGCTCGCGCCAGAGATAATCCAGCTCTTTTTTCAGCGTTTCATGGCCTTCGGTGGTGATGATTTTGGTGCTGGTCTCTGACATTCACTGTGTCCAAACGGTCATCGGGGAGGTGAGTCGAGGCCGTGTTCGACCTTGATGGCCCCGGCGACGAGGCCATCAGGGTCATCGGCGTCACTGGCCGGGTCAGACCGGCTCGCGGGCAAAGGCGGCAGCTGCCTGATATTGCGCCTCGCTAGGGGTCACCCCGGTGTACAGGATGAACTGTTCGAGCGCTTGTATCGCCGCAACCTGATCACCGGTGATCACCCGCTTTCCGAACCTTTGCGCTTGCAGAACGAAGGGCGTAAGGGCAGGCGTAGCCACTGCATCGAACGCGGTGTCCGCTGCCTCGATCGCTTCAGCCTCGAACGCCAGCACCTGCGCCTGGTCCCCCGCCATGCCCAAAGGGGTCACGTTCACCAGCAGCGGCGGACGCTCAGCACCCAACTCGGGCTGCCATTCGAAACCGCAGGTGCGCGCCAGCGCCCTGCCTGCCACCTCGTTGCGCGCGACGATCAAGCCATCCGTAAAACCGGCATCGCGCAACGCACAGGCCACCGCCTTGGCCATTCCACCGCTACCCCGCAAGGCAAATCGGGTGCGTGGCACCGCGTGAGTTTCCACCAATTGCGCCACGGCGATGTAGTCAGTGTTGTACGCCTTGAGGTGACCGTCCGTATTGACGATGGTGTTGATCGAGTCGATGGCCGCTGCGGACGGGTCCATTTCATCGACCAGTGCAATGCAAGCTTCCTTGAAAGGCATCGACACACCACAACCGCGAATGCCGAGGGAGCGCATTCCCGCAATGGCCGCCGAAAGATCGCTAGGTGAAAAGGCTTTGTAGTAGAAATTCAGCCCCAGTTGTTGATACAGGTGGTTATGAAAGCGCACACCGAAGTTGCCGGGGCGGCCCGCCAGCGACATGCATAGGCGGGTTTCTTTACTGGCTGTCACGAACATGAAATCTCCCGAACGGTATTAGGTCGCCCCACAGGAAAAGCGTAGAATTCAGGCGCTTGCGGTTTTAAGCGCGAGCAACGTGATCAATAAGGCTTTTCGAATACCTTACACAAAATTTACGCAACGGCTCTCGCAGATTTTTGGAATTCGTTGTCTGATCAGTTATCCCGTGGCAGTGCCTGAGCGTAAAGCAGGCCCGCGACAACGGGACTGAACACCGAGGAACAGTCATGATTCGTCACATCCCCAAGGTTGCCTTGTTGTTAGGTGCCCTCGCCCTCGCTGGCCAGGCTGAAGCCCATGGCGGCGGTCCAGGCTGGGGTGGAGCAGCAGTGATCGGCGCGGTGGTCGGCGGCGTCGTCGGCGCGGCCGTGGCTTCCGGCCCTACGTATGTGGCGCCGGCACCGGTGTACGCGGCGCCAGCGCCGGTGTATTACGCACCGCCACCGCCACCACCGGTGTACGTACAGCCAGCCTATGTCGTTGAACGCCCGGTCATCTATGGGCCCCGCTACTATGGCCCGCCACGCTATTATGGCCCGCCACCCGGTTACTACCATGGCTACCATGGCGGCGGCCGCTGGTGACAGCCCGGCTGATACCGTCCAACGAAAAAACCCCGCTCGCCAAAGCGGGGTTTTTCTTTGTGTGCAGCCCATAACGCGCAGGCATCGCTTGAGCCCACCGTTCGCCAAAATGCGGAAGCCCGCACACGCCTGCCTTCTTCGTGTGCAGATTCTTGACCCCCTGCACCATCAATGACGACTATCGAAAGCAGTGATTTCTACGCGAAGTCATCGAGTCTTAAAGTAGCCCCCATAGATGGATGGAGGCACTTATGACCAAGGTTCAAATCATGTCAGTCGTCGGCAGCGCCGTTCCCGCGTCGCTTCGTGAGCGCGGTCTGTTGGCTTGCTGGTACCTCATGCAGAACGGTGAGCCGGTCAGCGGTCCTCTCTCCTCGTTGCCAGCGGCCAAGGCCCTCTCTCGGCAATTGGAGGATCGTCAGCTCAACAGCTGATTCCGTCACCGCTCATCCCTGGAATCGTGCGTTGCTCCGCACTTCCCTTTAGCCCGCATCCCCTGACGCGGGCTTTTTTTTGCGTGGCGAAATCGAGGTCAGACGCGCTCGGCCATGGTCGCGTTGACCTGGCAGCGATGGGCCAGTTTCTGCAGGCGCTTCTCCAAGGCGTTCAATACCACCCGGTCGGACCGCCCGCTTTCCAGTTCCTCGATCAGGTCATTGGCGACCAACCGCAACTCGTGGGCGATGACCACGCGGTCGTCGTTCTGATCCAGCTTGTGCGACTCGAACAACCGGTGCAGGTAATCGTCCAGCCCCCGCTGCAGGCGGTGACGGTCGGCCGCGCGCAGATGCACCAGATTGACGGTGATTTTCGCCAGCAGCTCGTTGAGTTCACCGCACAGATACTGCATGCGGCGCGCGTAGCCGGTTTCCCGGTCGCGCACCTGCTTTTGCTGGAACGCCAATTCCTGGCGCCTCTGAATTGCCGGTATCGCGATGGCCATTATCAGCCCGACGATCAGGCCGATGGCTTGAATCCAGCCGGCCCAGTCCGAAGGCCGGGCAAACAGGCCGACAACGAGCAAGAGCCCTGCAACGACCGCCGCAGCGAACACCACCGAGGCGTAGTCTTTGCTGATAAACCCTTTGGGCATTGCACAACTCCTAGGTCACTTCGAATGAGGGGGGTCAGTGGCGTCGAATGCTAATCGGTGCATGAGCGCAGTGCCATTGTTATCAGCACTCCAACCGGCAAATACACCCTTTTTGCTGCGTTGACCTGAACGGATGCCATACGAGCGGCTTTTAATATCAAAACGTCCTATCCAGCCCATCGACATCTTCAGAAACATGCTCCTAAAATGCGCCCATCTTGTTGTCGTGCTTGGAAAAAGTCGACCGTTCTTTCCGTATCTTCATTTAGTGAGCGTTGCTCTTGAACATTCGCACCTCCCTCATCAGCCTGTTTTTTGCTTTTACAGGCGCGGCACTGTCCACCGGTGCCCTTGCGAACGAACCCGCTGCTTTCAATCGTGACCCGGCCAATCTTCACCTGGCCTCTGGCAGCGCCATGATCACCGACCTGCAAACCGGCCAGGTCCTGTATTCCAGTAACCCTGATGTCATCGTGCCGATTGCCTCGGTGACCAAGCTGATGACTGCCATGGTCACCCTCGATGCCAAGCTGCCCATGGACGAGATGATCAAGGTGGACATCTCCCAAACCGCCGAAATGAAAGGGGTCTTTTCGCGGGTCAAGCTGGGCAGCGAGCTGAATCGCCGCGACATGCTGTTGATCACCCTCATGTCGTCGGAAAACCGCGCCGCAGCGAGTCTGGCTCACAGCTACCCGGGCGGGTACCCGGCGTTCATCAAGGCCATGAACGCCAAGGCCAAGGCGCTGGGCATGAGTCACACCGTGTACATGGAGCCCACCGGCCTGTCGGTGTACAACGTCTCGACAGCGCGGGACCTGACCAAGCTGGCGCTGGCGGCGCGCAACTACCCGCTGCTGCGCGAGCTGAGCACCACGCAGGAAAAGACGGTCACTTTCCGCAAACCCACGTACAGCCTCGGGTTCAGCAATACCGACCACCTGGTGCGCAAATCCAACTGGGACATCAAGCTGACCAAGACCGGCTTTACCAACCAGGCCGGGCATTGCCTGGTGCTGTTGACCAGCATGGCCAATCGTCAGGTCTCGGTGGTGATTCTGGACGCCTTCGGCAAGTACACCCACTTCGCCGATGCCAGCCGCATGCGGTTGTGGATGGAAACCGGCAAGAGCGGTCCGGCGCCGGAAGTCGCGTTGCAGTACAAGAAGGAAAAGAACCTGGTGATGAAGCAGAAAGGTCTACAGGCATCGGACTGACCTCGCGCGGGTCGTCCCTGGCCGTTCTCCTGGAAGGCCAGCGCCTTTTCTGACAACAGTTTCATCCGCGCCAGCCAGCAGAACCCCCGTGACCCGCTAAGCTTGCAACGTCAATGCTCGCTTCAGACAGGCTCGGGGGAGTTCAATCATGGTCGTCAAGTGGATAGTGGCTGCGCTGCATTTACTGGCCTTCGGCTTTGCATTGGCGGCGGTACTGGCTCGCGGCCGCGCCTTGCGGCGGTTGCGCAAGGACGACCCCCGCTCGTTTCGCGACGTGTTCGTGGTCGATAACATCTGGGGCGTTTCGGCGGGGATTCTGCTCATCACCGGCGCCTTTCGAGCGTTTGGCGGGCTGGAGAAAGGCTCTTTCTACTACCTGCATCAACCGCTGTTCCACCTCAAGATGACCGCGTTCGTGGCGATCCTGGCGCTGGAAGTCGTCCCGATGTTCGCGCTCATCAAATGGCGCATCGCATTCAAGAAACAACAGCCTGTCGACACCTCCCTGTCCCGTCGTTTCGCGCGGATCAGCCACATGGAGGCGGCGTTGATGGTGATCATCGTCATCGCCGCGACCGGCATGGCACGGGGCATCCTGCTGAGCTGATCGCTTCGCCGCGCGCCGTGCCGCCCGTCCCTGGGTGGGCCGCATCGACGAAGCAAACGGCAGACTCACATCACCCAAAGCACCATCAACGTCACATTCGCCCCTGAGATCAGGCCAAACAGGCCCCAGCCCAGCGCCTTGGTCAACCGGCTGTTGGCAAACGGGCCCATGAGCTGTTTGTCGCTGGTGAAACGAATCAATGGCCACAGGGCGAATGGCAGTTGCAGGCTGAGCACCACTTGACTCAAGACCAGCATTTTGCCGACCGCGCCATCGCCGAACCAGATCACCCCCACCAACGCCGGGATCAATGCCAGGGCGCGGGTGATCAAGCGACGCTGCCAGCAAGGAATCTTGGCCTTGAGAAACCCTTCCAGCACCACCTGACCGGCGATGGTCCCGGTGAAGGTCGAGCTCTGCCCCGCCGCCAACAGTGCAATGCCGAATAACACGCTGGCTAGCGCGCCGCCCACCAGAGGGTCGAGCAGGTGGTACGCATCCTGGATTTCCACCACATCCGCATGCCCGGTGCCATGAAAGGCCGCCGCAGCCAGAATCAGGATCGCGGCGTTGATGACGAGCGCCATGCTCAGCGAAGCAATGGTGTCGATGCGCGCAAAACGAATCGCGCTGGCCTTGCTCTCCCGTGAGGCGCCATTGACGCGGGTCTGGACCACCGAAGAATGCAAGTACAGGTTATGCGGCATGACCGTCGCGCCGAGGATACCGATGGCAATGTACAGCGGCTCCTGCTGGCTGAGCACATCCCACGACGGCTTGAGGCCTGCCGCCACGTCCGGCCAGAAAGGTTTGATCAGCACCAGCTCGACGAAGAAGCAGGTGGCGATGGTCGCGATCAGGCCCAGCACGATGGCCTCCAGGCGGCGGAAGTTAGCCCCCTGCAAGGCGAGCACAATGACGGTGTCAAAGGCGGTCAACGCAACCCCGGTGGTGATCGAGACGCCCAGTAACAAGTGAAAGGCCAGTGCGGCACCGAGCACTTCAGCCAGGTCCGTGGCCAGGATCGACAATTCCGCCAAGACCCATTGACCCATGCCGACGCGGCGGCTGTAACGTTCGGCCGACAATTGCGCGAGGTCGCGGCCTGTGGCGATGCCCAGGCGCGAGCAGAGGTTTTGCAGCACCATGCCTGACAGGCTCGCCAGCACCACCACGAACAGCAAGGCGTAGCCGAACCGCGAGCCGGCCTCGATGGCGGTGGCCCAGTTGCCCGGATCCATATAGCCGATAGAAACCAACAGGCCGGGACCGACGAACAGCATCAGCTTGCGAAGGAGCGAGGCGTTAGGCGGGATCGCGACGCTGTCGGTCACGGCGGAGGGGCAGAACGGCGCGGTGGCCGTGGTCGGGAGTCTGTATTTCACGGGGATCCGAAGGCTGGTTGCGAACAGCCTTGAAGCTTAATCGCAAGGAAATATTTTGTCTTGAATCTCGTCAAAAGCTCTAACATGCCCCGTCCCACGCAACGGAAAAATAATAATGGCCTCGCTTTCCCCCGCAACCGACATGCCCCGCGACGGAATCGATCCGATCCGCGCCGCGCACATTTCTGCCCGTATTGACCGCCTGCCGGCCGTGGCCACGATCTGGAAACTGGTGGCGCTGCTTTCGATTGGCGGATTCTTCGAGCTATACGACCTGTTCCAGACCGCCTACATCAGCCCCGGGCTGGTTCGTGACGGACTGTTCGCCACCGGCGCACAGGGCGTGTTCGGCTTTTCCGACCAGGCCGCGTTCGCCTCGGCGACATTCCTGGGCCTGTTTCTGGGGGCCAGCCTGTTGAGTCCGATCGCCGATCGCTTCGGGCGCCGGGCAATCTTCACGTTCGCGCTGATCGGGTACACCGTGGCCACCGTGCTGATGGGCCTGCAAACCTCAGCGCTGGGCATCATCTGCATGCGCTTCGTGGTGGGGATCGGGCTGGGTATCGAGTTGGTGACCATCGATGCCTACCTCTCGGAGCTCGTGCCCAAGCGGATGCGCAGTTCGGCATTCGCTTTCGCATTTTTCGTGCAGTTTCTCTCCGTGCCGTCGGTGGCACTCATGTCCTGGTGGCTGGTCCCACAGAATCCGTTCGGCATTGCCGGTTGGCGCTGGGTGGTGATCGCCAGTGCGGTGTTCGCGCTGTTCATCTGGTGGCTGCGCTCACGACTCCCGGAATCTCCACGCTGGCTTGCCCAACAGGGACGTTTCGCCGAAGCCGAATCGATCATGGACAGTCTGGAAAGCCGTTGCCTGAGCGACCACGGCAAGCCATTGGACGCGCCCGAAACCCACGACGTGGCCGTCGAAGGCAAAGGCCGTTTCGCTGATATCTGGCAACCGCCCTATCGACGCCGTGCGTTGATGCTCATCGTATTCCACGTATTTCAGGCCATCGGTTTTTTTGGTTTCGGCAACTGGTTGCCCGCGCTGCTGTCCGGCCAGGGCGTCAGCGTCACCCATAGCCTGGCCTACGCGTTCATCATCACCCTCGCCTACCCGCTGGGGCCGCTGTTGTTCGTGAAGTTCGCCAACCGTTTCGAGAACAAATGGCAGATTGTCGGGTCGGCCTTGGGCGCGATGATCTTCGGCACGCTGTTCGCGCAACAAAGCAGTGCGGTTGGCCTGATCGTCTGCGGGGTGATGATCACCTTTTGCAACGCCTGGCTCAGCTTCAGCTACCACTCGTACCAGAGCGAACTGTTCCCCACCAACATCCGTGCGCGGGCGGTGGGGTTCTGCTATTCGTTCAGCCGCCTGTCCACGGTGTTCAGCAGCCTGCTGATCGGCCTGTTTCTGGACCACTTCGGCACGCCCGGCGTGCTGACCTTCATCGTCATCAGCATGTTGATCGTGATGATCACCATCGGTGGATTTGGTCCGAAGACGCGAAATCTGGCGCTGGAGGACATCGCGCATCGGTAATGCAGCGAGGTGGCGGCCAGCGAAGGTCCGCCACCTGCAGTCAGCAGCCTTCGGCAGTTCGAACGTGCAGTGCCGAATGCCGCTAGCGGATCCCCAACCGCCTGGCCAGACGACTGAGATTGGCCCGGTCCAGTTTCAGCTCGCGCGCCACGTCCGCCCATTTACCCTGGTGTCGGCTGAGAGCTTCGATGATCAGACGTTTTTGAAAATCATCGACGGTCCGTTTCAGGCCCTCGCCCGGTGTGGGCACGGCGTCGGGGCCAAGGGGTGCAGCGACGCCTGGTACGGCGGGCGCTGGGGCTTGCTCCAGCCCCAGGTGATGGGCTTCCAGGGTCAGAATCTTCGGCCGCTCCCTGTGGACCGACAGCGCTTTGAGCACGGCTCGGCTGATGAGGTGTTCCAGTTCACGCACGTTCCCCGGCCATGGATGCCCCAGCAACGCTTTCTGTGCGTCCGATCCCATGCGCAGGCTGCGCAACCCCATGCGGGCACGGTTCTCTTCGAGGAAATACCCCGCCAGCAACACCACGTCCTTGCCGCGCTCCCGTAACGGAGGAACCACCAACGGGTAGACGCTCAGTCGATGGTAGAGGTCTGCACGGAAACGCCCGGCCCGCACCTCTTCGGCCAAGTCGCGGTTGGTGGCTGCGATGATCCGCACATCCACCCGGTGTTCCTGGTCCGAGCCGACCCGTTGCAACTGACCGCTCTGCAGCACCCGCAGCAGCTTCGATTGCACCGGCAACGGCAGCTCGCCGACTTCGTCGAGAAACAACGTGCCACCATCGGCCAGCTCGAATTTGCCGCTGCGCCCACTGACGGCGCCGGAAAAAGCACCTTTGACGTGACCGAACAATTCGCTTTCCACCAGCAACTCAGGCAATGCCGCGCAGTTGAGGCTGATCAACGCCTTGTGCCCGCGGGGCGAATGCAGATGGATCGCTTCGGCCACCAACTCCTTGCCTACCCCAGTCTCACCCGTAATCAACACCGTCAGCGGGCTGTTGCCTACCCACTCGATTTCTTGCTGCAAACGCCGGTGTACCGCACTTTGACCGATCAGCTCGCGCGGCCCGCGTGCTCCCGCCGCACGCTTGTAGACCTCCGCCAATTGCCGCTGATCTTCAAAGCTGCGCGCCAAATGGTCGATCCGCTCGCTGGCCATGACCGTGGCTGCCGCCAGGCTGGCGAACGCCTGCAGATTGCCCAGATCGACGTCGCCAAAGCGCGATGGATCGAGCGAATCGAGGGTCATCACGCCCCACAGTGTGCCTTGCACGTACAGCGGACAGCCCAGGCAATCATGCACTTCGAGATCGCCGTGCACGCCGTCTACCAAGCCGTCATAGGGATCGGGTAACTCGCAATCGGTGGAAAAACGGGTCGGCTCGGGGCGCTGCACGATGCGGTCCAACCGAGGGTGCTCACCGAGCCTGAAGCGGCGCCCGAGGGTGTCCGGACTCAAGCCTTCGACCGCCAACGGCACCAGCACGTCGCCTTCGAGCCTGAGCAACGCGACTGCATCGCAGGGCAGCCATTGGCGCAGGGACCGCAAGAGTCGTCGATAGCGCTCTTCGTCGGAAAGCTCGCGAGTGAGGTCAGCCACCACCGGTACCAGGGCCAGTAATAAAGGATGAGTCATGACCGCTCCGGTTGAGAAATGTGGTCATTATGACCGCATCGCCGAGATAAACGACAGCCCGAGCGTCAAAGAACCCCTGTACAAAAAGGGGCATGTCAATTTTCAGTGAGCAATACCCCGCCAAATAATGAGCGGTCCAGCGTTTCAATAATGATACGCCGCACTGTCTTGGGCGTTTTGTGGAACGTCTTCAACTTCTGGCGCCAAGCGGTCGTCAAGAATGACCGGCATGTTTAATTTAAATGAAGTGGTGAAAATTTTATTTTGTTTATAGTCGGATGGTCCCCGAAAGGAGCATCCGACATGGCAAGAATTCAGGGAAGAGTTCTCGAAACATTCCCCCCCTTGGTCGTCGATCTGGATGGCACGCTATTGCGTTCGGATCTGCTGATGGAAACTGCGATGGCCTTCGTCAGAAGCCAGCCGACGCAGGCGTTCCAGATGCTGCGCTGGTTGTTCAAGGGCAAAGCGGCACTCAAGGAAGCGCTGGCGCAGGCAACCGAAATAGACGTTTCGGTGTTGCCCTACGATTCGCACATCATCGAGATGATTCAGGCCGAGAAAGCCAGCGGCCGGATGATCGTGCTGGCCACTGCCAGCCATGTCAGTCTGGCCGAGCGCATTGCCGAACATTTGCAGTTATTCGATCTGGTGTTGGCGTCCAATGCCAACCGTAACTTGTCCGGCAATAATAAGCGCGATCTGTTAGTTGCCCACTTTGGCGAAGGGGGTTTCGACTATATCGGCAATTCCAAAGAGGACTTGCCGATCTGGAAAGTGTCTCGCCAGGCGTATGTGGTCAATCCGGATTCGGGTGTGGAATCCCGGGTCAAAGCCATGCATCAGGTTCAACCCACCGTCCGCACCAACACCTCCGGTGTTCGCGATTGGCGCAAGGCCCTGCGGCTTCACCAGTGGCTGAAAAACGCGCTGATCTTCGTCCCGCTGCTCGCCTCTCACCGGTTCGTGCAGCTGGATCTGCTGCGTGATGGCGTCTTCGCTTTCTTTTGCTTCGGGCTGTGCGCATCCAGTGTCTACATCCTCAACGACCTGCTGGACCTCTGCGATGACCGCCACCACAAAAGCAAATGCCATCGCCCCTTCGCCAGCGGTCGCCTGTCGATCAAGTCCGGGCTGATTCTGGTCCCTACCCTGCTGCTGACGGCCTTCGGTGTCGCCCTGGCGCTCTTGCCCTGGCAATTCTCGGCCGTCATGGCCGCGTACTACGGGCTGACGCTCGCCTATTCGTTGCAGCTCAAACGGCTGATGGCCTGGGACGTGATTGCCCTGGCCATGCTCTACACCGCCCGGATCATCGCCGGTGTCGCGGCGTTCAACCTGACGTTGACCTTCTGGATTCTGGCCTTCTCGATGTTCATCTTCCTGAGCCTGGCGATGGTCAAGCGCTACGCCGAGCTGCGTGACGCGCGAGCCCGCGAAGTGAACACCTTTGCCCGGGGCCGTGGCTATTACCCGGGCGATCTGGACATGATCGCTTCATTGGGCGCCTCCTCGGGCTATCTGGCGGTCATGGTATTGGCGCTGTACATCCAGGACGCCAAGACCACTGCTTTGTACGTGACCCCCCACGTGATCTGGTTGGCCTGCCCCCTGTTGCTGTTCTGGGTCACCCGCGTATGGATGCTGACCCATCGCGGACAGATGAACGAGGACCCGGTGGTGTTCGCTATCCGTGACCGTACCAGCCAATTGATCGGCGCGATTTTCCTCCTCATGTTCTGGATCGCCGCATGAGCGCGCCGCTGTATTCCTGGGGGCGGTTTCCGCGCACACCCCAGCGTGGCCACGGTTGCATATGGCTCGACGAGCTGCCCGGCCACCTGGACAAGGTGATCGAGGCGCACCGCAGCAGCCTGCCGTACGGCAACGGCCGCAGCTACGGCGACAGTTGCCTGGCGACAAGCAATCAAGTGCTGCACATGCGCTCGCTGGATCGCCTGATCGACGCCGACTGGGACGATGGCGTGCTCACGGTCGAGGCCGGTGTCACGCTGGCCGAGGTGCTGACAGTGAGCATCCCCCGGGGCTGGTTCCTGCCGGTCACGCCCGGCACCCAGTTCGCCACCGTCGGCGGCGCCATCGCCAATGACGTCCACGGCAAAAACCACCATGTGCGCGGCACGTTCGGGCGGCATGTGCGCAGCTTCGGGCTGTTGCGCCCCGGCCAACCCGGCATCACCTGCTCGCCCGACGCGAATGCCTCGCTGTTCTCGGCGAGCATTGGGGGGCTCGGCCTGACCGGGATCATCCATTGGGCACAGCTTCAGCTGATGCCGATCCGCGCCAGCCAGATCGACACCACGACCGTACGCTTCGCCAACCTGGCGGAGTTCTTCGCGTTGTCTGATGAACTGGATGAGAAGCACGAGTACAGCGTGGCGTGGGTCGATTGCCTGGCCAAGGGCGCCGATACCGGCCGTGGGGTGTTCATCGTGGGCGATCACGCGCCGTACGGATCGCTCGATGTGGGGCGCCGGACGAAGCTGAGCGTACCGCTCACGCCCCCAGTGTCGTTGATCAACAGCCTCTCATTGGGTGTGTTCAACACCCTGTATTGGCGCCTGCATCCGAGTCAACGCAGGCTGGGGCGCAGCGATTACGAGCCGTTTTTCTACCCGCTCGACCGCGTGCTGCACTGGAACCGCATTTACGGTCGTCGAGGCTTTCAGCAATACCAGTGCGTGATCCCGACCGCCAACGCCGAGGCGGCAATGGCTGAGTTGCTGCGGGCCATCGCCCATGCTGGCCAGGGTTCGTTTCTCGCGGTGCTCAAGCGCTGTGGCGATGTCCGCTCGCCGGGCCTGTTGTCGTTTCCGATGCCTGGCACCTCTCTGGCGCTGGACTTTCCGCACAGCGAGCAGTTGGAGAACGTTTTATTTCCCCGACTGGACGCCATCGTTCGCGCTGCGGGCGGCCGCTTGTACCCGGCCAAGGACGCCCACATGAGCGGCGCCGACTTTCGCCAGGCCTACCCCGCCTGGGAGCGACTGGAAGCGCTGCGCGATCCCTCCCTGATGTCCCGTTTCTGGAGCCGCGTGCTGTCATGACCCTTCCCACCGCAAAGAAAATCCTCATCATCGGTGCGACCTCGGCCATCGCCACGGCCTGTGCCCGTCTCTGGGCGAGCCAGGGCAGCGATTTCTTTCTCGTTGCGCGCAACGTCGACAAACTTCAACAGACCGCCGCCGACCTCAAGGCGCGCGGAGCGAAAAACGTGACGCTGCACGAAATGGACGCCACCGACATCGACGCCCATCCATTGATGCTCAGCCGTGGACTGACTGCCCTGGGCCAGATCGACATCGCTCTGATTGCCCATGGCACCCTGCCTGACCAGAAAGCCTGCGAACGAGACGTACAGCTGGCCATGCGCGAATTCGCCAACAACGGTACCTCCGTCATCGCCCTGCTGACGATCCTCGCACAACAGTTCGAAACTCAACGTTGCGGCAGCCTGGCGATCATTTCGTCAGTGGCGGCGGACCGAGGACGCCCTTCGAATTACCTCTACGGCAGCGCGAAGGCGGCCGTCTCCACCTACTGCGAAGGCCTGCAAGCGCGTCTGTTCAAGGTGGGCGTTCACGTCACCACCATCAAGCCAGGGTTTGTCGACACGCCCATGACCCAGGGCCTGTCGCTGCCAGCCGCGCTGCTGGCGCAACCGGCCCAGGTGGCTCAGCGCATCGTCAACGGCATCGCGCAGAAGGCACCGACGTTATACGCACCCGGCTTCTGGGCACTGATCATGCTGATCATCCGCTCGATACCGCAACCGGTGTTCAAGAGGCTGAACCTGTGAATGCCGCGTCGACCGATGCCGTGCGGCTTTCCGGCTGGCGTTACCGCGCGGTGATGCTCTCGGTGGTGGGCTCGGCGCTGGGCTATCTCGGTTTTTCGCTCTGGGGCGGATGGCAGGCGGTCGGCGCAGCGGTGGCTGAGGTCGGGCTGGTGGGTATCGTCATCGCGCTGTTCATGTCGTCAGTCAACTACGGCCTGCGGTTTTTACGCTGGCAGGCGTACCTGAACGTATTGGGCCATCGGATGCCGTGGCGCCCGAGCCTGAGGATCTATCTGGCAGGTTTTGCGCTGACGACCACCCCTGGGAAGGCCGGTGAGGCCCTGCGCGGCGTACTGCTCAAACGTTGGGGCGTGCCTTATCCGCAAAGCTTCGCGGCGTTCTTTAGCGAACGGCTGTCGGACCTGTTCGCCGTGGTCCTGCTGACGTTGTTCGGCCTGACGCTGTACCCCGAAGCGATGCCAGTGATCGTGGTGGGCTTGGGTCTGGTACTCATCGGGCTGCTGGTCTTGTCGCAGCGCCGCCTGATGCAACGGTTGATGAACGCCGTGCCCGGTGAGGGTGGCAAATTGATCGGACTGCTGCGTCACCTGCTGCAAGTGCTGATTCATGCCCAACACTGCCATCGGCTGCGCCTGATGCTGGGGCTGACGCTGCTCAGCGTGGTGGCCTGGAGTGCCGAGGCGCTGGCCTTCGATTGGATTCTCGGCTGGATGGGCGCCGACATCCCGCTGCCGTTCGCGGTCTTCGTTTACGCCCTGGCGATGCTCGCGGGCGCGATCAGCTTCATGCCCGGCGGGCTCGGCGGCGCGGAGGCCGTGATGGTCGGGCTGCTGGTGTGGAAAGGCATGAACAGCGCCGACGCTGTCGCCGCCACGGTGCTGATTCGACTGGCCACGCTGTGGTTCGCGGTGGCCATCGGCGCCTTGATGCTGCTGCGGCTCAAAGGTGAAAGCGCGCCCGAGCCGCACCCCATTCAACAACCTTGACCTACGGACAAAACACGGACTGGAGTGCATTTCATGGTGGCAGCTGTTGGTAATCGCCCCTCGACATCAATTCCCCTGCTGCTGGTGATAGGGGCCATCATTGCAAGCTTTCTTGCATCCAGCGGACCCGTCCAGTGGATGGACAATGGCATGTTTCTCGCGGACGCCGCGCAGGGTCAGTATTTCAGCCAAACCCTCACGCCGCTGGACCATCCGCTGTACCTGTTCGTCACCACCGCCTTGTTCGACGGTTTCGGTCCGCACGTGTTGAGCTTCATGAATTCACTGCTGCTGATCCCCTTGGCCTGGGCGATCTTCCGCCTGGCCCGTGGTGTGGGCGCCACCACGACCCAGGCACTGCTGGCGATTGCCGCGGCGGTGCTGAGCCATTGCGTGTTCTGGGTGTCGACCAAGGCAGAAGTCTACCTGCTGCACACGCTGCTGGTGACCCTGGCCTATATGGTGCAGTTCAATGACAAGCCCCGCCTCGGGGCGACCCCTGCGCTGTTGCTGATCGGGCTGCTGACCGGGCTGGCGGCGGCCATTCACCAACTGACCTTCATCGTGCTGTTCCCGCTTTACGTGCAACTGCTGTGGCAGCACAACACGCGCATTCTGCTGACGCTGCCCGGCTTCGTCCTGGGGTTCGCGGTCGCGTTCCCCAGCATCCGCAACGAGCTGCAGACGGGCATGAGCCTGATCGACATCGGCCACCGCTACCTGATCGGCATTCCTGACAAAACCAGCGAGCAGAGCTGGCAAGGCGCGCTGTTCCGTTTCGACGACATGTGGCACGAAAAGAATTCCGTAGGGCTGCTGCTGTTGTCGCTGATCGGCCCGCAATTGGCCGGCCTGGTGCTGTTCCCTAAAACTCCGGCATTGAGGGTGCTGTGGTGCGCGGCCATGATGAATTTCATCTTCGCGGTGTCCTACAACGTCACTGACCGCTTCACCTTCTTTCTCCCAGGCGCGGTCTTACTAAGCATCCTGGGCGTCATCCAGCTGTACGCCCTGCTGCCACGCAAGGTCGCGGGGCTGGTCATGGCCTCTCCGCTTGCCGCTCCGGTCGCGATCCTGGCGGTGTACGCGATTTATGCCAGCGGCGCGATCCAATTGCCCGTTCACAAGGAGACGTTGCCATTTCGCGACGACATTCACTACTTCATGACGCCCTATCTGAATGACCGCTCTGCCGAACAGTTCGTCCGCAGTTATGAAGCGTCCACCCCCGAGGGCTCGCTCATCATCGGCGACTGGACCCCCAACGGCGCCCTGCGCTCGGCCCAGGCCAGTGGCCTGCTCAAGGGCAGAACCTTCGAGCTGTGCGAAGAAGTGCAAGACATCGATCACTACCTCAACGGGCCCGGCGCCTACCTGGCACGCACGAGTTATTGCGACGTGATCGGCCAACGCTTTGCGCTGGAGACTTTGCCGGTGGGGTACGAGTTGAGGGTCAAATAGGCCAGTGCGCCTGGCCTCAGCGCCGGGCGGGCGCGTTCAAGCCTTTTCCAGCGCGCCTTCCTTATGCATGGCCAAGTGCCCGGTCTTGTCGCTCTTGACCTCGTATTGGGGGTCATCCTTTGAGGCTTTGCGCTGACGCCCCATGAATTCCACGTCGTGGGTAACGACGCGGGTCACCACGCCTTTCACATGCCCGGCCTCCGAGTTCCAGCGGACGTGGTCGCCTTTTTTGAATTTATGCGTCATGGGTTTCTCCTGGGTTCATGGTTGCCAGAGGGTCTGGGTGCCTTCGAGTTTGCGGTCCAGAAAGCTCGCCGCGCTGATCAATGCCAAGTGACTGAGGGCTTGAGGGGTGTTGCCCAAATGGTGGCCGCGGCTGTCGAATTCTTCGGCGTACAGGCCCAGTGGATTGGCATAGCGCAGCAACTGTTCGAATTCCAGATGGGCCTGTTCGACGCGTCCGGCGCGGGCCAGGCATTCGACGTACCAGAACGAGCAGGCAACGAACGCGCCCTCTTCTCCTTCCAGGCCATCGCCGTAGCTGTCGTCGTTGCGATAGCGGTAAACCATGCCGTCGCGCACCAATGTGCGCTCGATCGCATCCAGCGTGGCCAACCATTTGGGGTCGCTGGCGCCGACGAAGCGCACCAGCGGCATCAACAGCATCGACGCGTCGAGGTTTTTGCTGCCTTTGTACTGGACGAAGTGGCCAAGGTCCTTGTCCCAGAAGTTCTCCCAGATGTCGTCGTGGATCGCTTGACGGGCCTTGTCCCAGCGGTCGAACGGCGCAGGCAGGGAGCGTTTGAGGGACAGGCGCAGGGCGCGGTCCAGCGCGACCCAGCACATCAGCCGCGAATGCAGGAAGTGCTGATCTTCGCCACGCATTTCCCAAATGCCGACATCCTTGCTCTGCCATTTTTCGCACAGGTCATCGACCAGACGGGTGGCGTTTTTCCAGCCCTCATGGGAGATCGCCTCGCCGTATTTGTTGGCCAGGTAGACGGCGTCCATCAGTTCGCCGTAGATGTCCAACTGCGTTTGCTTGTAAGCCTCGTTGCCGATGCGCACCGGAGTGGCGCCGCCGTAACCGGCGAGGTGATCGAGGGTTTCCTCGGGCAACTCTGCCCGGCCATCCAGCGAATAGAGAATGCCCAGTTTGCGGGATTCCTCACAGCAATCCCCCATACGCCCGCGCACCCACTGCATGAAGGCGTTGGCCTCTTCGGTATAGCCCAGACGCATGAAGGCGTAGACGGTGAAGGAGGCGTCGCGTATCCAGGTGTAGCGGTAATCCCAATTGCGCTCGCCGCCCTGTTCCTCCGGCAAGCCAAACGTCGCAGCGGCAACGATACCGCCGTGTTTGCGCGAGGTCAGCAGCTTGAGCGCCAGTGCCGAGCGGTTGACCGTCTCTCGCCAGCGCCCGCGGTAGTTGGCGTGACGGCTCCAGCGCTGCCAGAAATGCACCGTATTCTTCAGGTCGCCATCGCACTGGCTGGCTTTCACATTGACGTCATCCGCCCCGCCAAGCATGAACTCGACGATATCGCCCTGCTTCATTCTGAATTCGGCAACGGCGGCATTCCCGTCGAGCTTCAAGGGTATGGTCGCCGACAAGCGCAAGGCCGGTTGGCCTTTTGCTTCGAAACGCACGTCTTCGCCATCCAAGGTCGCCTTCGTCTCGGCGCGGCTGTAATCGTGACGAACGCGGCACAGCATTCGCCCCCGCGCAGCGCCGTGGCGCACATGAATGCGCCGGACCAGGCGGGGCAGTTCGTCCACATCCGAGGCGATCGGCATCAGGTCCGTGACCTCCACCACGGCATCTTCGCCGATCCAGCGGGTCATCAACACATTGGTTTCGGGCAGGTAGAGCTGTTGGCGCCGGGCATCTGGGAGAACGGGCGACAGTTGGAAAATGCCCGCCTCCGGGGTGTCGAGCAGCGCGCTGAAAATCGTCGGGCTGTCGAAGTCTGGCCAACAGCAGAAATCGATACTGCCGGTGTCGGCGATCAGTGCCGCACTGCGCATGTCGCCAATGATGCCGTGATGCTCGATGGCGTTCTGTGCTTCGTCACGCGGATCGGCTTCAGTGTGCGGGCGCTCAGCCATTGTTGCGGAACTCCGGGTAGAGGCTCATGCCACCGTCGATGAACAACGTCGCGCCGTGTACATAGTCCGAGGCGTCTGAGGCCAACCAGACGACGGCGTTGGCGACGTCTTCGGCCTCCCCCACGCGACCATAGGGGATCAGTTTCAACAGTTTCTTTTCTGCGTCGCCTGTGGTCGCCTCGGTGTTGATGGCCGTACGAATGGCGCCAGGGGCGATGCTGTTGACGCGAATCCGCTGCTCACCCACTTCCTGAGCGATGCTGCGCATCAGCAAGTCGACACCGCCTTTGGAGGCCGCGTAGTTGACATGGCCGGCCCAGGGAATCACCTGGTGAACCGAGCTCATGTGAATGATCTTGCCCAACGCCCGGGAAATGTCGGATCGGATGGTCTGTTTTGCGAACTGACGCAACGCGGCTCGGGCGCAGAGAAACTGGCCCGTGAGGTTGACGTTGATGACGGTGTTCCAGTCTTCGAGGGTCAATTCGGCGATCGCGGCGTCTTTCTGCAGACCGGAATTGGCCACCAGAATGTCGAGCCGCCCGAAAGCGTCGAGGGTCGCGGCGAAGAGTTTTTCGACTTCGTTCTCTTTGGAGACATCAGCACCGACGGCGATGGCTTGACCACCCGCAGCGCGGATCTCGTCCACCAGTTTTTCGGCGGGCTCTGGTTGGGAGTGGTAATTGACCACTACCGCCGCGCCGGACGCTGCCAGGCCTCTGGCGGCGCCAGCACCGAGACCGGAACTGGCACCCGTGACCAGAGCGACCTGGCCTTTCAAGGAAATCAGCATGGAATGTCGAGCCTCAGGTAAGCGTTTCAATGCTGACTGATCGGGTGCGGAGGAAGTTCAGTTGGACCGCACGCCGTTCAGCGAGCCCCGCGCGACCTTGTGCTGGATAGCGGTTGCGCTGGACGTCGGGCAAACCCGGTCCATACACTGTCGCGCATCATTTCTCAGGCGTTGAGAGCAGGGGTACGAATGTTGGGTAATGGGGGCCAGGCATGAACCGCAATGAGCTGCGTAAGGCGGATATCAACCTGATGGTGGTGTTCGAGACCTTGATGCAAGAGCGCAACGTGACCCGTGCCGCCGAAAAGCTGTTTCTGGGTCAGCCCACCATCAGTGCCGCGCTGAACCGGCTGCGGGCGTTGTTCAACGATCCGCTGTTCATTCGCGTCGGCCACCGCATGGAGCCCACGGCGCGGGCCAACGAGATCATTCATCACCTCTCCCCTGCACTGGATGCGATGTCGGTGGCGCTGAGCCTGACTCGCGAGTTCGACCCCGCCAGCAGTGACATGACCTTCCGTATCGGCCTGTCGGACGACGTCGAGTACAGCCTCCTGCCTCCACTGCTGCGTGCGATCCGCGAGGAAGCGCCGGGGGTGATTCTGGTGATCAAGCAGGTCAACTACTGGAATGTTTCGGAATTGCTCATGTCCGGCGAGATCACCGTCGGCGTTTGCCTGACCCGTGAACTGCCCGCCAACGCCAAGCGCAAGCTGCTGCGCAGCGTTCAGCCCATGGTGGTGCGTTCCGATGAGTCGCCCGAGCCCCTGACCCTGGACGAATACTGCGCGCGGCCCCACGTCGTGGTGTCCCATGTCGCGAATATCTCGAGCTTTGCCGATGAGTGGCTGGCCGCGATCGGGCGCAAGCGTCAGGCGGTGTTGTCGGTTCCGCAATACAGCACCCTGCCCGCCCTCATGGCCGGAACCGATCTGCTGTGCAACCTGCCGGATCACTTGACGCTGGCAATGGGCAAGACGGGCTTGCTGCGCGGAGAACCCTTGCCGTTCATCACGCCGAACCTGGAGCTGTCGATGGTCTGGCTGAGCGTGATGGACACCGATCCGGCAGAGCGCTGGCTGCGCAAACGCCTGGAGCAGTTCATGGGGGACCACAGCACGCTCCCGCCCTTGCCCAAAGGATGAGCGATGCGCCTTGACCGACCGCCCCTCGTCTGGCGATCGGTCAAGTGACGGACCTCAGCCGAAACGACCGGTGATGTAATCCTCGGTCTGGGTCTTGGTGGGCTTGGTGAAGATGGTGTCGGTGTCGCCGTGCTCGATCAGCTCGCCCAGGAACATGAACGCGGTGTAGTCC
Organism: Pseudomonas sp. GD03842; assembly: GCF_029841165.1. Lineage (NCBI taxonomy): Bacteria > Pseudomonadati > Pseudomonadota > Gammaproteobacteria > Pseudomonadales > Pseudomonadaceae > Pseudomonas > Pseudomonas sp. GD03842. Next base: position 13,944 of record NZ_JAOCEA010000001.1, on the reverse strand, counting down.
GAGCAGCGCGCGGCCTGTTGCATGTTGTGGGTGACGATGACCACGGTGAACTGCTCTTTGAGTTCGGTGATCAGCTGTTCGATGCGGCCGGTGGAGATCGGGTCCAGCGCTGAGGTCGGTTCATCGAGCAACAACACCTGCGGACGCAACGCGATGGTGCGGGCAATGCACAGGCGCTGCTGCTGACCACCCGACAAACCCTGGGCATTCTTGTCCAGCTTGTCTTTCACTTCGTCCCACAGGGCTGCACCGCGCAGGGCCTCCTCGACGCGGTCTTCCATTTCCCGACGGTTGAGCTTCTCGTGATGCTTGACGGCGTAGGAAATGTTGTCGCGAATCGTCATGGGAAACGGCACAGGCTTTTGGAAGACCATGCCCACGTGGCTGCGCAGACGGTTCATCGAGTAGCCCGGAGCGAGGATGTTTTCGCCGTTGAGCAGCACCTCGCCCTTGGCTTCCAACTTCGGGTACATCGAGTAGATCCGGTTGAAGACGCGCAACATGGTCGACTTACCGCAGCCCGAAGGGCCAATGATCGCGGTGATGCGCTTCTCCGGAATGGTCATGTTGATGTTCTTCAACGACTGATGGCCGTTGTAGAAAAAGTCGAGGTTGCGCACCTGGATCTTGGTTTTTTCGTCGGCAAGGGAAAGGTTGTTCATCAGGACGCCTTATTGCGCAAAAGAAGGAGACGGGAGCTGAGGCTCAGCACCAGTACGAAGAGAGTCATGATCAGTGCGCCAGCCCAGGCCAAGGAATGCCAGTCATCGAAGGGGCTCATGGCGTACTGGAAGATCACCACTGGAATGCTGGCGATCGGCTTGAGCAGGTCGCCGCTCCAGAACTGGTTGCCGAACGCGGTGAACAACAGGGGCGCGGTTTCACCGGTAATACGGGCCAGAGCCAACAGGATCCCGGTAATCACGCCCGCTCGGGCGGCACGCAGCACGATCTGCAAGGTCAGCTTCCACTGGGGGACGCCCAGCGCCAGGGCGGCTTCCCGCATGGTCGCCGGTTGCAGTTGCAGCATCTCGTCGGTGGTGCGCACCACCACCGGGATCACCAGGAGTGCCAGGGCCAAGGCACCGGCGAAGGCCGAGAAGCCGACGCGATGATCAGTGACGGCGCTGATCGGCAGAATCACCGCGGTGTAGACGAACAGCCCGAGGACGATCGACGGCGCGGAGAGCAGAATGTCGTTGATGAAGCGAACGGCGTTGCCCAGCTTGGTGTGGCGGGCAAACTCGGCCAGCCAGATCCCGGCCATCAGGCCGATCGGCGTGCCGATGACCAGGCCCAGGCCGGACATCAGGAAGCTGCCGTAGAACGCGTTGGCCAGCCCGCCCTCGGCGCCCGGCGGCGGGGTCATTTCGGTGAACAGGCGCAGGTTGAGCGCTTGAAAGCCATTGATGACCGTGGTGAACAGAATCCACACCAGCCACAGCAGACCGAACACGGTCGCGCCACAACTGAGCACCATGGCGAGCTTGTTTTTGAAAGCCCGCATCCGGTACAGATTTTCGTTATCGGCCTTGCTCATACACCCTCCTTGCGCGACAGACGAGACAGCATCAGACGGGCGATGGCCAGCACGATGAAAGTGACCACAAACAACAGGAAGCCCAGCGCGATCAGCGACGAGCGATGCAAATCGGTGTACGCCTCGCTGAATTCGTTGGCGATCACCGAGGCGATCGAGCTGCTGGGCATCATCAACGATGCGGAGAACTGGTGCGCATTGCCCAACACGAAAGTCACCGCCATGGTTTCACCGAGGGCGCGACCGAGACCGAGAAAAATCCCGCCCACGACGGCCGTGCGGGTGTAGGGCAAAACGATGTCCCACACCACTTCCCACGTCGTGCCCCCCAGGGCATAGGCCGACTCTTTGAGGGCCACTGGCACGGTGCGAAAGACTTCGGTCATGACCGAGGTGATAAACGGAATGATCATGATCGCCAGGACGATGCCGGCCGTCAGCATCCCGATGCCCAGTGGCGGGCCTTGAAACACCGGGCCGATCAGCGGCAGCGCCCCCAGGTTGTCGTTGATCCACGGCGCCAAGTAGGCCGCCATGAACGGGCCGAAGACGAACAGGCCCCACATGCCGTAGATGATCGAAGGGATGCCCGCGAGCAGTTCGACGGCCGACGCGATCGGTGTACGCAACCAGGGCGGGGCGACTTCAGTCAGAAAAATCGCAATGCCGAAGCTCACCGGAACGGCGATCAGCAGGGCGAGAAAGGACGTGACGAGGGTGCCATAGATCGGCACCAGTGCGCCGAAGTGGCCGTTTACCGCGTCCCATTCGGTACTGGTAAGAAATTCGAAACCAAAGGTCTTGAACGCCAGGGCTCCGCCCCACAGCGTCGAGCCGGCGATACTTGCCAGCAACAGCAGAACCAACAGAGCCGCGCCCAGCATCGCGCGCCTGAACCAGGCATCGTGACGGTGATCGCGGGCCGCTCGTTTTTCGCTCTCGGATTCCACATCCGGAATAACAGCGGACATATATTGGGTGTTCTCAGTCATGTTGGGTCCACTCGCAAGGAAACCCTGTCACCGAGCGCTCGATGACAGGGGTAAGCCGGGTTGCATCGAGCTGTTACTTGAACTCGGTTTTCCAGTAAGTCTCGATCTTGCTCACCAGCTCTTTGGGCAATGGCACGTAGTCCAGCGACTCGGCCTGAGCCTGACCGTTCTCGAGGGACCACTTGAAGAAGTCGAAAGCGGCCTTGCTTTCATCGGCTTTCTTCGGCTGCTTGTACATGATGATCCAGGTGGTTGCCGTGATCGGCCATGCCTCGGCGCCCGGTGCGTTGGTCATGATCAGGTTGAAGTCCTTGGCGCTCGCCCAGTCAGCGGTGGCCGCGGCAGCCGCGAAGCTCTTGGCGCTAGGCTCAACCACTTTGCCGGCCGCGTTCTGCAGCTTGGCGTAAGCGATATTGTTGGTTTTGGCGTAAGCGAACTCCACGTAGCCGATCGAGCCTTTGATCTGCTTCACGTAGGCGGCCACCCCTTCGTTGCCCTTGCCACCGACACCGACCGGCCACTGCACGGCGGAACCCTCGCCCACGGCGGATTTCCACTCAGGGCTGACCTTGCTCAGGTAATTGGTGAAGTTGAAGGAAGTGCCCGAGCCGTCCGAACGATGAACGACGGTGATGTTGGTTTCTGGCAGTTTCAGACCGGCGTTCAGCTTGGCGATCGCAGGGTCGTTCCATTTGGTGATCTTGCCTTGGAAGATGTCAGCCAGCGTCTTGCCGTCCAGTTCCAGTTTGCCGCCTTCTACGCCTTCAACGTTGATGACCGGCACGATGCCGCCAATCACGCTTGGAAACTGGCCCAGGCCGCTGGCCTGCAGGTCTTCAGCTTTCAGCGGGGCATCGGAGGCACCGAAATCGACGGTGGCTGCCTTGATTTGCGCGATACCACCGCCCGAACCGATGGATTGGTAGTTAACTTTGTTGCCGGATTTTGTGCTGTACTCGGTCGCCCATTTGGAAATGACTGGAAAAACGAAGCTCGAACCAGCACCAGTGACGTCCGTAGCGTGTGCCATTCCGGACAGGGCCATGGAAGCCAGCAGGAGTGACAGGCGTGTTTTTGTCAGCAGATTCACGGCAATACCTCAACAAGAGAGTGTGGGTTTGTGGTCAGAGTCGAGACCCGATGCAGATTTAAAACCCCAAACATTTCTGTTTGATGACAATCTCTAGACAGGCCTGAAAATCCCCCTGGTTTTGTAGGCCGATGCTGACAGCCTGTGCACACTAAACCCCCGAATTCACTGGAGAATCCGGGGGTTGTCTAGACGACGCAGAATTAGTGTCAATGCGCCACATCGCGACCGCCCATGCCCCGCGGCAACAGGATTTCAGCGGGGTTTATGACGTAAAGATGTCAGTTACGTGGCAAAGCGAGGTTCAGGGCAGTCATTTGGCGGCGGATGCCTTTGCATCATGTGTTTCAAAGTTTTGCCCAGGGTCCATCTCATCGGCCACGAAGGTTTTCTGCGGCTGCATCGTGAACGTCATCAACACGCCGAACGCCAGCACCCCGATGGAGATGAGAAATGGCAATGCCCAATTGCCAGTCTGATCGATCAGGTAGCCGGCCAGCACGGGGCTGATGATGGTCGCCGTAGCGGCCGTCCCGTTCATGATCCCGCTTGCCGTTCCGGCGCGATCGGACGCAATGTCCATCGGCACGGCCCACATCGGCCCAACCGTCATCTCGTTGAAAAACAGCGCCATGGCCAGAAACACCAGCGAGTACATCGGCTCCTGAAACAGCAGCACGGGAATCAGGGACAGCCCGGTGCACGCCATGCAGACCGCCACCAAGTAGCTGCGTGCCACCTTCACATTGCCGGTCTTGCGCAGCAGCCGATCACTGATCATCCCGCCGAGCAAGTCACCCACGACACCGGCAAAAAAGACCCCGGAGGTGAACAACACGGCATTCTTGATGTTCATCTGGTAGTTGTGCATGAAGTACATCGGGATCCAGCTAAGCATCAGCCAGAGAATCCAGTTGTAGCAGAAGTACACACTGGACACCGGCAGCATGCGCCGGAACAGACGACCATAGGTGCCCGGCGCATCGATGCGCCGGGGCTTCGGCACTGGCAACGCCGCCAGTTCTTCAGCAGTGATGCGTGGATGGTCGGCGGGCTTTTCGGTGTAGGTGACGTACCACAGCACCACCCAGCCGAAGCTCAAGCCACCGAGCAGGTAAAACGAAAAGCGCCAGTCATAGGCCGTCATCAATGCCGCCACGATCAGCGGCGCACAGGCGTTACCCAGCCGAGCCGCGGCGTGGGTAATGCCTTGCGCAAAGCCGCGCCGGTCCTTCGACACCCAGGCTGCCATTGCGCTGGTCGAGGCTGGAAAGGTCGCGCCCTCCCCCAACCCCAGCAACATGCGCGCCGCCACCAGGCTCAAAAATCCACCGGCCATACCGGTGAGCACCGTTGCCCCGGCCCATATAAAGGCACAGACGATCAGGGTTCGCTTGGCGCCATAGCGGTCGCTGACCCAACCGCCGATGAACTGGAACACCATGTACGGGTACGCGAAGGCCGAGAAAATGAAACCCAGTTGCGTATTGCTCAAGCCCAGCTCGCTGCTGAACTGCCCGGCGGCGGTGCTGACGTTGACGCGGTCTACGTAGGTGATGAAATACATCAGGCACAACAGCGCCATGACGACAGTGGAAGCCTTGATTTTGAGACGGTTCATGAGTGCGGTCCTCAGTGCTTTTTATAGTTGTTCACTAACGCGCTTTCAGGTTTTCAGGACGCGAGAATCGCCCCCTCTCGCAGCAACTCGGCCACTTGGCCGGCGTCATAGCCGTATTCGGCAAGAATTTCCCGAGTGTGCTCACCCAACAAGGGCGACGGCCGGTTGACCTGCTTGGGCGTTTCGGAGAAACGGATCGGCAAGGCAATGCTGCGCGCCGCGCCGGTGACCGGATGATGGGTTTCGACGATCATCTCGCGCTCCAGAATCTGCGGATGCTCGACGGCTTGCGAGATGTCGAGCACCGCGCCAACCGGCAGGCCCGCCGCATCGAGCCGCGCGACCCAGTTGTCCGTGGTGTCCTGAACCAGGCATGCCGTGATCAATTCGACCAGTGCGTCGCGGTGAGTCATGCGCAGCACATTGGTGGCAAAACGCGGGTCATCGCTGATGTGGGGCGCATCCAGCACCTGCAACAGCCGTTCGTAGTTGCCTTGGTTGGCCGCACCGATGTTGATCCAGCCATCTTGCGTCCTGAACGCCTGATACGGCGTACTGGTGGAATTGGCCGAGCCCATCTTCGGCAGGATCACGCCTTCGGAGAAATAATTCGCGGCTGGCCAGTACATCTGCTGGAACCCCGCCTCCAGCAAAGAGGTGTCGACGACCTGACCCAGGCCGGTTTTCTGCTTGTGGGCATACGCGGCGGCGATGCCCAATGCCGCGAGAATGCCCGCGTTGATGTCGGCAATCGGCGAACCCGCCTTGATCGGCGCCTGGCCCGGCTCGCCTGTGGCGCTCATCAAACCAGACAAGCCTTGGGCGATGAGATCGAAACCGCCCTTGTCCGCATACGGCCCTGTACGCCCGTACCCGGATACCGAGCAATAAATGAGCCCTGGGTTGAGTTGCTTGAGCGTGTCGTAACCCAGGCCGAGCTTCTCCATGGTGCCTTTTCGGTAGTTCTCGGTGACCACATCGGCCTCGCTGAGCATGCGTCGCAAGACCTCCTTCCCGCCTTCGGTCTTCAAGTTCAGTGCGATGTCACGCTTGTTGCGGTTGAGGATCATGAACGACGCCGACTCGCCGTGATCGAGAATCGGTGCAAAACGCCGGCAGTCGTCGCCGTCCATTTTTTCCACCTTGATCACGTCGGCCCCCATGTCGGCGAGCATCATCCCGCAGATGGGGCCGGACATGATGTGCGACAGCTCGATGACTTTCATGCCTTGCAATGGACCGGCCATATCATTTGCCTCCGAAAACAGGTGTGCGTTTGGCGAGGAAGGCCTGGTAGCCGATCTGAAAATCTTCGGTGGCAAAGCAGTCGAACGCCTCGTCGTATTCCTCCGCGCTCAATGGCGACGGGTCGAGGCTGCGCTGGACGAAGCGCTTGTGCCAGCGCGCCACCAAGGGCGCGCCATCGGCGATGCGTCGCGCGGCGAGCATGGCCGCTTCTTCGACTTCGTCATCAGCCACCACCCGGCTGACGATGCGTTTTTGCAGCGCCTCCTGCGCGCCGAACACCCGGCCTTCCAACAGCATTTCCAGCGTGACGTCAGGGCCGGCAATGCGCATCAGGCCGCCCATTTCGTCGTGGGACATGGCCAGGCCCAGCTTGTTGACCGGTACGCCAAAGCGACTCGACTCACCGCAGATGCGCAGGTTGCAGAGCGAGGCAATGCCCAGCCCGCCCCCCACGCAGATACCGTGAATCATCGCCACGAGCGGGTGGCGGCATCGGGCAAGGGTGCGCAAGGCACCGTGCATCACGGGTCCGTAGTGCCGTGCTTGCGCCTGGTTGCCACGATGGGTTTCGAATTCGGAAATGTCATTGCCGGGACCGAACGCCCGGGTCCCGGCCCCCCGGATGACAATGCAGCGTACCTGGTCGTCAGCATCGAGCATGGCCATCGTGTCATTGAGCGACTGCCACATCGACAGCGTGGTGGCGTTTAGTTTTTCCGGGCGATTGAGGATAACGGTGGCAATGCCGCCGTCGCGCTCAACGAGCACTTCTGGCGAGCGGGAATGAGGAGGGTTCATAGGTGTACCTTTTTATTTTTGGGATACCATTTCACAGGTTTGGCATCCCAAATATAGGACGACTATTTTTATGCGCAAGGCTTTTTTGCATAAAACGACAGCCGCTGATGGGCAAAGATGAACGCGGACGCCAGCGATTTCGACCTTCAGCCCCCTAAACGTGGATTTCCCATAGAAAAAAATCGGCGTCATCGCGATAATCGCTCGCACGATGACAATGATGTATGGGATACCAAGAGAGGGAAGGATGTCCGAAACCGGTCAGCTGACGAATATCAACGAGGCCGCTTACGCTGCCCTGCGCGATCGCATCATCAGTGGCGAGCTGATGCCGGGGGCGCCGCTGTCGGAGCGAGCCCTGTGCGAGGAACTGGACGTTTCCCGGACGCCGTTGCGTGAAGCCATCAAAATGTTGGCCCGCGAAGGGCTGGTGGAAATTTCCGCCACCCGGCGTGCACGGGTCGCGAGCGTAAGTCTGGAAGAAGCGGCGAACATGTTGACCCTGTTAGCCGCGCTGGAAGGTCTGTCGGGTGAACAGGCCTGTCAGAAAATATCGGCCAGTGAAATCGCCGAGCTGGAGGCTTTGCAGGCCGCCATGCGGCTGTCCCATGAGCAGAACGACCTGAGCAGCTACTTCAATCTGAATCAGCAGATCCATCTCAAAATCCTGCAGGTGGCCGACAACCGGGTTCTTTCGGAAATGTTCAATAACCTCAATGCCCGGCTGCGCCACGTGCGTCGCCGGTTGAACCCGACACCCGGCCGCTGGCAGCAAGCGATCAATGAGCACGAGCAAATGCTGACCTATCTGAAAAAAGGCGAAAGCAAGAAACTGCGCGCCCTGATGGAAGATCACCTGCGCAACAAGATCGATGTGTTTCTGGCAACGATGCTCGAGCACGGGATTGTCAGCGTGCAGCGCTCCGCATAACCCCTGATCGCCTTCCCGACTCTACCGCTTGTCGGCAGAAGGGCACCTCTGAACACCGTCGCTTGACCAATGGGTATCCACAACAGAAAAGGGATTCACATCATGATCAAGACCCGATTGACTGCCCTGACCCTCGCAGCCCTGATGACGGCAGCCACCGGCTCGGCCTTCGCCGGCTCCACCGGCCCCACCGACCCGGTCGACAGCAGCACCACAACTGGGCCTCGCTCCAGCAGCGCGGGCCCGAATACGGACGGCACGCCGAAAGCGCCAAGCACCTCGACACCCGGCACTAAAGGCATGGGCAGCTCCGACGGTAATGGCAGTACCGGTCAGGGTGGGATGAACAACGGCAGCGGCACCGGCAGCAGCTCGACGGGTTCGAGCGGGTCGAAATAAGCTCCCGTCATGTGTTCCCTGGCAGTGTGGATGGCTGTCGAAGCTTGAATCAGGCATCGCCCATCCGCACCGCCCTTTGACCCACCGCCCTTCATGCCACGGCATTTCTTCTGCTTTCCTCCCATCTTCTGCGCGATCGTCTGGCTCGCCGCCCGTTTTCCCCGCCTTACTTCCTCTAATTGGCCTACTCGTCAATCACCTGATTGGATACTGGCAATTGCACAAGTCCCCACTACTATGGCAACGGTTGAAATGACGATCTCGTTGCGACGGAGACACCCGCATGACCCAGGAAGTAGCCTCTAACACCGTAAAAATCTACGCCGCGCATGGACGTTCCGAGGAACTTGGGGAGTACCTCGCCAGCGTCGTAGAGCGCTTACCCTCCCTCCCCGGTTGCTTGAGTTGTGGGCTGAACCGAGACGCCCAAGACAGCGATCTTTGGGTCATCGATGTGCACTGGTCATCCTGCCAAGCCATGTCGGAGCACTTCGCAAAACCCAGCAACGAAGGCCTCAATGGACTGCTCAGCAATTGCTTCGTGCGTCAGGTGGTGTTCGACAGCGACGTTGAACGCTGCGAATTGCCGGGCGCCGTCTGAGGCGGTACGACTGCACAACGCACTTTAACCAAGCGCTTTAATTGCCTGTTAAGTAAACCAATCGTCTGAAACACGACCGTTGGGAAGGCAATTGCGGGTGCCCGGTGGCGAACTCATGCTCAGGGATTACGCTTTGCGACGTGCGGCAAGCGCGGTTATTGCACCCGGCGGTAATGGCGGCTTGCCTCAATTCTCCAGAGGTCATGCCATTATGAGAGTGATAAGCCTAAGCCTGATCGCTTTGGCGGTATCGGCGGGATATGTCCGATCCGTAGAAGCAGAAGCCTTCGTCAGTGACCAAGCCGATGCCAAAGGCTTCGTCGAAGACGCCCAGTTGAATGTGCTGTTGCGCAACTATTACTTCAACCGCGACGGCAAAGAGGGTGCCGGTGATCGGCGAGACTGGTCCCAAGCGGCGTTGGCCAATTTCAGTTCGGGTTTTACCCCCGGCACGGTCGGCTTCGGGGTGGATGCGTTTGGCTGGTATGGCCTCAAGCTCGATGGCGGCGCGGGGCATTCCGGCACCGGCAATATTCCAGTGGACAGCAGCGGTAGCCCGGAGGATGAATTCGGTACCGCAGGGGGCGCCCTCAAAATCCGCGTCTCGAAAACCGAACTCAAATGGGGAACGATGCAACCCACCGCTCCGGTTTTCGCCGCTGGGGGTACCCGCCTTCTCCCCCAGACCGCGACGGGCTTCAGCCTGCAAAGCAGCGAAATTACAGGCCTGGACCTGGAAGGCGGCCATTTCACCGCAGGGAATGGCCCGCAACACACCAGCGCCAGCGGCGAGTTGTACGCCAGTTACGCAGGCGTCACTACCCGGCAGGTGGATTTTGTGGGGGGCAAATACGCGATCAATGACAGCCTTTCAGTGCAGCTCTACGGCTCTGAATTCAAGGATGTGTGGCGCCAGTACTACGTCAACGCCAACTATGCGATGGCCTTGACAAGCGAACAGGCGCTGACGTTCGATTTCAACCTCTACCGCACCAACGACGAAGGGCAAGCCGAGGCTGGCGAGATCAACAACACCACGTGGTCGCTGGCGGCGGCGTACAACTTCCTGGCCGGTCACACCGTTACCCTCGCCTATCAGAAGGTGCATGGCGATGAGCCCTTCGACTACGTGTCATTCGGCGACAACGGGCCGGGTACCACCGGCGATTCCATCTTCCTCGCCAACTCGGTCCAGTATTCGGATTTCAATGGCCCAGGGGAAAAATCCTGGCAGGCCCGCTACGACCTCGCCATGAGTGCCTATGGCATTCCGGGGCTGAGCTTCATGGCGCGCTATATCAACGGCCGCGACATCGATGGGACCAAAATGGCCGCCGACAGCCCCTACCGTGCCTACGGCTACGGCGAGGACGGCAAGCACCACGAAACCAACCTGGAAGCCAAATACGTCATCCAGGTCGGTCCGGCCAAAGACCTGTCGTTTCGCATCCGCCAGGCCTGGCATCGCGGCAACGCCGATCAGGCCGAGGGTGATCAAAACGAGTTTCGCCTGATCGTCGACTACCCGATTTCCGTGCTATGAGGCAGGATCCCGCGCCGCCGTGTCAGGCGGCGCGTAGCGCTACGCGTCGATGCGCGGATTCAACCTTTGCCGTCACAAGTCGATAACGTGGGAGTAGAGCCCAAGCCCTGGGCTGCCATTGCTGAACGAAAGGCTTGAACATGCACGACATCTATCTGCTGGTGGAACACGGTCGCGAACAAGGGGAAGTGTCCGTTCTGGGTTGGTTCGACGACGAGCACGCCGCCAAAGAAACCGCCGAAGCCATGGAGTGGAAGGCCTGGCGCGAGGCTTCGAAACGCCACCATCAATGGACCAGCCAACCCTTGCTCCCACCGGACCAAACCCCGCATCGCCGATTCTGGGTAAAGGGCATTTCCAAATTCGCCCACACCCCTGCGCCGCGCTCTTGGGCTGTGCATTGAGGCGTGGGTGGCGTGGGTGAGTGGGCTGGGGTTGGCGAGCTAGTTGCTCTGTTCCTTGATTAATCCTGCCTGACGTGGCGGTTGGCCCACTCGGTTTGACGGCGAGATGCAGCGCAGCGCTGATCGTCAGAGGGATGGTGGCCGTCTTGAATGTCCGAGTTCAGGCGCGGAACTGAAAGAACGAGCGGGCGCTACCTAAGACATGGAATTCCATCAACAGCCAGGAAGGTCCTGAAGAGTGAAGGCACGGGTTGGAAATTCAGTGAATGCTTCCGAACGAACTTTGCACCGACTCCTCAACACCGTTGCGCCCAATACCCGAGGCTCATCAACAACGGTCACCCAATACCCTAACTTGAGCGCAGCGGAAACTCCTCAGGATTGGAAACTTACGGGCGTTCGACTAGGGTTCATGACGTTAGCTTCCTGGTCCACAAGCAAATCCTCAAACGCATCGCTACCATGACGGCTTATGAAATCTCTTTCAGAATCCGAAATCGCTATGCATTGCAGCCAATTGATTCTCACGTCACCAAAAGTCAATTCTGGAAAATTGCCATCCTTCCACAGAAACGGAACGGTTAAATAAATATGCGGCAGCTTAGCGTCAGGAAAGTATTCCGCAATGACGTTATCAAGCACCGTACCAGGCATCACGCACACTCGAGAGCGCTGAATGAGGAAGGAGGCCGACGCAAGAAAATTGCACCAATGACCTTCACTCACCGGGACACCCGCACAAAGCTCGACCCTCGTCATAAACTCAGCCGCATCTGAATGCTGCAGAGCGACTTCAGACAGACCCACAGTGGCGATAGACAGCATCCCTTCATCATCAGAGTCCAGCACCGTCACAAGTTCAACCGAAAGCGTTTTGTTGTCATTGTAGTAATTATTCACATCAAAATTACGGCCGAACAGGGAAAGTTCATGCTTGACGACGGCTTTACGCTGTTTACTTGGTACTCGGCTCACTTCAACCTCCTGAACAGTAATCGGCGTTCGTATTCTAGCCCCGGTGATGCTCCGACCCAACGGCTCCATTGCTTCTGGCAGGCATGCGTGAACTTCGCATTTGAGCTGCTGCAAATTGCCACCGTGCAGCGGCAAATAGTCGCATCGATGAGGCCGCCTTGGGAGCGACGACCATATGATCCTTCAATTCGGGGGGGGATCTTTGCTAGCTTGTGAAAATGATCCTCTGGTTTCCAAATCCCATTCTGAATCTGGCATGTAAAACCAGGAATTCTGGCATGCTATCCATATCTTCCAACACTTCTCTGATGCTATACGTTTCATACTCACCTCAACATGCGGCACATTGCACTTTTTGAAGCCACCTTGCGGATGAAGAGTCAAAAATCATCCCATGGGGCGTATCTATAGCTGGTATCTATTAGCGAAAAGCTTAGGCCAACAATTTTTCTTTCCAAAACCGCTTTTAGAAAAGCGTCAGAACAAACAAATTCTTTGATTTCCTCAAAATAGAACAGGTGAGACTTGATACCTGATTGCATCACCAGATTATCGATCCTTTCATACTCCACTTCGTGTGAATGGCCCAGCTTATCATTGCTGTCGACAACAAAGGAGGATTGCTTGACGTCCATCGCGCGCAGTCTTTCTGAGGGGACAAAAAAACTATAAACCTTAGATAAAGGCGCTTGGCCGTCACTCAGCGATAAAACAACTTTACGGCTCAAATATGGACACTGAAACTCGTCACAAATAGCCTTAAATTTATCTGAACCCAGAAAATGATCGATCAACCAGTCAGCCTGGAGCCTCTCTACCTCCGCTATTGCATAGTATGTATCACATAAGCTTTCACTACTTGGACTTTGAGTGGGATAGTGGAATTCCGGTAGCTCCGGAGACCATTCCACGTCAAAAAAATAGGGTGCGCCTTTTCCATCGGGCTCATAGCTAATAATATAATATTTTTGCATTTCAAACCTCATAGCAATCGCCCAGTTAATGAATCTAATTTAAATAGCCCATTTTCTAACCCTTGCGATGCCCACTGCTGAATGTGTTTAACGCCAAGAGCTAAATCCATATCAGTCAGCCTACCTAAGTTATTGTTCAAGGTGACTAGTTTGTTTTTCACAGCTTCAGTATATTGCCCATGGCTGGACCAGTGACCAGGAATTTGAGTAGTTTGCGCGAGATTTTTTGAACCTGGCAAAAAAACACCATTAGAGGCGCCATCCGGATCCCAACCTATTTTTTTAAGTCTGCCGAACAATGCCTTAAACTGAGCACTTTTTATTAAACTTTCAGGAATCAAATGATGATTAGCCATCCCATCACCAGCTCGCGCACCCATATCATTGCCCAACTTTGTTGAGCACCAACCTAGGGGGTCAATCCAATTGCTTGGACTAATCGTATAGCGATAAAGGTTGAGGCTTCCGCTCAACCCAATCGGATCTTGCGTAATAAACCGCCCAATCCCCGGATCGTAATACCGAAACGTATTGTAGTGCAGCCTCGTCTCGTCATCGAAATACTGCCCCTGAAACCTCAGGTTCTGCTCCACTTTGTTGACGGTCAGCGTTTCGATCTCACCCCAGGCCTTGTACGTCGCTTGCCAGACAATACTGCCATCAACGTCCGTCATCTCCAGCGGCGTGCCGATCTGGTCGGTGTGGAAGTAGTAGAGCTTCTGTTCAGCCTCACCTTCCTGCTGGTCGACCCGGGCCAACGGGGCGTAGCTGTTGGGCTCGTAGACGTAGAGGCTGCTCTGCCACGGCGTTTCTTCGCGCAGCAGGCGC